>NZ_JANZMJ010000025.1:0-82112 GCF_025175645.1 Peribacillus aracenensis
CTACGTGCGGACGGGATAAGTGCTGAAAGCATCTAAGCATGAAGCCCCCCTCAAGATGAGATTTCCCATGGCGCAAGCTAGTAAGATCCCTGAAAGATGATCAGGTTGATAGGTCAGAGGTGGAAGCGTGGCGACATGTGGAGCTGACTGATACTAATAGATCGAGGACTTAACCAACGCTTTAAAAAAAATGAAATACCTTCTTATTATCTAGTTTTGAAGGAATGAAAATTCTTCAAAAAATGAATATAGTCTGGCAGTGATGGCGAAGAGGTCACACCCGTTCCCATTCCGAACACGGAAGTTAAGTTCTTCAGCGCCGATGGTAGTTGGGGGTTTCCCCCTGTGAGAGTAGGACGTTGCCAGGCTATTCATTTAAATCTTTAAATGGGTTTTAGGAAACATTATATTATTCCGCAGTAGCTCAGTGGTAGAGCATTCGGCTGTTAACCGAACGGTCGTAGGTTCGAGTCCTACCTGCGGAGCCATATGCTTCCATAGCTCAGTAGGTAGAGCACTTCCATGGTAAGGAAGAGGTCAGCGGTTCGAATCCGCTTGGGAGCTTCCCAATCTATCTATGAACGCAAAACAGATCGGCCCGTTGGTCAAGCGGTTAAGACACCGCCCTTTCACGGCGGTAACACGGGTTCGAATCCCGTACGGGTCACCATTTTAAATCCGGAGGATTAGCTCAGCTGGGAGAGCATCTGCCTTACAAGCAGAGGGTCGGCGGTTCGATCCCGTCATCCTCCACCATTACCATTTCATTCTTTACTTGCCGGTGTAGCTCAACTGGTAGAGCAACTGACTTGTAATCAGTAGGTTGGGGGTTCAAGTCCTCTTGCCGGCACCACTTACAACCATATATTGCGGAGGGGTAGCGAAGTGGCTAAACGCGGCGGACTGTAAATCCGCTCCTTCGGGTTCGGCAGTTCGAATCTGCCCCCCTCCACCATTTTAATAAAATCCTGTGGATTAGTTATATATTCTCTGTATTGGGGAAATATATGATTACCACCTTTTTATTTTGTTGAACATTAATCATTGCATATCATATATTGGGCTATAGCCAAGCGGTAAGGCAACGGATTTTGATTCCGTCATGCGAAGGTTCGATCCCTTCTAGCCCAGCCATTTGCGGAAGTAGTTCAGTGGTAGAATACAACCTTGCCAAGGTTGGGGTCGCGGGTTCGAATCCCGTCTTCCGCTTAATAAATTTTAAATCCCTTAAAGGGGCCTTAGCTCAGCTGGGAGAGCGCCTGCCTTGCACGCAGGAGGTCAGCGGTTCGATCCCGCTAGGCTCCACCATCAACTACATACACCAAAACTTACGTCTTAAGCCAAAAGTGGTTTAAGACTTTTTTTTGTTTAAGACATGTTTGGGTAAGCTAATCTCCAGAAAAATCTTATTTCACAAATAACATATGTAATAGGAACGTGCATCTTTATACATGAGAATGTCGAGTTGAACCAACCGGCATATACGATATAAAATGATGAAAAGGGGGAATTGCATGTCTATTCAGAAAATTTCCGTCATCGGACTGCCTATGGACCTTGGTCAAGCAAGGCGCGGGGTGGATATGGGACCTAGTGCCATTCGCTGCGCTGAGATTATCGAGCGTCTTGAAAAGTTGAATATAGAAGTAGAGGACTTAGGAGATATCATTGTAGGGCGTCCTGAAAACGCAGATGAGCCTGGGACAAATCTAAAAAACCTACAGCTTGTAGCGAAGGGTAACTCCCTGTTAGCAACAAAAGTTGATGAAATAATAGAAGGGGGTTCTTTTCCGCTTGTATTGGGAGGAGACCATTCCATAGCTATAGGTACACTGGCAGGAGTCGCAAAGCACTATGAAAATGTGGGTGTGATTTGGTACGACGCACATGGGGATTTAAATACGGAGGATACTTCACCATCAGGGAATATACACGGTATGCCCCTAGCTGTCAGTATTGGGCTTGGACATCCGGACCTAATCAATATCCATGGTTTTGCTCCAAAAGTGAAACCGGAAAACATCGTAATAATTGGAGCAAGGTCATTGGATGAAGGCGAAAAAGAACTTATCCGTGAGAAAGGGATTAAAGTATTCACGATGCATGAGATCGACCGCATGGGAATGACAAGGGTCATGGAAGAATGCATTGATTATTTAAGGGAAAGAACGGATGGCGTCCACCTGTCATTGGATTTGGATGGAGTTGACCCAGCAGATGCACCCGGAGTGGGGACACCGGTGATTGGCGGTATAAGTTATCGGGAAAGTCATTTGGCCATGGAATTGCTTGCGGAATCCAACTTGATTACATCAGCTGAATTCGTTGAAGTGAATCCAATTTTAGATGAACGGAATAAGACGGCGATCGTTGCCGTGGCACTAATGGGTTCGCTATTTGGAGAAAAATTATTATAACTGAAAAAATAAAAGAAACAGTAACCGGCTTGTAATGGGTTACTGTTTTTTATATGCTAGAAGACGTAGGTTTATTTACTAGGGCATATGTAACAGGAACATATCTATAGATAATTGGTTGCAATCGTAAATCCATATTCACTTGAGGGCACTTCTGTTATTGAGATCTCCATTTTTAGTTAAATGGATGTATTGGATGATTAAAGAATCCAGTTTATTGCTAACTTCAACAACTTCATTATCCACCATCGAAGAACGGGAAGCCAAAAACATCATTTGCTGTCTGTATTGTTCAATATGGACTAAAATTTGTTCTGCAGTCATATAGAGAAACACTCCCTTAAATTTTACAATTTCTTACTATATAGCCCTGTTTTTTTTTTCTTAAACATAAAATGTAAAACTTTGTTAAAATTAATGTATTAAATTTTTGAAACCTTTCAGCTTACGATTCGTAGTAATCGTATAGCCGCATGAGCGGGGGTAATACCGGAAAATGGATGCACTCATTAAAGAGAGAATTAATCAAGTATTAAAAGGAGACCATAATGCATTTGGGGAAATTGTCGAAATATACAAGGACAAAGTGTTCCAAATATGTTTCAGGATGCTCGGAAACAGGCAAGAAGCAGAAGATTTGGCACAAGAGGCCTTTGTAAGGGCCTACGTGAATATTCGAAGTTTCAATATACAAATGAAATTTTCTACATGGTTATACCGGATTGCGACCAATCTTTGCATTGACCGGCTTCGCAAGAAAAAACCGGATTACTATTTAGATGCAGAGGTGGCAGGAACAGAGGGATTGAATATGTATTCCCAAATTGCATCGGATATGGCGAAACCCGAGGAAGAGGTTGAATCTTTAGAACTACAGGAAACCATTCAAGTGGAAATAATGAAATTGCCCGAGAAATACCGATCGGTAATCGTATTGAAGTATATTGAAGAGTTATCCCTAAAGGAAATCAGTGAAATACTCGATTTGCCGGTCGGTACGGTTAAGACGAGGATACATCGTGGTCGGGAAGCCTTGCGTAAACAACTACGCCATTTATAAAAAGAAGGTGAGAAAAATGAACTGCCATGAGGAAATCATTGAATATATGCATGATTATTTAGATGAGGACATCAAACCGGAGCATAAAGAAGTTTTACGGGAGCACTTGCATAACTGTGCTGAATGCCGGGAGTACTTTCATGAAATGAAAAAGGCGGTTGCTCTTGTACAAAGCACTTCCCATATAAAGGCCCCGGATGACTTTACAGCAAAGGTTATGGCTCAATTGCCGAAGGAAACGAAAACAACAGGTGCCAAACGTTGGTTCAAAAGCCATCCCTTCATGACAGCGGCAGCGATGTTCATCATATTGATGACAGGATCTGTTTTTTCCACTTATAATCAGGACGAACATTTTTCAGTATCAAAGCAGCCTAACTTAGTGGTCGAAGGTGAAACGGTGATTGTGCCTGAGGGTGAGACAATCAAAGGGAATGTGGTAGTTCAAAATGGTAACATTCAAATAGATGGTGAAGTAGAGGGAGATGTGACAGTCATAAATGGGCATAAATATATGTCTAAAGCAGGGAACGTGACTGGAAGCATCCATGTTATTGACCAAGCTTTTGAGTGGATGTGGTATAAAGTAAAGGATACTGCAACCTCGTTGGTTCCTGCTAAAGAGGAGAAAAAGGAATAAGGAATAGAAGCTGGGAGAGGGCACCGTTTTTTCATTTACGGTGACTTCGCTCAGCTTTATTTTTTAAGGGAAGGGGACCCTTTTACATGATTCGTTTTTCCTATGTAAATTTCTCACACTAGTTTTTAGATGTATCATTTAAAAAATGGTATACTATTAAGGTTATCGTATAAAGATTGTAATTTGTATTTGGAGTAATACTGACTGGAGGAAACAACATGTCTTTAACCAACTTGACTGTTTGGGACTATGTAGTAAATTTCATTGATATTCTCCTTGTATGGTTTGTGATATATAAATTGTTAACTATTATTCGGGGTACGAAGGCTATTCAGCTGCTAAAAGGAATTTTTGTAATTGTCATTGTAAAAAGCTTAAGCAACCTGTTTGGTTTCAATACACTCGGATGGTTAATGGCACAAGTCATGAATTGGGGAGTATTGGCGATTCTCGTCATTTTTCAACCTGAACTGAGAAGGGCACTTGAACAATTAGGACGCGGGAAGCTCTTTGCAAGGGGCACCGTTCCGGAAGAGAATCAGCAAGAGCGTTTAGTAGAAGAAATCCTAAAGGCGTCCACCTATATGGCAAAAAGGCGGATCGGAGCCTTGATTACGATAGAAAAAGGAACGGAGCTAGGGGATTATGTTGAAACGGGGATACCTCTAAAATCCTATATTTCTTCAGAACTGCTCATTAATATCTTCATCCCTAATACGCCGCTCCATGATGGCGCAGTTATTTTACAAAATAACCAGGTGGCGGCTGCAGCTTGCTATTTGCCATTATCAGAGAGTCCATTCATATCAAAGGAACTTGGAACGCGGCATAGGGCAGCCATAGGCATGAGTGAAGTTACGGATAGTCTTACGATTGTCGTTTCAGAGGAAACGGGGGGGATATCCGTCACTAAAAACGGGGAACTTTACCGCGATTTGAATCAAGAATCATTTAAGGCCATGCTTACAAGTGAACTGGTAGTGGAAAACATCAAATCAACTTCCTCAAGCATCTTTAACTGGAGGGGGAAAAAGAATGGATAAATACACCAATAGTGCTTGGTTTATGAGAATCGTAGCTTTTGCCTTGGCGGCACTTTTGTTCATTTCCATTAACTTTGAGATGGAGTCAGATAAGAAATCCCTCGGTTTATCGACTGCCCCTGAAATCAGCACGGAGACCATTGAAAATGTACCGGTCGAAGTGTACTATGACCGTGAGAATCTAGTGGTGAGCGGAGTGCCGGAGACGGTTGATGTTACTCTAAAGGGAGCAAAAAGCTTATTGATAAATGCGAAAAACCAAAGGGACTTTAAAGTGTATGTGGACCTTTCCGATCCTGCAATCTCAATGGGGGACAGAACTGTCACATTTAAAATAAGTGATTTGAATGAAAAGTTAGTGGCAACGATCGATCCGGAATATGCAGAAGTTAACGTTCAGGAACGGGTGACGAAGGAATTCTCCGTTGAAGCCGAGTATAATAGCTCTTTACTTGAAGAGGGATATACCGCTGGCCAGCCAACAGTCAGCCCGAAAACTGTCAAAATAACGGGTGCTAAAGATGCGATTGAACAAATTTCCTATGTAAAGGCAAACCTTGAAATAAGTAAGGGGCTTAACGAAACGGTGAACGGCAAGGCAACCGTAAAAGCCCTGGACAGGGACTTGAATAAGCTGGATGTGACGATCGAGCCATCTACTGTTTCAGTTTCCTTAAAAGTGAGCATTCCTTCCAAGACGGTGTCGATAGCACCGAAGCAAACTGGCAAGGCAAAGGATGGCATCAGGATCACGAGTATGAGTGTCGACCCGAAAGAGGTCACCTTATTTGGTTCGGAAACGGACCTTGAGAAAATAGATGTAGTAAATCTTCCTGTAAATATCTCGAAAATTGATGGTGATACAGAACTGGAACTCGATCTTGATAAACCGGAAAGTGTACAAAAAATGTCCTTGGGTAAAGCAAAGGTCAAGATTCGTACAGAGAAAGTTGATGTGGACGAAGAGAATACAGAGCCAGTCGTAGAAGAGGAAAAACCAGAAACCGAACAAAAACAAGAAGAACAAGTAGTCGAAGAAGAAGAGAAAGAAGATGAACCGGCTGCCATAGAGTCTAAAACCTTCAACAATATACAAATAGTGCCTGTGGGCATACAGGATGACAAAAATGCCGAATTGGAATCCGATGTAACTAGCATCACTTTGCTTGGTGAGGCGGATGATTTGAAGAAAATAACTAAAGACGACATTAATCTTACAGTAGATGTGAGTAATTTAGATGAAGGTACGCATGATGTGGATTTGGCGGTAACAGTGCCTGAGGGAGTGGAATGGGAACTGGATTCTAAAACGATTTCGGTCACCATCACACAGAAAGACGAAGAGACATAACCTTCCTTTAACATCATCATTAAATTCAGTAACGATTCGAAGAAGGAGCGATAAAGATGGGTAAATATTTTGGAACAGACGGAGTCAGGGGTATAGCGAATAGCGAATTAACACCGGAGTTGGCATTTAAACTAGGCCGTTTTGGTGGCTACGTGCTTACTAGAAATACAGAAAAACCCAAAGTGCTGATAGGACGCGATACTCGAATTTCAGGTGAAATGCTGGAAGGTGCGCTTGTTGCCGGTCTTTTATCCATTGGAGCTGAAGTGATGCGCCTGGGTGTCATTTCGACACCGGGAGTTGCCTATTTAACAAAGGCTTTAAGTGCTGAAGCAGGTGTCATGATTTCCGCTTCTCATAATCCAGTAGCGGATAATGGGATTAAATTCTTTGGACCGGATGGGTTTAAGTTATCAGATGATCAAGAAGCGGAAATTGAAACACTATTAGATATGGAAAAGGATGAACTTCCACGCCCTGTAGGCGGGGATTTAGGCCATTTGAACGATTATTTCGAAGGAGGGCAAAAGTATCTCCAGTACTTGAAACAATCAGTGGATGAAGATTTTACAGGCATTCATGTTGCTCTTGATTGTGCACATGGGGCGACATCTGCCTTGGCCATGCATTTGTTTGCAGATCTTGATGCAGACATCTCTACGATGGGAGCATCGCCCAATGGCTTGAACATTAATGATAAGGTAGGTTCCACCCACCCTGAGGCACTTGCTGAATTCTTAAAAGAAAAAGGTGCGGATGTAGGACTTGCATTCGATGGTGACGGTGACAGAGTCATTGCGATAGATGAAAAAGGGAATATAGTGGACGGCGACCAAATCATGTATATCTGTGCGAAATACTTAAAAGAAAATAACCGTCTGAAACAGGGAACAGTGGTTTCTACGATCATGAGCAACCTTGGTTTTTATAAAGGTCTTGAAGAGCATGGTATACAAAGCGCCCAGACGGCGGTGGGGGATCGCTATGTGGTCGAGGAGATGCGAAAGGGCGGCTATAACCTTGGCGGCGAACAATCCGGACATATCATCTTCCTGGATTATAACACGACAGGCGATGGCTTATTGACGGGCCTGCAGCTTGTGAACATCATGAGTGACACCAAAAAAACCTTATCGGAGCTCGCTGGCGAGATGAAGAAATATCCACAAACGCTGATCAATGTCAGAGTTACCGATAAACATGCTGTAACCGATAATGAAAAGGTACAGGAAGTCATCAAGGCAGTCGAAGCGGAAATGAACGGGAACGGTCGTATTTTGGTGAGACCATCCGGTACTGAACCGCTAGTCCGTGTAATGGCTGAAGCACCGACAGCTGACGAATGCACTAATTATGTAGAGCGCATCGTCGCAGTGGTAAGAGCGGAAATGGGTATGAATGAATAACTAATCCTATGCATAAAAGGAACGAAATTTCCTTTTATGCATATTTTTTATAAAGAAGTTCTTTTTATAGGTCTTGGTAATAAAGAATTGACCTATGTCCCTTGTTTAAGGTATGATTATCCTGATTTACAACAATCGTTGTCATGAAAAGGAGGGTAGACAAGGAACGGATTCATAAAAGCGCCTGAACTAAGTCTGGACGAGAAATGGCTTAGTTGACGAGGAGGAGGTTTATCGAATGATCGGCGGATACCTCCCGGCTGAAGTGCACAGCCGCAGTAATTCCAATCTTAAAACAGTAGGGCAACTTACTGCACAAAGGGTTGGAAATGCACAAAGGGAAAAAGTGCTTTAAAGCATTTCCTTTATAAAAAATATATATCAGAGATGAGGGGGCAGGGATGCCCCCGTGCATTCCTGTTCCCTCGAATCGGTTGGAGGAACAGAAATTATGTGTGGAATTGTTGGATATATTGGACTTAACGATGCAAAGGAAATTTTATTAAAAGGTCTTGAAAAGCTTGAATACCGCGGTTATGACTCTTCAGGGATTGCTGTGAGAAATGAAGCAGGCGTTACAATCTTTAAGGAAAAGGGAAGAATCGCAGACTTACGCGGAGCCGTCGATGAAACTACTATGGCACATACCGGAATAGGACATACGCGTTGGGCCACCCATGGTGTGCCAAGCCGTGAAAATGCCCATCCTCACCAAAGTAATTCAGGTCGATTGACTTTAGTTCATAATGGGGTCATAGAAAACTATGCGATTCTAAAACGTGAATATTTGAAGGATGTTGCCTTTAAAAGCGAAACGGATACGGAAGTCATCGTTCAACTCATAGAGAAGTTCGTGAACGAGGGCATGGAAGTGGAAGAGGCGTTCCGTCAAACACTCACTCTTTTGGAGGGCTCATATGCCATTGCCCTATTGGATGCTGAAAATGATGAAACCATCTTAGTCGCAAAAAATAAAAGCCCGCTGCTAATCGGTGTCGGAAAGGACTTTAACGTTGTCGCTTCTGATGCAATGGCCATGTTGCAAGTCACAGATCAATTCCTTGAACTGATGGATAAGGAAATGGTAATCGTGACAAAAGAAAAGGTAACGATCAAGAACCTTTCCAACGAAGAAGTCATGCGTGCTCCGTACACTGCTGAATTGGATGCAAGTGATATTGAAAAAGGTACGTATCCGCACTATATGCTTAAAGAAGTCGACGAGCAGCCAGCTGTCATACGTAAAATCATTCAAGCATACCAAAATGAAGAAGGTAAACTTGCAATCGATTATAGCATTACTGAAGCCGTAAGTGAGGCTGACCGTATTTATATCATCGCTTGCGGAACCAGCTATCATGCAGGGTTGATTGGTAAGCAATTCATCGAAAAAATGACTGAAATTCCGGTTGAGGTCCATGTGGCATCGGAATTCACTTACAATATGCCGTTATTATCGAAAAAACCGCTATTCATCTTCATTTCACAAAGTGGTGAAACTGCAGATAGCCGTGCCGTGTTAGTGTCCATCAAAGCGCTTGGTCATAAAGCCCTGACCATCACGAACGTACCTGGCTCTACATTGTCACGTGAAGCGGATTATACGCTCTTGCTGCATGCTGGCCCTGAAATTGCCGTAGCCTCCACAAAGGCCTACACAGCTCAAGTTGCAGTCTTATCCATCTTAGCAAATGTAACTGGCCAATTCCGTAACATGGAGTATGATTTCGACCTTGTAAAAGAGCTTGGAATCGTTGCGACAGCAATGGAAGCCCTATGTGATTCGAAAGAAGAGATGGAAGACATTGCCCGTGAATACTTGTCCGTTACGAGAAATTGCTTCTTCATTGGCCGTTCCCTTGACTACTATGTTGTGCTTGAAGGGGCTCTTAAGCTGAAGGAGATTTCATACATCCAGGCTGAAGGCTTTGCTGGCGGAGAGCTTAAACATGGAACGATCGCCTTGATTGAAGATGGTACACCTGTCATAGCCCTTGCTACGCAAGCAGGCGTCAACCTAAGCATCCGTGGTAATGTAAAGGAAGTGGTTGCCCGTGGCGCAAACCCTTGCATCATTTCCATGAAGGGGCTTGAAGAAGAGGATGACCGTTTCGTCATCCCGGAAGTGAATGAACTATTAACACCCCTTATCTCTGTTATCCCGCTGCAGCTCATTGCTTACTACGCAGCCTTGCACCGTGAATGTGACGTGGATAAACCACGTAATCTTGCGAAAAGTGTAACGGTTGAGTAAGTCGGAATGAATGCAATGTATGTTATGTAGATCTAAATAAAGATTAACTGTTTATAAAGAGTTGCGAAGCTTCACCCCTTTGGCTATGATTAGCCAAAGGGTGTTTTTTTATGTCGAAAAGAAAAAGAACATCTAACATTGAAAAGTGGATTAAGGAAGGCCGAGGAATCGGTGTGCAGTGTAAATAAAGTCGTTTAATACATATTGATTATGATACGGATGAGGGGAAAATGACATTATTCAAAAAAATTTTCAATTTTAGGAGAGAATGACATGGAAGTTTTTGAAGAATTTTTAGCGAAGATTGATGACCCGCAACATCGGGACAGAACGGAAGAAGTTTTGGCTTGGGTAATTAACAAATATCCAAATTTAATTCCGAAAATCGCGTGGAATCAGCCTATGTTTACCGATCATGGCACATATATCATTGGCTTTAGTGTAGCCAAACATCATTTGGCTGTGGCCCCTGAAATAGCAGGGATTAATCATTTCTCTGATGAAATCGTGCAGGCTGGCTATGATCACACCAAGCAGTTGGTGCGTATCAAGTGGGATCGTCCGGTTGATTACTCATTACTTGAGAGAATGATCGAGTTTAATATTTTGGATAAGGCAGACTGTTCAACTTTTTGGCGGAAATAAAAAAATCGGATTATTTAGAGTGAAATTAATTTTAATCAAACTTTAACTAAACCAACAAATAGATTTCAAAACAGCTGCCATTGCAGCTGTTTTTATCGAATCACGAATCTCTTCATGAAATGGGAAGCAGGATGCTAACCCTTTGCGAGTTCACGGATATATTCCCACATGCATATCAATGATCTTTTTCGCGATGGATAGACTAAATAAGCACGCCCATGCCAGGTCAGCTTTATTAATGGAGTTAATGGCAATTGAAGGACATAGTCTTCCAAGGCAAGACAGTGTTTAAGTGTAGATTACGATTTTCTTTCTCTGTACTCCTGATTATTCCGGTGCATGATTGTGCTGATTTCCTCTCTTTAATTACAAAAGCTTGAAAAAACCGATAGTTATGGTGATTTATTCAAGCGCATTCTCTCAATACAGTCTCTAAGTCTCTCAAAATCAATTCTTTTTGGAACGGAACTCCACACAAATACTTTTGCATCATATTTTTCAATAGACATATATAAGCGATCAGTGATTATTAAATCAGGATGTTCACCTTCGTTACAGAGTTGAATATGACTGGATATCCTTTTTATTTGATTAATGATATATTCGCTTGGATTTCCTTCCAGGATTGAAAAGATTTTAATCTTGATTGGCTTGTTGTCCACTTTAAAATTAATTGTGCGCTTCAGTAATCCGTGATACCTACCCAATAATCTCTCCCGATGTTTCAATATTCTCGAAAGCGTCTTTTTCTTGGCAAGTTGATCATAGAAACGGTTCATTAATTCCACTTGATTAGGGGAATCCTGTTCAAAAGCTATCTTATATGGATCCTCTTTAAATAGAAAGGTAGGCCCATCAAAAATCTGAGTATAGTAATGAAGGTATAATAGATTGGCAAACAAGGCACCATACTCTTCCGCGTCAATTTCCATCGAAAAGAATTCCATGAAAGATTCCAACCAGTGTATGGTCGTTTGTACAAAAAGATCTTGGTTATGATGCTGGGCAAAATTCATGATTAAACTGATTTGGGGATTTTTTTTATCATAAAATTCAAAACAACTAATTACAGTAAAGGAAAACATGATTTCTAAAGTGATTTGCTCTTCCGTTAATATTGTTAACTCTTTAAATAGAGGTTCTGCCAATCTTGAAAATGATTTAAATAAATGATGATGTTTCGTGAATGATTCATAGGTGGGATCTTCTTCAATGATGAACCCCAACTTAGCTCTAGTGAGGGATATGGCCAGCCAATACAACACATGCTCAGGGATGTTTTCCCTGTCTCCTTTTAGCATCCCAAGGATTTGCTCCCTGTTGACAGATGAGAATGGCCAAACCTCGCCCCAGCATGAATTCCAATAAAACAAGTAAAAGAAATATCGAAATTGCTTTTCCGTACCATTGAAAGTCGCCATATGCTGTGTTGTATACTGTAATTTGAACTGATCTAAAAGCGGTTTAATTTTATTGATTCGTCTGTACATGGATGCATAGCTTGTATAATTCTTTTTTGAGAAGGCATGTATGTCACCAAACTTGTTATAGAATATCTGATCACACGCCTTATACGTTAAAGAATGTTCTAAATACCGCCTCTCGACCGATTTGATTGAGAAATTATCCTCTGTCTTTAAATAAAAGTTTTTATGCTCACGTTCAATGATTTCTGCTTCTGGTCCAATTTCTTTCAAGTCATGTTTTAGTTCGTCAATAAATTTTAGGATGGTCCTATCTGATGCCTTTAAGCTTTTTGCGATATCAGAAATGGAACAAAATTGATTTATTGAATGCAAGTAGATTAAAATCCGTACTTTTTGATAAACTGAACGATCTAAAAAGTTATACATCCAATCACTTCCCCTCACTCTAAAACGTTATAAAAACTCCAATCGCCTTTTGTGATTCTTATTACCCACTCCTTTTATACCAGAAACATCTACTTCTACAATGGCAAAATAATATAATATTATCAATGAAACTACCTTTCATTCTTTTCATTCTTTTCATTTATTGCCACAAAAATGGAAACACCCCACTTTTCAATGACATTAAAACCATATAAAAAGCAATGAACCGTCAGCTAATTTATCGGTTTTTTTTAATGTTTGCGGAAAATATGAAATGAGATTATGGTACATGGTGTAATACTAGAACTTACATATTTAGGAAACTGGGCCTCGAGATCAAAGATCATGTACTGCACAATCATGCTTTTTAATCGGCTTCAATGGCTAATAATGAAATCAAATGCCGTACCTGATTAATGGTATCGGGATAAAAATGGTGAGTATCGTAATGTGATGGCTTAAAAAGTGAATATTGTGCTTTAGGAAGAACGGAGTATGAACTTGAAAGGTATTCCGTCCATGGTAAGCGGTATCTTTTCAGAGTTCATATATTGTACTTAACAATAACCGAATTTGAAAAAATCCGATTATTGATTCGAATATCAGCGATTGGATAGTTGGCATTTTTCGAAAAATGCTTAATTAAGGTACTAAATATGAACACTTCATTCTCTTGTATATCGCGATGAACTGTAATTATTATGGGTTGTAGAAACCCTGCGGCATCATGAAAAATTTCTAGAGGATTAGAGGTGAGAAATAATGGGAAGCCAAACAAACGGATAGAAAGTGGAACAACAATGGAGGATCAATAATGGGAATTTTCTACAGGATTAGAGGTGAAAAATAACAGGAAGCCAAACAAACGGACAGAATGTCGAACAAGGTCTTATTCTTCACAAGGGTCGGTAGTGGATTTTAATAACCGGAAAATCTCAGGTTTTTCTGGGATAGTCTTTTAGGACCATCTTATTTTGAATCTAAATGGAATCATTTTTATGGCAATGGAAGAAAGTCCACCAAATGATTGAAGGAGGGTGGAATGTGAAAAAACCAATTATATATTTAAGTATATTAATAGTTTTACTTGGAATGAATTTTTCAAATGTACATGCCGAATCAAGCAGTTCATATGGTTCTGACTCAAATGTAGGGTTTTATGGAGAATATATTCATAAAAAAGATTCTGACAGTAATAAATCCCCCGAATCAGGTGTATCTGGAAATGGATCAAATGAAAATGGGGCATCAAATGATGCAGGGCTTGAAAAATTACCCCAAACGGGTTATCAATCGAGCACTCAAAATATGTTTTTGGGAGCTCTAGTAATTTTGTTAGCTTTCTTTCTTTTACAAAGAAAGTCATTAAGAGTTATAGATAAATAAAAGTCATGGAGGGAAATACATTGAAAAAACGGTTGAAAGTACTTACAGGCTCGGCTTTAGCAACATCACTAATTTTAGGCGGTTCAATTTTGGCATTTGCGGCAGATGGAGGGGAGCATAATTCCTCTAGTACAGTGAAGTTCAAACCGTATACAGGAATCACGAAGCCGGTTGACCCGAATGATCCAGATAAAGAGGTGAAACCTGAAAATCCGGATGGTACGGATCCAAATCCAGGAACGAATGGTCCATTAAGTATTGACTTCGCTTCAAGTTTAGACTTTGGCGAAAATGAAATTTCAAACGTGGATCAAGTATATTATGCAGCGCCCCAGAAAGTTAACGTCACAGATGATCTAGGTGCAGTCACTCAGGAAAACAGAGCCAATTATGTTCAGATTTCGGATAATCGCGGGAGCAATGCAGGCTGGACTTTAAAAGTGAAACAGGAAGGCCAATTTGAAAACGATGCTACACTGAACCCTATTCTGATAGGAGCTGAAATAAAATTCACTGATGGTGAGCCAGTAACAAATATGGAAAATGTAACTGCGCCTACCGCTTCCGATATCACCTTAGATCCCTCAGGAGCCGAATCATTAGTGATGACAGCGGCTGAGGATACTGGTGCAGGAAAATGGCTTGATGTTTTTGGGACAGTGGAAAATGTGGACGGTGAGGCTAAAAATACTGCGATTACATTATCCGTACCTGGAAGCACTCCTAAGGATGCAGTCGAATACAGTACAAAACTAACATGGGTTTTAACGGATTCACCGACAAATAACTAAACTAATAAAAGGGGAGTACACTATGAAAATTGCAAAATATCTTGTTGCTTCAACGTTATTGGTCACAGGTTTGGGAATAGCGGGACAAGGAGCCTCAGCAGAAGGCGGAGAATATGAATCTGGCGGTACCATTACATTTTCGCCATATACAGGTATTACACCTCCAGTTGACCCAGAAAATCCAGGTGAAGAGGCTAACCCGGAACCTACTCCAAATCCAGGGACAAGTGGTCCATTAAGCATTGATTTCGCTTCATCATTTGATTTTGGCACTCAGGAAATCACAACACAAGACATGGTTTATAATTCTGCTGCACAAAAAGTCAATATTACGGATGACCAAGGAGGGACCACGCAGGAGTTACGGCCTAATTATGTACAAGTCAGTGATAATAGAGGTACTGAAACAGGCTGGACACTACAAGTACGACAAGATGCACAGTTTGAAACCACTGATAATGATGTATTGGATGGTGCAGCCATAAAAATCTTGAATAATGATGTAACCACATCTTCGACTTCTCCAGTACCAAGTACAGTCCCTGCTGAAATCGACTTAGTACCAGGAACACCGTCAATAGTGCTGGCAGCAAAAGATGCTGAAGGTGCCGGTACTTACGTTTCTCGTTTTGGTAAAGCAGATGATGGCAACATGGATAAAAGTGTTCAATTATCCGTTCCAGGCAGTACGACAAAATATGCAAAAGAGTATAATACGACACTTACCTGGATTCTGACTGACACACCGGCAAATTAAAGTGACCTTGGTGCATTCATAGAGAAGATGATACATCGTATGAATTAAATACGGTGTATCACTATTTTATGACTTGTAGAATATTACACTAGATTAAACTGGAATATTATTGAGCGGAAGAGCATGAACAACACTTTTTCAATGGGAATAGAGGTGGAAACATAGGTATGAGAAAGGGACGTCTAACATATAAACGGAGATCCAGAAGGGCTTTAAAGGATTATTCATATATAGGGGTTTGGGGCATTATATTGGTTATTATTCTGCAGCAAATGAATATAAATGGTTTTTTCAATCTTAAATCCGCAGCCGCCGCAGCTACTGTAAGGCTATCATCGGAACAAAGTACTGTAAGTCTAGGTGACCAAATGAGGTTAGAAGTGAACTCGACCATAGAAGAAGCTGGAATTATTTCAGTAAAAGTTCCTGAAGGGTTGGCATATGACCAAGATGCTACAAAGCAATCATTACAAACTAATGGTAGTCCACCCATGGTGGATTATGAATCTGCTAAAAAAGAAGTCACTATAGCGTATAGTGAACAACAAATAGGTGAAAATGAAGTTCATTTATTCTTTCAGGCCCAAAATCCCGGGAATTTTGTGGTAGCTGCGACATCTGATGGGAACCAGTCAAATGAGATCAGCATAAATATAGAGGCCATAGAAAAGGATGTACCAGATATAGAGGGTGGAACGATAAAGGAAGATGAGGCAAAGGCTGATGATCAAGAAATAAAGGAAGAGCCTGAAGAATCCAGTCAATTTGTTGGAGAGAAAGAAGAACCTGGAAAATCGGTCCAAGTTGAGGGAGAAAAGGAAGAGTCTGAAGAATCCAGACAAGTTGTGGGGGAAAACGACAAAACAGATGGTGAAAATGTAGATGCCGATCAAGGGGATGCATCAATTGATCAGAGTGATCAAGAGAAGGAACAGGATAATGAAGCTATAGCTAAAGAGGAAGAAGATCTTCCAGAAGTGGATCCTTCCAATAGTGTTGAAGGCAATATTATGGCTGATGCTTTATCCGCTGACGAAATAGACGTTGATAGTTGGGGTACTTTTGTAGCTGCGGTGAAAAACACTTCCATGTCTAAAATAAATTTAACTAAAGATATTGAAAATCCAAGTGCTCTTGGAGATACTCTAGGATTATCGACTTACCAGGTAACCAGAGATTTGGAGATTAACGGAAATGGACATAGGCTTTCCTTTAGAGACTCATCCATTTATTTAGGCAATCCAACCAATGGTATGGGTAACTTCCATATGCATGATATCGTATTGGCACAATACTATGCAAGTGGACATTCGGAAGATATAGTCGGCTCAAGGCTTTATGCCTCATACACAGGAAAATGGAAATACCGATTTGGAAATATTACTACAGAGCCCTCCGTACAAAGACTAGCTAGGGCTAAATATGCCGAAGTAACGGTTTATGGAGAAATGAATATTGATACACGCGCCGAAAATTTCTATCTGGGTAGCTTCAAAATGGAAAATGGCACGAAGTACGTCGGGAATGTAAATTATTATGATTTTTCGACATTTTATTACGAGTCCGTTGCAAGATCAGGGGATACTGGGGAATCCAGGGAATTTACAATTGGTGATGAAAGTATTGTTCAGCTAACTCAGTCTCAAAAATTAGGGAAAACCTACCCCGCAGTCTATCTGTATTACAAAGATATCACGGTAGGGGAAAACGCTAAGCTAGATATCAACATGCCTGGAAATGCTGTTAGATTCAATTATGGAAATGGTTCATTTACTGTAAAAGGCGGTGCTTACGTTAATTTAACAAGCAAGCAAACTTCTGGATCTGTTGTTGAATATTATTCAAGCAATAATTCCTTCCATGTTGCTCCAGATGCGGAATTGTATGTTATTGGGAATAGTTCAACGCCATTAATTAATTTAGGACCTCTTACCAGCCATAGGGGAAATAGCTTCACATTGGATAATCCGAAACAATATGATTTGCGGAATATAGGAAATAATACCGCGGTTGGTTTGGGGGCAAATACCTCTGCAACAGGATATGCGAATACTTTTGAAATCAATGAATCCGATATCGATTTATGGAAAACTGGCAGTAACGTTTTGGGGCCATCCGACTTTTCATATGCGGCAGTCGAAAACTTTACTGCTACCGGCCGTCATTCTAGTACTGCCGGCCGTCAAACGGTAGTCTCCTCTGAACCGGCATTACAATCTGGTTTCAATACAACGTACTATAGGCGAATTGCGGGAGTGAATACAAAACCTATATTAGAGTTTGAACCAGTGACAGATGCTGATTTAACCATTAAGGCAAGGGTGAAAATCGGGGAAACACCTGATAATGATGGCCTGGATGAGAACGGTGTCGTTCGTTATATGGATGTATATGCTTCCGAGAATCAGGCCAGTGTTGATATCACTGATACACATGGTATAGTTCATCGGGATTTAAAAACGGATGCAAATGGCTATGTGCAGTATATGGATTCGATTTTTAATGTGGGCGGCCAAAAGATGTCTGGGGTATCAACAAGAGGGCCTTGGGTACAAGATGGTCAATCCGAAACGACAGTATTTGATGTAACCCCCCCAACACCGGCAGAGGTATCACTTCAAGAGATTGAAGAAGGAACATATCAGATAACTGGAACTGCTGATGAGGTGGGAGCAACTGTCCTTGTTGAAATGGATGGGGATTCGTTAAAGGATGCTGAAGGGAATCTAATTAAAACGACAGTAGCGGAAAATGGAACATGGACCATTGATTTACCAACACCATTGGCTGTAGGCCAAACTGTACAAATATTACTGAATGA
Organism: Peribacillus aracenensis; assembly: GCF_025175645.1. NCBI lineage: Bacteria > Bacillati > Bacillota > Bacilli > Caryophanales > Bacillaceae > Peribacillus > Peribacillus aracenensis. The sequence goes on from NZ_JANZMJ010000025.1 coordinate 18,425, forward strand.
TAATACCGGTGAAATTACAGGGTTATCCGATGTTCCAATAACGAACAATAGTATGGGGAATGTAAACCCGACTGTATCTATTGAATACCATGATGCCATTTTTAAAGCAGGTCCTTTATTTACAGTGGCGGAATACTCAGGAAGTTTAACATTGCTTGCCCCTGACTCTTTATCATTTGGTAGTGATGTTCAAATATCTCCACAATCTAAACGCTATCAAATTGAATCGATGAATCAGAAACTTGGTGTACAGGATGATCGGAAACATAAATCCACTTGGAAGCTGAAAGCAGCCTTAGTGGATGAACTTTACAACTCTGCTTATGATAGTACGTTAACTCTGGTTTATTCAAATAATGGTAGTGACACAGTTCTTTCAAATACAGGATCGCTAATTTATGAACATCTTAGTACCGACGATGAACCACTATATATAAATGACTTATGGTACGGAGACACAAAAAACGGCTTGTTTGTCGAGGCGAAGGCTGGAGAAGCTAGAGTCGGGGAATATGAGGCAAAGATTAAATGGTCATTGGAAGATACTCCAGCAAATGAATGAAAATGGATGAAGATAGTCAAAGAACCTTATCAAATTAACCTACTTGATATTTTAATAATACTGCTAACAGATGCCCCTGCAAATGGTGTTACAAGTTGGTGTTTGTATAATAAATGAAGAGATACATTGTAAAGTAAGCCGCGCATCAACTTGGAGGTGCTGTCATATGAAAAAGAATTCCATTTTCATTTTATTACTAGTAAGTTGCCTATCCATCATTTTCACTTTTTCTATCCTTAAGGCTTCGGCTGCGGAATTCAATTTTGCCGTGGAGACAGTCATTCCAAAAAATCAAGTGGATAAAAAAAAGACATATTTTGATTTGATGATGAAGCCAGGACAAAAACAAGTACTGGAAATCAACTTGCGTAATGATACAGAGAATGATGTTAAAATAAACCCGCTTATCCATAGTGCAACGACAAACCTTAATGGTGTAGTTGAATATGGAGAGAATGATATAGAATCGGATTCGAGTTTGCTGTACAAGATGGAAGACATAGTGAAGACGGAAGAGGAAATTAACATTCCAGCTAAAGGAAACTACAAATTAAAAATGGATGTAGTGATGCCAAAAGAAGATTTTGATGGTGTATTAGCTGGTGGCATAATCCTTCAGGAGAAAACTGAAGGTACTGGTGATAAACAAAAAGAGAATGAGAATAATAAAGGTTTGTCCATTGAAAACGAGTTTGCCTATGTCGTCGCCATTTTATTAAGGGAAAATGAAAATGAAATCAAACCGGAAATTCAATTGAATGATGTGTTCCCAGATCAAATAAATGCAAGAAACGTAATCAATGCTAATATCCAAAATATCATGCCCATGTATATGAATCAAATGACCGTGAAAGCAAAAGTGACCAAAAAGGGAGATAGCCAAGTCATGTACGAGTCTAATAAAGAGGGCATGCAGATGGCCCCAAACTCTAATTTTGATTATCCGATCTCACTGCATGGTGAAAGGCTTCAGGCAGGTGAATATACATTGGAAATGACCGCTGCCTCCATGGGAGAAGAATGGCATTGGAAGCGTAATTTTAAGATTGATGGGGGTCTAGCAAAGAAGCTTAATGATAGTGATGTGTCCATTCAAAAGGATTATACGTGGCTTTATGTAATAATAGGGGGCATCGTCATATTATTAGCCTTAATATTATGTGTTATTTTTATGCGAAGAAAGAAAAAAGAGAATGATGAGAATAAAGAACAAATAGCCAATAGATCGAATGATGTTATATGATTCCAAATTTGAGATGCTAAAAAAAAAGAAAGTTATAATATGTGATGTTTTAACAACCATTTCATTCTTTTTTCTTTTATTAATAGGATTTTTGTTGGTTCTATCCCCTTGGGTACAAGAAGCGATGATCAAAAAGGAAATCACAAAGTACAATATAGCTAGTTTTTCTGAAGAGGAAATCCAAGATAATATTGATAATAAAAAGCCTTTTCCTGAGAATGCAAGTATAGAAGCTCCCGATTTTCTAAAGGTATTAGCGAATATTTCTTCAGTGAAACGAGAAGACGTGATAGGTGCAATAGTAATTGAGGGTGATACAGTATCTTTACCGATCTTACATGGTACGAATACACAAAATTTACTTGTAGGCGCCACGACAGTTAAAAACGGTCAAGTAATGGGTAAAGGAAATTATGTGCTGGCTGGGCATCATATGAGAGATGACCGCCTGTTGTTTGGGCCTTTATTAAAGATTGAAAAAGGCGCATATATCCATATATCGGATAAACGGAAAATATTCACCTATAAGGTGAAAGAAAAGAAGATTGTCCATGAGACGGACGTTAGTGTTCTTGCAGATACACGAAGACCTGAACTTACTCTGATCACTTGTGATGTTACGGGGATCGATACGGACAAACGTGTCATCGTTAAAGCGGAATTAGTCGATACGAATGATAATTCCAATCAGGCTGAATTCGAGGGAAAGTATGGATACGGAATGGGTAAAGAGCCGACATTGCATTCAAGTGTCACTTATTTCCTTTGGGTTTTATTAGTGGTAGGCTTACCGTGTGTTCTGATGTTCATCATGTTAATCATAAAGAGACGAAAAGATGGGGCGAGATAGTGATATCTCGCCTTTTTCCTTTGTCCTCAAATAATTTTCAAGCTAGAGCGGATGGGTAAAAGGACATATTTTAATTTTACTTTTCGATATGAATATAATAATAAATACCTATATAAGCTAAATACTTACCGCTTTTAACCGATTAAATATGGAGATACAAAAAACAGTATAAGTTAGGTGGAAAAAATGATTATTTTGAATGAGTCCATTGTGTCGCCAATTCTTCTAAAGGTGTTGGAGGAACAGCAAATTCCAGTGCTGGAACAGGGGCAATGGGGAGACACATTAACATCAGAAAAGCTAAACATTCAAAAGGATACAGAATTTTTCATGTCCATGGAAAAGGACAAAAGAATTCTTACAAACTCTGAAAATGGCATAACATTATTAGGTCATTTTCAACCGAATAGCAATGAGTACATTTGGTCAAAGTTATTGAAGGATAAGAGTCAGGTGCGAAATTTGACGAAATCTTTATATCCTGATTTCTATTTCCAAGATATTGATTCATCCATAATAAGTGACCTGGATAAAAATCAAATACCGTTTCCGGTAGTGATTAAACCCAATATTGGCTATTCGAGTGTAGGGGTCCACAAAGTCAAGAATGGGCAGGATTGGGATATAGCCGTGAATCAGCTTAAAGCGGATTTACTTCATTCGGATGGATTATATGATTCAGAAGTGGTCGGTTCCCAGACCGTTTTAATAGAAGAGTGGATTCAGGGTGAAGAGTATGCCATTGATGGCTATTACAATCAAGATGGTGAACCGGTCATTTTGAATGTCTTCAAACGATTATTCAAGGACGATTACGATACTTCCGATCGAATTTATTATACTTCGAAGTTGGCCATTAACGAAATCTATCATGATGCACTAAAGTTCATGAAGAATATTCAAACGGTCCTTCCACTTAGGAATTACCCTGTACACTTTGAAATTCGCAAAAAGGAAAACCGGGTGATACCCATTGAAATCAATCCCCTGCGTTTTGCTGGGGCGGGTACAACGGATCTAGGTTACCATGCTTATGGAATGAATATGTATGAACACTATTTTTCAGGAACGAAACCCGATTGGAATCGGATATTGGAAGAGATGGACGATCATATATATAGCTTTTTCTTTGCAGAGGTACCACTGGAAATAAATCCGGAGGATGTTTCATGTATGGATCATGATGGACTGCGTCATGAATTCGAACATGTTATGGAATATAGGCAGCTTCCTTTTCAAAATGACCGGAGCATGGCAATCATCTTTTATAGAAGTGAGGATTTGAATGAAAATCTCCAATTGCTCCATTTGGACTTAATACCATATTTGACTATAAAACACCTGGTTTTCATCTAAGGGGGGCATCGAAATGAGATTTTCAAAGCTTAATCCTAATAAATCTTTGCTGGCAAAACTATTCTTGTTTTATATTATTCCTTTCGTACTTTTCGCAGGGGCCATGGGCCTTTGCTTTTCCTATATTACTAATAAAATGATCAATGAGAATGTCCTTCCGCAATTCGATGAACGCCTTTCTGAAAATGCCCACAGTTTAGCAGCGAGCCTCAATCCCACTTTGATAAACAAAGCTTCCGAACGGGGCGAAGAGATTAGGCGGAAACTAGATGCCTTTGTTGAAGATAAAAAGGGAATTGAATATGTTTATGTGCTGAAGCGGGAGAATGATGCCGACATGATTGCAGCCTTGAACGGCAGCGAGGACTACATGGTGGAGTCCCCTTTCACGCCGGAACAGGCAAAATCGATAAATGGAGACGAAGACGTATTAAGTGAAATATATAAAGATAAGTGGGGTACACACAAATCGTACTTTACGCCAATCAAAGGGACGGACGCGATTGTCGGAATCGATATGGATGCAAAATTCATCGATGAATTGAAAAGCACAATGATATTCTATAATATCTTATTTCTTGCAAGTGCCATTATATTAGGTGTGTTATGCGCCGTTGTCATCGGGAAAAAGATCTCGGGACCCGTCAATGAACTTGTTGGTTACACGAATGAAATGGCAAAAGGGGACTTAAGTAAATCGATTCCCGTTGGTAGACAGGATGAGATTGGCGATCTTTCAAATGGATTCGAAGATATGAGATTAAGTTTGGCCTATATTATCAAGAATGTCCGTGAACACGCTCAAACGATGAATCAAACGACAGTGTCCATTCAGCAATCATTTGAAGAGATGGTGGAATCCTATGGCCAGATAGTGACGGGGACAACGGAAGAAGCAAAAGCTTCAGAAGAACGTGCCCATCATATTGACCGAATTTCCAATATGATCAGTGACTTAACGGATACAATCCGTTTAATGAATGAACAAACGAATGAAATGAATGAATTTACCTTGCATACGAATACACTTGCTGAACAAGGAAGTAAACAAGTGCAAGATGTAACGAGCCAGATGAATAAGATCATGGAAAACGGCCAAGCGACTAAAGCCAATTTGGTGAGCCTGGAAGAGGATGTAGTGAAGATAAATGAAGTGATTGGCTTAATAAGGGTGATTGCTTCTCAAACGAACCTGCTATCCCTGAATGCTTCCATTGAAGCGGCACGAGCGGGTGATGCCGGCAGAGGTTTTGCCGTAGTGGCTCAAGAGGTGCAAAAATTGGCTGTGCAAACAGATGAATCCATCGATATCATTTCAGAGTCCATCATGCGGATTAATGAACAAACAGCCAAAGTCATCCAAAATAATGATGAAAGTTTTCAGGATATAGTAAATGGTGTTTCCTTAGTGGAAAACAATGGCGAGATTTTCAATAAGATATTTGAATCTGTAGAGAAATTGCTGAAAGGCACGGAACGATTAGCCGTCCATTCGAAAAAAATCAATGAGTCTTCGGATGAAAGCCTGGCATCCATTCAGGAAATTGCGGCGATTTCAGAAGAAGGAGTCGCAACGACGGAGCAAATCTCGGCAGCTGCCATTCAACAAAACACCATAATGACTGGATTGAAGGAACAAAATGAAGATTTAGCAAAAGAATCGGCCATTTTAGAAGAAATGGTAGAAAAGTTCATTACCGAAAAATAATATTTGATGTGAACATTTACAAAAACCTCTCTTACTTTCGGGAGGTTTTTGTAGACAAAAGGGTTCCATCTGAATTTTTAAACATAATTGATTGGAGCGGGTGTACGAGACTCCTTCGGGAAAAGCAGGCCCAAGGGAGACCCCGCAGGCGCTAAGAGACCCGAGGAGGCTTCCGGACCGCCCGCGGAAAGCGAGCACCTGGAGGGTAAAACAACGTTCCGCTTTACACCTCCTCAAAAAAATGTAGGCAAATGATAAATAACATCAAGTTTGTCTACAGTTTGATACCTCTTTAACTTTGTAAACGAGAGGTTTTTGTTTGGATGGAATACGTGTGGCAGGTCATGAAGCCATTACCTGAATAGATAGAGCCCATTGGTTAATGCTTGATTATAAATGAATGAATTTAAAGAGTATTAAAAATTCTGGAAAAAAGTTTCCCCAAACTATTTGCAATCGCTACCATTTAATGTTATGCTTAGTCTTAATTATTTTTGTTCGGTACTAAGGATACTAAAAGTACTACTTTTCGTTTTCGATGATGACTTAGAGCAAGGATAGTAATACATTGTGCTTAGATGCACTAGGAGGCAACAACAATGGAACAAGGTAAAGTAAAATGGTTTAACGCAGAAAAAGGTTTTGGATTCATCGAACGCGAAAACGGAGACGACGTATTCGTACATTTCTCAGCTATCCAAAGCGAAGGTTTCAAATCTTTAGACGAAGGTCAAGAAGTTACTTTTGAAGTAGAACAAGGTCAACGCGGACCTCAAGCTTCTAACGTTCAAAAAGCATAATTTCAATAACAAAAAAAGACGGATCCTTGTTAAAGGGTTCGTCTTTTTTTGTTTTGTGAAAATACATGACAAAAAACCCTGCTCAACGATGAGCAGGGTAAATGGTACAAGTAAAGTAAAACGCTTAAAAAGGTTTGACTAAGTATATCATAGTTTTTCTAAAAAATACTAAATTAAATATATTATACTTATCAAGGCATCAATAGGAAATTATTAAAATCATTGGATTGAAGGGGCGCGAAGGGATTTATGTCCCTTCTTTTTTTTCGCCTGAAGAATATGGGTTTCGGTTCAGGAGATTCATGGAGGCCCTGAAAAGAGGACAGCCTGCACTTTGTGTTCAGCAAAATTCCAGGGGAGCAGTTGAGAAGTGAAACAAAAAACGATGGCCCACATATAAAGACATATAGGTGCTTTCACTAAGCCGCTTTTGAGGAAGGAGAAAAGGCTCTTGTACATTCAAATATTGATTTGAATATTCAGGTAATTATGTTATATTATAATCAAACACAGATTTGAATGAAAGGTGTGAGAAGATGACGGAACTGAAAGATATATGTGATGTCCACCTGCATGATGAAGTGAAGGTTAATCGCATTCAAGAGGAAATGAACCAGGTGAATTTATCCAGCATGTCAAAGCTGTTTAAGGTTATAGGCGATGAGAATAGGGCAAAGATAGCTTATGCGCTCTGTAAGGACGAGGAATTGTGTGTGTGCGATCTGGCCAATATCATTGGTGCTTCGATGGCGACTACGTCCCATCATCTTCGTACGCTTTATAAACACGCAATCGTAAAATACCGAAAAGAAGGAAAGTTGGCTTTTTATTCTTTGGATGATCACCATATAAGGCAGTTAATTCTCATTGCATTAGAACATCAGCAGGAGGTAAGGGTCGATGGCTGAGTCCACATTAAAAACATATCGTATCCAAGGTCTATCTTGCACGAATTGTGCAGCTAAATTTGAGAACAATGTCCGTGAACTAGAAGGTGTGGAGGATGCCAAAATCAACTTTGGTGCCTCGAAGATTTCTGTACAGGGCAGTGCGACTATCGAAGAGATTGAAAAGGCGGGTTCTTTTGATAACCTGAGAATCCGCGGTGAACAGGAACAGGTGAAACAAAAGGAACCATTTTGGAAGCAAAAAGAAAATATAAAAGTGGTGTTCTCGGTTATCCTTTTGCTGATCAGCTGGATTTTGGATAATCGATATGCTGATGGAAGCATCGTGCCGGTAATCGGTTATGCGGCTGCAATCATAGTTGGGGGATATTCATTATTTATCAATGGATTGAAGAATCTTGTCAGGCTTCGCTTTGATATGCACACCCTTATGACGGTTGCCATCATCGGGGCGGCCGTGCTTGGTGAATGGGGCGAAGGGGCGACTGTCGTCATCCTCTTTGCGATAAGTGAAGCACTGGAAAAATATTCGATGGATAAAGCCCGTAATTCGATAGAATCATTAATGAACATCGCACCTAAAGAAGCCTTGATCCGTAGGGGGCATCACGAAATGATGGTTGCTGTTGATGAGATTGAAGTGGGCGACATCATGATCGTTAAACCGGGTCAAAAGCTTGCCATGGATGGCAGGATCATGAAAGGTGCCTCGACACTTAATCAAGCAGCCATTACTGGGGAATCCGAGCCGGTTTTTAAAACGGTTGAGGGTGAAGTGTTTGCCGGAACCTTAAATGGTGAAGGGTTGCTCGAAGTGGAGGTCACGAAGCGAGTCGAGGATACGACGATTGCAAAAATCATCCACCTGGTTGAAGAAGCACAGGCTGAAAAGGCACCTTCCCAAGCCTTCGTGGATAAATTCGCAAAATTCTATACGCCGGCCATAATGCTCATTGCCTTGGCCATTGCCGTGTTGCCCCCGATTGTGATGAGCGGGGATTGGAGTGAATGGATTTACCGGGGGCTAGCTGTACTTGTTGTCGGTTGTCCGTGTGCTTTGGTCATTTCTACGCCCATCGCCATTGTGACAGCTATCGGAAATGCTGCGAAACATGGTGTGCTGATTAAAGGCGGGGTCCATTTGGAGGAAGCGGGAGCCTTAAAGGCGATTGCGTTTGACAAAACGGGTACTTTAACAAAGGGCATACCTGAAGTGACTGATTTCACAGTGTTATCTGCTGAGTTGAATGAACAGGATGTGCTGGCTATCGCTGCTGCTTTAGAAAGCAGATCACAGCACCCGCTTGCCACGGCCATTCTCCAAAAGGCGGAAGACCACGATGTGGACTATCATTCTTTATTGGTAGAGGATTTTACTGCAATTACCGGTAAAGGTATAAAGGGGAAAATCAATCAAGGAATCTATTACATTGGTAAACCCCACCTTTTTGAAGAAGAGGCAGGTTTAGGCTTCTCTGATGATGTGCTTAAATTAATCAGCGGCTTTCAAAATACAGGGAAAACGGTGATGGTGCTCGGCGATCAAGTGAAGATCTTGGCGCTCATCGCGGTGTCTGATGAAATAAGGGAAAGCAGTAAGGAAGCAATTCGGAAACTGCATGCATTGGGCATTGAAAAAACGATCATGCTGACCGGGGATAATATCGGAACAGCTAAAGCTATCGGGGCGGCGGCTGGCGTTCATGAGATTGAGGCGGAGCTATTGCCACAAGATAAATTGACCATCATCAAACGATGGAAACAAAAATATGATCGAGTGGCCATGGTAGGCGATGGTGTTAATGATGCTCCGGCCTTGGCAGCTTCCACGGTAGGAATCGCAATGGGCGGGGCGGGTACAGATACGGCCCTTGAAACGGCCGATATTGCCTTAATGGGTGATGACTTATCGAAGCTGCCTTATACAATCAGCTTAAGCCGTAAAACATTAAAAATCATTAAGCAGAACATCACATTTTCATTGGTGATTAAAATCCTGGCCTTATTATTGATAGCGCCGGGCTGGTTAACACTTTGGATGGCGGTCTTTGCCGACATGGGTGCGACGTTATTAGTTACATTGAATAGTCTTAGGTTATTGAGAATAAAGGAATAGAGTAATATGGGCTCCCTGGTGCATCTTAAGGTGAACCAGGGAGCTTTTATTTATGGGCTTTCCAATTGTTTCATGTGAAACTTGAAAAAAGTGATCGGTCCGGTTATTTTTTTGGTGAATTTTCTTTTATAGTAAAAGGAAGTCCGATAAACTTGTGCAGCGAACGTTATGCAAGTAATGTCTGGTGTGCTACAATGTGGCTGGCTTTTAGGCAGTATTAGGTTTGTTTAAGCAATATAGGGAGTAAGGTATGTACGGAAGGGATTTGAAATGATGGAATTACAGCAGAGGGCAATCTTGGTTGGAGTTAATCTCAACGGTCAAAAGGATTTTGAGTATTCAATGGAGGAATTGGCCAATTTAACGGAAGCATGTGAGGTAGAGGTTGCAGCGACCATCACACAAAATTTGCATCGGGTGAACTCGTCACATTTTATCGGTACCGGGAAGATCGAGGAAGTGAAAAATCTCGTTGAGCATAAAGAAGCGAATGTCGTCATTTTTAATGATCAGCTCTCCCCTTCGCAACTTCGTAATCTGGAGAGGGACATGGATTGCAAGGTGATCGACCGGACAATCTTGATTCTGGACATCTTCGCGCTTCGGGCGAAAACGAAGGAAGCACAGCTTCAGGTAGAAGTGGCGAAGCTTCAGTATATGCTCCCGCGTCTCGTTGGTTTGAGGGAGTCATTAGGGCGTCAGAGTGGTGGGGTCGGTACAAACAAAGGTGCAGGTGAAAAGCAGTTAGAGCTTGACCGCAGGAGAATCGAGGAAAATATAAGTGTATTGAATAAAGAACTGGAAGCCCTTGTTGCACACCGGCAAACACAGAGGAAACAGCGGAAAAAGAATGCCATCCCTGTCGTATCCTTAGTCGGTTATACCAATGCAGGTAAATCTTCGATCATGAATGCCCTGATTGAGATGTTCCATCCAACAGCCGAGAAGCAGGTGTTTGAGAAGGATATGCTGTTCGCAACGCTTGAGACATCCGTCCGAAACATCCCGCTTCCGGATAAAAAGGAATTTTTATTGACGGATACGGTGGGGTTTGTGTCCAAATTGCCCCATCATCTCGTGAAAGCATTCCGCTCCACATTGGAAGAAGTGGTAGAAGCGGACCTATTGATCCATGTTGTCGATTTTTCTAATCCTGATCATGAGCATCAAATTGAGATAACGGATAAAACTTTAAACGAGATAGGCATTAAAGGGATTCCAACGATTTTTGCTTATAATAAAGCCGACCTTACCGAATTGGGTATCCCTCAGGTGAATCGTGGCTCTGTGTATATGTCGGCAAAAAACAAAGTTGGCATCGAGGAATTGATAGATCAAATTCGCAAGCATATTTTTGTCGACTATACTCACTGTGAAATGCTGATTCCATTTGATCAAGGACAGCTGGTTTCTTATTTCAATGAAAATGGTCACATAACCGAAACAGAATATGAGGCAACCGGATATCGAATAAAGCTTGAGTGCAAGAAAACGGATTATGAGAAATATAAACGGTACGTTATTCATCCGGAATGAACCTGCCTGTTGATAAAATGTTAACGGTTTGTTGATAAGTGGAAAAGTCGATTCTCTAATGTGGATAACTTTTGGTGAAATGCCTCCGTTCTGCACAAACAAAGAGAATAACACCACATAATATGTGAATAAGTTGTGGATAAAGGTGAAAAGGCCCAGGAAACCAAGATTTTAGTTTCCGGGCTTTTTTTTATGTGGACAAAGTGTTGATAATTAGGTATTCAGTACAAACCTTCCGAAGAATATCAATAATTATGATGAAAAGCATGTTTGAATGTAGAAAAATGACGATGTTTATCGCTTATTGTTAGGAAATATAACATGATTATTACATATTGCATAGCTAGCACATGGAAATACTTTACACTTTGTATAATGTAACTTACTTTTTAACATTATAAAATAAAGAATACTCAATTCTCTGATTTATCATCAGGATTTGAGTTTTTAAGATTAGTAGGGGGGTCTTTTGTGTTAGAAGGAAGCAGGGACCGAGGCGTGACCAGTGAGAGAATGATAGAAAATATTAAACAAAACGAGAGAATTTGGATGGGAAATCGCCATGACTGTTAGTTGAATAATGATGAAAACCATGTTGGCAATGCTTTCAATCGTTTGAATATTAGGACAGTAGAGAGAAACGCATGCAATTCCTCCCTTTTTATTTTTCAAAATAAATGTTTGGAAGGAGAAATAGTGAATGAGTATGACGAGCCCGTTAAAAGGTGATCTGGAGATTAACTTTCAGGAAGCGGAGAGGGGGTTATCCCCAAGGGAAGCTTTGGAAGAATCGAATCGATGTTTATACTGCTATGATGCCCCATGCATCCAAGCCTGTCCGACTGGAATAGATATTCCAGGTTTTATTAAGAAGATAGCTTCAGGTAATTTTAAAGGATCGGCCAAGACCATCATGACAGCCAATCCTGTCGGTGCCAGCTGTGCGCGGGTATGTCCGACTGAGGAGCTATGTGAGGGGGCATGTGTCCTGAACCATTCTACAAAGCCAATCATGATTGGCAATCTCCAGCGTTATTCCACAGATTGGGCCATCCAAAATAAACAAGCCCTATTCAAGACCGGAAAGAAGAATGGCAAAAAAGTTGCCATTGTTGGAAGCGGTCCGGCGGGTTTGTCTGCAGCAAGGGAGCTAGCCTTGCTTGGCTACAGCGTAACCATTTTCGAAGCTGAAAAGAATTCAGGCGGATTAAATACTTACGGAATTGTATCGTTCCGTTTACCTCAGAGCATTTCTTATTGGGAAGTTGAACAAGTAAAGAGTTTGGATGTTGATATTAAAACGAATACTCGGGTCGGGGTGGATGTTTCCGCAAATCAGCTGACTGCCGACTTTGATGCGGTCATTTTAGCGATTGGCATGTCCGATGTTCCTAAGCTTGGAATTGAAGGGGAGGACTTGGCTGACGTTTATGATGCAATCGATTTCGTAAAAGCAACGAAAACAGGGGCAATCACTGATAAATTCATTGGGAAGAAGATGGCGGTAATAGGGGCTGGAAACACGGCGATCGATGCCGCAACCTGTTCTGTACGCCTGGGCGCCGAACAGGTGAGCATTATTTATCGTCGTACACAAAAGGAAATGACAGCCTATGATTTTGAATATGAGTTTGCCAAACAAGAAGGTGTCGGTTTTCACTGGCTGACTGCCCCCTCCAGGATACTCTCGGATGAAAGCGGTCAGGTTACGGGCATCGAGTGCGTGAAGATGGTGCTTAGCGAGGCGGGGGAAGATGGCCGGCGCCGTCCAGTCCAAATTTCCGGATCAGAGTTCGTCATACCGGTCGATGGAGTCATTCGTGCCATAGGCCAATCCAGGTATGTAGGATTGATTGAACAGTTCGGCATTCAACATGATGATGGGGTCGTAACATTGGAGGGTGATTCCTACAGGACATCCAATGAAAAGATCTTTGCGTGCGGTGACGTGATCTTCGGAAAAGGACAAGGTGAGGCAATGGTTGTTTCAGCTGCCCAGCAGGGGAAGAAGACAGCCTATGAAATTGACTCGATTTTGATGGGCGAAGCGGTGGACATTGCTTAATAACTATAAAAATTAGGAGGCTTATCATGGCTGATTTATCAATTGATCTTGCAGGTATTAAATCTCCCAATCCTTTTTGGCTTGCTTCAGCACCACCTACTAATTCGGGTTATCAAGTCCAGCGCGCATTTGAAGCTGGCTGGGGTGGAGCTGTTTGGAAGACGTTGGGTGATCCCATCCTGAATGTTTCATCGCGTTTTGCAGCGGTCAGCTTTAATGGACAGAGAGTTGCCGGGTTCAACAATATAGAATTGATTACGGATCGACCTCTTGAAGTGAATCTGAAAGAAATATATGAAACGAAGAAGAGATTCCCTGATCATGCAATCATTGCATCGGTGATGGTGGAGCCACAACAGGAAAAGTGGCATGAAATCATCAAACGTATAGAAGATGTAGGGGTCGATGGTTACGAGTTGAACTTTGGTTGCCCGCACGGTATGGCTGAGCGTGGGATGGGAGCTGCTTCGGGACAGGTTCCCGAACTTGTGGAAAAGCAAACATACTGGGCGAAGGAAGCTGCATCCAAACCTGTCATCGTCAAGCTTACACCCAATATAACTGACATTACGGTTACGGCTGAAGCGGCGGTGCGCGGCGGTGCGGATGCAATAAGCATGATCAATACGATCAACAGCTTGGCGGGAGTGGACATCCATTCATGGAATACGATTCCTCATGTAGGCGGCAAGGGGGCTCACGGAGGGTATTGCGGTCCGGCCGTGAAGCCGATTGCCTTGAATATGGTGGCTGAGTGTGCAAGGAATAAAATGATCAATGTTCCCATTTCCGGAATAGGCGGCATTTCAAATTGGCAGGATACGGTGGAATTTCTATTGATGGGTTCGACTGGAGTTCAAATTTGTACGGCTGCCATGCATCACGGTTTTAGAATAGTAGAAGACTTGATTGATGGCCTGTCCAATTACCTTGATGAAAAAGGGATCTCTTCCGTGATGGATATTGTCGGTAAGTCCGTACCGCGTTATTCCGACTGGGGGAATTTAGACCTCAATTACAAGGTTGTTGCGCGCATTAATAATGATGTGTGCATCAACTGCAATAAATGCCATATTGCGTGTGAAGATACATCTCATCAATGTATAGATATGTTAAAGGACACGTCAGGCAGCTCCTTCTTGAGAGTGCGCGAAGAGGATTGTGTAGGCTGTAACCTTTGCTCGATCGTCTGTCCTGTCGATGGGGCGATCGATATGATCGAATTGACAAATGAATTACCTCCAATGACATGGAATGAACGCCAGTCTTTCCTTGGGGGCATAAGCAGTGAAAGTGTTGATTTCGTAAAATGATGGAGGGATTGAAGATGAAGAAAATCATTAAAAATGGAACGATTGCAACCGCTGCAGATACGTATCAGGCGGATATATTGATTGAAAATGAGAAGATTGCAATGATTGGCAAGGACCTGCCTGCTGAAGGGGCTGAAATCATTGATGCAAGAGGGGCATATATTTTTCCGGGGGGCATTGATCCGCATACCCATCTCGATATGCCGTTCGGAGGGACAACGACGAAGGATGATTATGAAACGGGGACGATAGCTGCTGCATATGGGGGCACGACGACGATCATCGACTTTTGTCTGACCGAAAAAGGGGAGCCGTTAAAAAAAGCAATTGAAACATGGCATGAAAAGGCCAATGAAAAAGCGGCCATAGATTATGGATTTCATTTAATGATCAGTGAGATTAATGATGATGTATTGGCTGAGCTGCCAAGTATCATCGATAATGAAGGGATTTCTTCCTTTAAAGTGTTCATGGCTTACAAGAATGTTTTTCAAGCTGATGATGCCACGCTATACCGCACTTTGTTGCAAGCAAAGGAACTTGGCGCACTTGTCATGGTTCACGCTGAAAATGGTGATGTCATCGATTATCTTACAAAGCAGGCGCTTGCTGAAGGTAACACCGATCCAATTTACCATGCATTGACAAGGCCACCGGAACTTGAAGGGGAAGCAACTGGACGTGCAGCTAAACTGACGGAAATGGCAAATGGTCAGCTTTATGTGGTTCATGTCACCTGTGAAGATGCGGTTGAAAAGATCACTGAGGCAAGAAATAAAGGGGTGGATATTTGGGGAGAGACTTGTCCGCAATATTTGGTTCTTGACCAGTCTTATCTTGAAAAGCCCCATTTCGAAGGATCTAAGTACGTATGGTCCCCGCCGTTAAGGGAGAAGAAAAACCAGGAAGTGCTATGGAATGCTTTGAAAACGGGACAGCTGCAAACCATCGGCTCCGATCAATGCTCTTTTGATTTTAAGGGACAGAAGGAACTTGGGCGTGAAGATTTCACGAAAATACCGAACGGTGGCCCAACGATTGAGGACCGCATGAGCATCCTCTTCTCTGAAGGGGTCATGAAAGAGCGTATTACCTTGAATCAATTCGTCGACATGACCTCCACGCGTGCTGCTAAACTATTTGGGTTATTCCCTCAGAAAGGGACGATTGCAGTAGGTTCGGATGCTGATATTGTCATTTTTGACCCTAAAGTTGAAAGGGCCATTTCTGCTGATACCCATCATATGGCTGTGGATTATAATGCGTTCGAAGGTATGGAAATTACAGGTGAACCGGTTTCCGTTTTATCGAGAGGTCAATTCGTCATTAAAGACAAACAATTTGTAGGCGAAGCTGGAAAAGGGCAATTCCTGAAACGGGCAAAATATAATGCGGCGCTGAAGCCGGATACCGGGAAAAAGCTTCCAGTCTAACTTCGGTAAGGAAACTTGCAAATTAATTTAGGGGGATTTTCTATGAGTGAGAAGAAGGATTATTTAAAGTCTCCCGATTTGCTGCCTATACCTCATAGTGAGAAAAATATAAGTGCAGCCGGATTTGGTTTCATTTGGGTGGGCATGGCTGTAGTATTGGCCGCCTTCGCAATCGGTGGGAACGGTGTTCAAAGTTTATCCTTAGGCTGGGTCGTTCTTGCAACGGTCATTGCCTGTGTGGTTCTCGGCTTTTTGATGACAATGACAGGGGATATTGGTGTTGAACATGGAATATCATTCCCAGTCTATATGAGGGCGCCGTTCGGTACGATTGGCACCCACATCCCTTCGGTTGTACGGGGTTTTGTAGCGTCATGCTGGTTCGGCCTCAATACTTACTTTGGAGCCACTGCAATGAACGCTATCTTCACAACCCTTTTTGACTTTGATAATTGGTTTATATGCTTTCTCATTTTTGCCGTATTACAATTGGTCAACACGGCAATGGGAATAAAGTCGATAGAACGATTCGCCGACTTGGCGGCGCCCGTTATCATTTTAATTTCTGGCTGGATGTATTTCACTCTATCCGATCAGGCTGTGGCCAAAGGGAGAGATGTATGGTCCTGGATTGAAAGTCCGGTCACTGGCGGGGCTGCCGCCACTGCCTTCGTGGTCGTCATCATGGCTAATATGGGGTTTTGGGGCACATTGACTGCAGATATGCCCACACTTTCCCGCTATATTAAGGCACCAAAAAATGAAAAAAATTGGTTCAAGCGCAATAAGGGGCAAATAATTGGGAATATTATCACCTATCCCATCACGCAGACGTTCATGGTCATTATCGGAGCGGTTTCTTATATGGCCGTTTCCAATTATGATCCTGTAGTTGCCGTACAGGGATCAGCAAGTGGAATTGCTCTCGGCGTCCTTTTAATCATGATCGTATTCGCTCAATGGTCGACGAATACTACGGCCAATGTCATTCCCGCGGCTACCATTTTCTCCAATGTCATGGGTCCTAAAATGCCATTCTGGGCGGGAGTCGTTGTGGCGGGAGTTATTGGGATAGTAGTTCAGCCATGGAGCCTGTTCGGCATCATAATAGAAGTTTTATTAATAATAGGTGGAATCCTGGCATCCATTGTCGGCATCCTTGTAGCGGATTACTATTTCCTCCGTAAACGGAGAGTGAATGTAAAAGAACTTTATGAGAGTGAAGGTCAGTATAAATACTTGAATGGAGTGAATTGGGCAGGAATCATTTCTTGGGTGATTGGAGGAATAGGGGCGACGATTTTTTCAAATTATTCGTTTATTATTGGCTTATTTCTCGGCGGTGCAAGTTATTATATATTAGCTAAGTATTGGTGGTTCAAGCGATATGAACAAGCTGAAATCATGGATCCCAGCGATGAGAAATATTTAGGGATTTCCGTTGGCAGGGATTGGAAAATCGAAAAAGGTACAGAACTTGAGGAAGAGATGGTTTTTCCGGCTACAACGGGCAAGGAGAACGTATGAAAAGGGGGGAATGGAAATGTCCGAATATCAAGAGTATCTCTTAGAAAGGGAACAAATCGATTTTTTACTTGAAAGAGGATATCGAATCACCCGGGTTTCCGAAAGTTTAAGTGGAGCTTTTCTCGATTTTGAACTGATTGAAGGAACGAAACAGGAATGGAAGCAATTGAACATCAAGACCCCGGAAGGAAGGAAATACTTCTCTACATTGCTTGTCAAAAAATTGCATTGAAATGGTTATGGACCGGACCTATTCCTCACGAATGGGTCCTTTTTCTTGTACCTGCTCGAGCTTTTTGTAGAATTTTGACGTTAGAGTTTCTAACAAGTGTCTGGAGATTTAAGGGGTGTCCGTTTATAATAGATTTTAAAGCAGTATTATAAAAGGATGTGGACGGATGAATACATCGATTACAGTCGAGGAAATTCTAACACGCAAGCATTTTAATCTGACGGATATAATTGCAGGTAGCGGTGGGATAAAGCGTCAAGTGAAGTGGGTACACTGTATGGAAGTCACCCAAATCAGCCATTTGTTAAATGGAAATGAACTGATTCTGACCACAGGTTTAGGGTGGAAGGATTGCGATGACACATTTCTATCCTACTTAAGACAGTTAATTGAATGCGATGCGGCCGGACTCTGTATAGAGGTTGGCGCCGACACCATGGCCGTGCCGCAATGTGCCATTGATCTCGCAAATGAACGGCAATTCCCTATCATCCTATTTCATGAAGAAGTCCCCTTCGTAGAAATCACACAGGATATTCATTCCCTTATCATCAATAAACAATATGAGATGATCTCCAACTTAGAAAACTACTCCCAGCAGTTAAATAAAAATCTCCTCGAAATTGACCATTATGAACCAATTCTAAAATTTCTCCACAGCTATTTAAATGTACAGGTTATTCTTATCTTTAATGAAAATGAAATAGCAGTCATTCCAAAAACCAAGAAAAAAATAACCTTTCAAATGGTAGCGGACATATACGAAGAGAAGCGGAAATTAAATAAAACCGTTCTTGGACAGCCGATTCAAGTGCTCGGTGAAAATTATGCGGAACTGTTCATTTGCAGCAACGGCAGAGAGTTGACTGATTTTGATTCTCTGATCTTGGATCGAACGGCTACCGCATTGGCACAGCATCTATTAAGGGAGTTATATATAGAAGAAAAGAAAATGTCGGAAGAAAGTAAATGGCTTACAAATTGGATTGAAGGTGAATATAGTGACGAAGCAATCCGGGAGAGGCTTTCCTATCTTGATCCGAAAATGCAGTTGGATGGCGGAATTGTTTGCATTTGCAAACCACACCCAAAATATAAAAGTTCCACAAAATTAGATGGAACCTATTTTAAGATAATGTTTAGAACAGTTTTTGAACAGTATGGATTCCAGATATTCTCCATGGAAATACATCAGCATCTTGTTTTTATTTTAGGTGATAATCGTTCATCTGAAGATTGGAAATCAAGGGTTACAAGCGCGGTGGATCGAATCATGAAAATGGATGTAAGCGGGCGTAATCGTATGGGTCTGCTTTCCATTGGGTTTGGAAAGCATGTTCAAAGGTTAAGTGAGATTTATAAAAGTTATGAAACGGCCCGTGAGACTTTGCTGCTTCAGGATACACTACCAGAGGATAGCAGGAGCTTCTTTTATCAGGACTTACATATGCATCGCATGATTTCGCTCATAAATAAACATGGTAATCTGGAGGAAACGGTGTACGAATATTTAGGTCCGGTCATTGAGTATGACAAGCAAAACAATGGTGAGTTAATGCCTACCTTGAAGACCTATCTTGCTTGTAACGGTTCCAAACAGGAAACATCGAAACAACTATTCATTGTCCGGCAAACACTATATCATAGGCTTGAAAAATTGGAGAAACTGCTAGGTTCAGATTTTATGCGTTCAGATAAGCGTCTAGGCCTTGAATTCATGATTTTTGCATTGGACTTCTTACAATACAGCAGCAGGCAGGTAAGTGGGAAATATGTAGACAAATATATTGGGAGATAAAAAAATAAGAACGACCGAAGGGTGTCCCGGGGACATCCTTTTTTAATGCAAGGAAAGGAAAGCTAATAAAGGATTAATGCTGACATCAAAATGGCCTAAATAGCTTCTTGATGTCAGCATCTTTTATTAATATTCATCTTTTTTGGAAAGGCAGCGGTCACATTCCAAGAGGTAGGATTCAGCTTGTTCAGTGATATGGGTCCCGCATTCCGAACATTGTTTAGGTGGCAGCGTCCTGAAGAATTCCAATGGGTTTTTAGTTTGCATGATGATTCCTCCTTATGATTTGGTTTAATTTATTCTTCGTGTTTCGAAAGGCAGCGGTCACATTCCATTAAGTAGGATTCGGCTTGTTCAGTGATATGGGTCCCGCACTCCGAACATTGTTTAGGCGGCAGAGTCCTGAAGAATTCCAATGGGTTTTTAGTTTGCATGATGATTCCTCCTTTTTGATTTGGTTTAATCAGTCTTCGCGTTTGGAAAGGCAGTGGTCACATTCCATTAAGTAGGATTCAGCTTGTTCAGTGATATGGGTTCCGCACTCCGAACATTGTTTAGGCGGCAGAGTCCTGAAGAATTCCAGTGGATTTATAGTTTGCATGATGGCTCCTCCTTTTTGATTTGGTTTAATTAGTCTTCACGTTTGGAAAGGCAGCGGTCACATTCCATTAAGTAGGACTCAGCGTGCTCAATAATATGGTCACCGCACTCGGGGCAATGTTTAGCAGGGATATTGTTAAAAAACTCAATGGATTTTTTCTTTTGCATGATATTTCCTCCTTTTTAATGGTAGATATATTTTCCGATCGCTTTATTCTTCACGTTTGGAAAGGCAGCGATCGCATTCCATCAGATAGGAATCTGAGTGGTCCACATGTGTTTCACCACACTCCGGGCAATGTTTAAATGAATCGATTATGAATAAATCTGATTGATTTGCTTGCATGTCTCGCTCCTCCTCTTTATAGTACAGTTTTCGTTATTTGTTTGTTGTTATAATACAGTATATACCCGAATTTGGAAATTGTATAGGTATTTTACAGAAAATTTGAAATTTTTTTTCGCGATTAGTGTGGAAACCTTATAGGAAAGCGATTTAACATCCATTTATTTTTGTATTTTTCTTTATGGGAAGTAGGGAATGGAAGAAATAATGCTTTTTATGAAAGGAAAAAACAAAGTGCGAAGCGAAAGGGACAGACAATTTTCAATTGGTTGTGATAGATATAATGTAACAGATGTGGAACAGGAAAGTTCAGTGATCAGTGAATGCCTGTTTCACAGCTATGTAACAAATCAGAGCTTGTTTTAAAATGGTGCAAAATTCAAGTGGCAGCGATTATTTGTAAATTACTGGGGGAAATGCTTATTTAACAATCAGAAAAAATGTCCGTGTGGTTTTAGTACATCAGTAAAGAGGTAACTTGCTAATAGAAGTACAATCATGGGAGGTAGCATATGTCGAAGGCGATGATTATCATCAATCCATCTTCAGGTAAGGAAAAGGCAGGGAAGATTTTGCCGAAGGCGGAAAAGGCCCTTGGTGAATTTTATGATGAGGTAAGCGTTTGTAAAACGGAAGGAGAGGGGGATGCTACTGATTTTGCTAAGGAGGCCTGTGCAGAAAGGTTCGATGCTGTCATTTCCATGGGTGGGGATGGAACGGTGAATGAGATAGTGAATGGCTTGGGCGAGCAGCAACATCGGCCTATTTTCGGAATCATTCCACTAGGAACCATTAATGATTTCGCGAGATCTTTGGGAATACCCTTGAATCCGAATGCAGCCATTGAGATATTAAAGGATATGCATATTAAGGAATCGGACATAGGGAAGATCAATGACCGTTACTTCATGAATGTGTTGGCAGTAGGGGCGATCGCCGAGGCCACCTATAATGTTACCGTTGAACAAAAAACCCGTCTAGGGTCTTTTGCATATTTCATTGAAGGAGCAAAAGCGATCATTAAAAAGACTCCGTTTTCTTTAACAGTTGAACATGATCAGGGAAAATGGATAGGCGAGGCCCATTTACTAATTGCAACAATGACTAACTCTGTCGGCGGTTTCGAACAACTTGCACCAGAGGCGGAAGTGAATGATGGAAAACTGCACACATTCATCATTAAGGATTTATCTCTTCCTCTCATCGTCAAGATCATTCCCAGTTTAATTAAGGGGGAGATCAAGGGGCATGACGAAGTTGAATATATTAAAACATCCAAGCTCCATTTAGCCACATCAGAGGAACTGGCAGTCAATATCGATGGCGATGAAGGCATCCTTCTTCCCTTCCAGGCAAACGTACTGCACAAACATCTTCGCCTCTTTGTCCCGGGACCTAAATAAGTTTTTTTGTCAAAGCTTATGTAATGTCTTTTCACAAGGCTGTTTTCGCAATGCTTTGTTGCTATTTACCAAGTAGTGCGGTGTGGTTGATTTCCCCTCCAGATGCTCGCTTTCCGCAGGGCGGGCGGTGAGCCTTCTCCGCGTAAACGCCTGTGGGACTCACCTATCCCGCTGGCTCCCGCAGGAGTCTCGTTTTAAAAACAACAATCTTTACGAAAAGAGCCTTTCACAAAGACCATTTTCATCCATCATGCGGGAAAAGCTGATTATGGTTAGCCAATCAGCTTTTTTCTGTTTTATGCGTACCAAGTTTGTTGATGGAGTTGATTTTGAAACATTCAATCACCTCGATCTTCATGATATTCTAACAGGTATCATTATTCAGGAGGATTCTAGGTTAGAATAGTTAATGCATGAATGAATGGGTATAAATATGTTACGCTTATAGTTATGAGAATAGATGAGAGAGGAAGTTTGATGTTTGTATGGAGTTTTTTCTTGTTATATTAGCCCTTCTTATATTGATTGGAATGTCTAATGTAATTAACCATTTTATACCCTTTATACCTGTACCATTAATACAGATAACACTGGGTGTCATATTGGCACTTTTACCCTTGGGAATGCATGTTGAGATGGAGACGGAATTGTTTTTACTGTTATTCATTGCGCCCCTATTGTTCAATGATGGCAAAAATGTACCCCGAACAGCGCTATGGAAGTTGAGAGCGCCCATTCTAATGCTTGCACTAGGCCTTGTATTCATAACGGTTTGGGCAGGCGGGTATTTGATTAATTGGATGATCCCTTCGATTCCATTGCCGGCAGCTTTCGCTTTGGCAGCCATTTTGTCACCTACAGATGTTGTGGCAGTGAGCGCTTTGGCGAGTCGGGTCAAGTTACCGAAGAGCATCATGCACCTTCTCGAAGGAGAAGGACTAATGAATGATGCCTCAGGTCTAGTTGCCTTTAAGTTTGCCGTTGCGGCTACAGTCACTGGTGTTTTCTCCTTAGTCGATGCAACCTTCAGTTTCATATGGATTTCAATTGGTGGGTTTGTAGGTGGAGCAATAATTGCTTTCATCATTATTAGGCTTCGTGTTGTTCTTCGCCGTTTAGGGATGGAAGACGTCACGATGCATATGCTGATCCAAATCCTAACTCCTTTTATTATTTTCCTCGCTGTGGAACATTTCCACCTTTCAGGGATTTTAGCAGTCGTGGCGGGGGGAATTGTCCATGCCGTTGAACGAGATCGGGAAATATCACCAACCGTGGAACTTCAGGTCGTTTCAAGAAGTACATGGTCCGTCATTTTATATATATTAAATGGCCTTGTATTCGTCTTGCTTGGCTTGCAAATCCCAAGCGTTGCGAAAATTATCTTTCAAGATCCGGCCTTCAATAATGGACAAGTGATCCTTTATATCGTGGTCATTACACTTTTCCTCTTCGCTTTACGATTCATTTGGCTTACGGCTGCCTGGTCGATTGGCTGGATGATGAAAAAAACAGGCGCCCAAAAACCGGACTTCAAAGCGGCCGGAATCATTACCATTTCCGGTGTTCGCGGAGCTGTAACGTTAGCGGGTTCGTTTTCGATTCCGTATGTGTTGGCGGATGGAAGTCCTTTTCCTGAGCGTTCGTTAATCATTTTCATAGCAGCAGGAGTCATTTTGCTGACCTTGATTGTTGCGAGTGTATTTCTGCCAATCGTGGCACGGTCTGAAGAAGAGGAAGTGGTGGACAAGCAGGCTGACAAAACGAAAACTGCTGCCATTCACTCACATCAAGCGGCAATTCGGGTGATTGAGTCACAAATGACAGATGAAAACCGGGAAGCGGCTTTATCGATCATTTCGAGGTACTTTACCAAGATCAATGAATTATCCTATGTAGAACAGGAGAAAGAACCGGCTGCATTAAGGGAAGAAGAGAAAGAACTTCGCTTCAAGGCCCTTGAAGCAGAGCAAAGATTCCTGGATAAACTCATCAAGGATGAAAAAGTGGACCGGGAGACGGCGTATATATGCAAGGAATACATCCAGCGAATGGAAAGTGCCGTAACAAATCGACTGAAGTTCCGTTTTTTCAGGTCGGTAACGCTTTTCAGAAGAAGTATGCTGAGGGTTTTAAAATTATTTTTCCCTAATAAAAGTGAAATAAGAAAAATCAATCTTAAGAGATTGGAAAAGGTCAGGGATCTTAAAATCAGGATGTATAAAGCTGCCATCCAAGAGATACAGGCCGGAATTACAGCCGATAATCATAAGACATCCTCGATGATCATAGAAGAGTATAAAGTGCTGATTTTAAAATGCAAACGTGAAAATAGAGGCCGGACCCCGAGTAAAATGGCCGATTATGAAAGAGAGCTGTTCTATAAAGGGATCCAGGCAGAACGTGACGACGTGCAGGATATGTTTGAAAAACGAGTAATTTCCCGTGATGTTGCCAACATACTCCGCCAGCAAATCAATTTACGGGAAGCACTGACCATCAATGAAAATGCACATTGATTAACTTAAGGAGAGCACTGCCGGTATATTCGACAGTGCTCCTTCTGGTTTGTGAAGGGAATATCGGGCGGGTCATCGAATCATTAATGTATCCAAAAATTGATGATAGAGGGTGTGTTCAATGAAACAGGACAAGGAAAACGAGACCATCATCTTAACGCCTTATTTACAGGAACATCTTCACCAGCTTTCCCAGTTTTATTTACCGGATACACAAACCCCTTTTTCAGCCCTGCCCGAAGAGTCACTGAAATATTGCCGGGAAGATTGCGACAGGCATCCTATCGTAATATTGGCTGAAGGTATCCCAGTTGGTTTTTTCGTTTTACACATTGGCGAGGACATCACCCCTTTCACCAATGATGAAAAAGCGATATTACTCCGTGGATTTCTTGTTGATCAAAAGCATCAAGGTAAAGGGGTTGCGAAGAAAGCCTTGCAAATCCTTCCGGAATTCGCAAAAGCGATTTTTCCAAACAAGGATTCGATCATTCTGACAGTGAATGTCATGAACGTGATTGCAAAATCGCTATATGCGAAGTCCGGGTATAAGGATACAGGGATTCAAAAAGTAGGCAGAAGCGGGTTGATGGAGATAATGGAGTATCGATTAGATACGATGAACAAGGAAGAAGTGAATAACTAATATTGTTTGATCTCGACTTTTCCAAGAGGAGAGGTCTTTTTTTGTCAAATTTGTTACAGGTGTCATAACAAAACCAATGAATTAGAAGGGCCGCTTTTAATAATGCTGCTGCCTTATGGTACACTTTACTTAATGTAAAATTCGTTAATCGAGGTGTAGTCCTAATGAAAACAGTCGTAGTCGTAGGTGGAGGCATTACCGGTTTATCAACGATGTATTATTTACAAAGAACAGTTAAAGCGAGAAGTCTCTCTGTACGATTGATATTAATAGAAGGAAATGAGGAACTAGGCGGTAAAATAAGGACTGTGCACAATGGTCCATTTAAAATCGAAGCGGGTGCCGATTCGATTGTCGCCAGGAAACAAAATGTAAAACCATTTATTAAGGAATTGAACCTAGAGGAGCAAGTTGTCTATAATGCGACGGGAAAGTCCTTTATCCATACAGATGGGATGCTGAAGGGAATTCCCGAGGATGCCCTATTCGGAATACCAATGAGCCTGGAGTCGCTGGCGAAAAGCGATCTGGTTTCTGCCCAAGGGAAGGTTGACGCCTTAAAGGATTTCTATACAAAAAATGAGACGTTTACGAAGAATGACTCAATTGGTTCATTTCTTGAAAGCTTCTTAGGTAAGGAATTGGTGCAAAAGCAGATATCACCTGTCCTATCGGGTGTTTACTCAGGAAAATTAAATGAATTGACCATTGCCAAAACACTGCCAGAGATGCTGGATTATAAAAATGAATATGGCAGTATAATACGCGGTCTATCGGAAAATAAGCAGAAATACCTAAGCAAGGGAAACAAGAAGTTCCTTTCGTTTAAAAATGGTTTATCAACATTGGTTGACCGAATTGAGGAAAGCCTCGATCTGGTGGAAATTTCAAAAGGGGTCAGCGTGGATAAAATCGGAAGAGAAGATGAAGGATATATCATTTCATTGGCAAACGGTGAAACGCTGGAAACGGACTTCATCGTATTGAGTACACCGCATACAGTAGCCCAGGAATTATTGGGTGATCGGGAGTTGGATGAGGACTTCGACGGCTTGATCAATAGTTCGATGATTAGCGTTTATCTTGGATTCGATATCCCGGACAGCAAGCTTCCTAAAGACGGGACAGGTTTCATTGCAGGTGATAATAGTGATTTGATTTGCAATGCATGTACATGGACTAGCCGAAAATGGGAGCATACTTCTGAAAACAGTCAGCTTTTGGTAAGGCTTTTTTATAAAAGCTCTAGTCCGGACTATGAACGCTTACGGTCCCTTACAAACCAGGAATTGATCCAGGTGGCTTTACGTGACATTAAAAACAGTCTAAGCATTTCCGCGGATCCAGTAACGAATGAAGTGACGAAATGGCATGAAAATATGCCGAACTACCATATTAAACATCCGCAAATCGTTCAATCGCTGGAGGCGAAAATCTCCGAGAATTATCCCAATGTTTTACTTGCGGGCTGTTCATACAATGGTGTCGGTATACCGGACTGTATTGCTGATGGGGAAAAGAAAGCGCAAGAGATATGTCTGAAGTTGTAAAAGGGGGGCTGCCAGTGGCGGTCTCAGACTGTAGACAAACTCGAGGAAAAATATCATCTACTGTTTTTTTTGAGTGTTTGTAAAATGGAACGTTGATTTCCGTCCAGGCACTTGCTTTCCACGGGCTCCCCTGGACGCGCTTTTCCCGCAGGAGTCTCGTACCTTCCGTACCAATCAACTTTGTTTTAACTTTTAGCGATTTTGTAATAGGTACGATTGCAGCACCAGTTATGATAATAATATGTAAGAATTACAATTGAAAACGTGGAAGAATCACGAGAGGTAACTATTTCTATACCCTGCTTTGCTTCATTTCCAATAGTAAATCAGAAAGGACAGCCCTGTGGCGGTCCTTTTTTTGCATGACTGGAAATTCCGTTTGAAGTTTCCCGCATTTCCTGTATAATGATATTCGTAAAATTAAACTGGAAGTTTACTTATACAAAACTTTAACTACTTTGGGTTTACTATAAGTAAACCGATTGAGGGTAATGGGATGCAAATTGGAAGAAAAATAAAGAACCTTCGTTTGAAAAAAGGGTTGACCCAGGAAGAATTGGGGGAAAGAACGGATTTAAGCAAAGGATATATTTCACAGTTGGAAAGGGATCTTAGTTCCCCTTCAATTGAAACTCTTTTCAATATTTTAGAAGTACTCGGCTGCAAGCCGAAGCAGTTCTTCGATGAAGAGGATCAAGTCCAAAAAGTGGTTTATGAAGAAGAAGCACAAACATTTTTCATCGATGAAGAACGCGGGTATCAAATTCAGTGGCTCGTGCCTGAATCGAATGAAAAGGAAATGGAACCTATTCGGCTGACTCTCCAGGAAAAAGGGGAGTTCAAACAGTTTGAACCATCCTTGTCTGAAACATTCGGTTATGTATTAAGCGGAAGAGTTATTGTAAAGCTAGGTACACACACGTATTTTGTCAAGGCGGGGGAGTCGATTTATTTTCATGCTTCAGATGAACATCAAATCATTAATGATTTTGAAGGTCCGTCAGAGTTATTACTCGTGGTGACGGAATCATACTTATAGAATCCAAAACAAATGCAATGGTTGAAGATTGATGAGTAAGGTAATGGAGAGAGGGAAGAAGCAATGTCAAACGGGAATATAATACGCTTCGATCAGGTTACGAAGCAATTTGATGATGATACGGTAGTTCTCGATAATGTTAGTTTTGAAATCGAGAGAGGGAAGTTCTATACGCTTTTGGGTCCTTCCGGATGTGGGAAGACCACGATCCTTCGCTTGATTGCTGGATTTACGGAAGCCTCCAAAGGTGATATTTACTTTGAAGGGAAAAAGATCAATGATGTGCCAGCCAATAAAAGGCAAGTGAATACGGTATTTCAAGATTATGCACTTTTTCCGCATTTAAATGTGTTTGAAAATGTAGCATTTGGTCTTCGAATCAAAAAAATGAAGAATTCGGAAGTGGAAATCAAGGTGAAGGAAGCCCTCAGCTTTGTCAATTTGGAGGGGTATGAAAAACGGGAAATCAGGGAAATGTCCGGCGGTCAGCGGCAACGGGTGGCGATTGCCAGGGCAATTGTTAATGAACCGGAAGTTATCCTTCTGGATGAACCGCTATCTGCCCTCGATTTAAAATTGCGTACAGAAATGCAATATGAATTGCGGGAGCTGCAACAGAGGCTTGGAATCACGTTTATCTTCGTCACTCATGACCAAGAGGAAGCATTAGCGATGTCAGATGAGATTTTTGTCCTTAACAAAGGGAAAATTCAGCAAAGTGGAACCCCTACGGATATTTATGATGAACCGCTGAATCGGTTCGTTGCCGATTTCATCGGTGAGTCTAATATTGTAAAAGGAAAAATGATTGAAGATTATCTCGTGGAATTCGTCGGCAGACAGTTCGAATGTGTCGACCAAGGATTGAACAGTAATGAAGCTGTCGATATTGTCATCCGCCCGGAGGATTTAGAGATTACTTCCGTCGACCGCGGAAAACTGCAAGTTCGGGTGGGCTCCCAGTTATTTCGCGGTGTTCATTATGAAATCAGCTGTTATGACCATGATGGGAATGAATGGCTTGTCCAATCAACGAAAAAAGTGGCAGTTGGAGATGAAATAGGTCTTTATTTCGATCCGGAATCGATTCATGTCATGCGATTGGGTGAGACTGAAGAAGAATTCGATAAGCGTCTGGAAGCGTATCATGATGGAGAAAGTCATGAAGAATAAATTATCCCGGAATATTTACTTCATCCCATATGTCTTATGGATTGCTTTATTCGTGATTGCACCCATTTTGTTAATCCTATACTATTCCTTCTTTGACATTGAAGGAAATCTATCATTGATTAACTATCAAAAGTTCTTTACGCCAGTATATTTAACAATGACATTAAGCTCATTTTGGTATGCTTTCCTGATTACGGGAATATCCCTTTTAGTCGCTTACCCAACCGCATATTTGTTAACGAAAACAAAGCATAAGCAGCTGTGGCTTTTGCTGATCATCGTCCCTTCCTGGATCAATTTACTTTTGAAGGCTTATGCCTTCATTGGTATTTTTGGCACATATGGTGTGGCGAATGGTTTTCTAGAGGTTGTAGGAATCGGAAAGCAGCAGATTCTCTTTACGGATTTCAGCTTCATATTCGTTTCGGTTTATATTTTCATCCCGTTTATGATCTTACCGATATTCAATGCGCTTGATAAAATGAATCCAACCCTTGTGGATGCGGCCAATGACTTGGGAGCGTCCCGTTGGATGACATTCCGCCGTGTCATTTTTCCATTGACGTTAGATGGTGTAAAGACGGGATGCCAGGTAGTCTTCATCCCGGCACTTTCTTTGTTCATGCTTACAAGACTGATTGCCGGTAACCGCGTCATTACGCTTGGTACGGCTATCGAGCAGCACTTCCTTGTGACACAGGATTGGGGAATGGGTTCCACAATCGCGGTATTTTTGATTATTATAATGTTCCTGATTATGTTTGTAACGGGTAACCGAAAGCAGGGTGTGTAAATTGGGCAATAAATTATCACCAATATCAAAAGCGTTTCTCGTTTTGATTTTTATCATACTCTATGCACCGATTTTCTTTTTAGTCTTTTACTCCTTTAACAGCGGTGGAACGATGTATGACTTTAAAGGGTTCACGATGGAGTGGTACAAGGAACTGTTCCAAGATACAAGGCTGCTGATCATTGTATTGAATACACTTGTGATCGCTTTATTATCTGCACTGATCTCAACGATCATAGGGGTGATGGGGGCGATTGGTATTCGGTCCTTTACGAGCAGTAAAGCTAAGAATACGGTATTATCATTGAATAATGTATTGATTGTCAGTCCCGATGTGATCATCGGTGCTTCCTTCCTGATTTTATTCACAATGGCCGGGATCAAGCTTGGATTCTACTCGGTACTGTTGTCGCATATCGCCTTCAGCATCCCGATTGTAGTGCTGCTGGTCCTGCCGAAACTTCAGGAAATGAGCCCTACTTTAATTGATGCCGCTAGAGATTTAGGGGCAAGCCGGTGGGATGTATTGACGAAGGTCATCCTTCCATACATCTTACCAGGTATCTTTGCTGGTTTTTTTATGGCATTGACATATTCACTTGATGATTTTGCGGTTACGTTCTTTGTGACCGGTAATGGCTTCTCCACTCTTTCTGTGGAAATCTATTCATTGGCCCGCCGTGGGATTTCATTGAATATCAATGCATTATCCACACTGCTGTTCGTCGTGACACTGCTGTTGGTTGTCGTATATTACTTTATAACTCAACGTGTAAGGCAAACGGGAATGGGGGGGAAACGATGAAAAGGCTTGTCCAAATGTTTTTGATCATTTCCCTCGTATCCGCTTTGCTGCTATATGCGATTTCAAGATTGAATTCATCGCAGGGGTTTACGAGCAGCAATACGCTTACCATCTATAATTGGGGCGATTACATCGATACGGATCTAATCGAACGCTTTGAAGAAGAAACAGGGATAAAGGTCATTTATGAGACGTTCGATTCGAATGAGGCCATGATGACTAAAATCGAACAGGGCGGTACGACTTATGATATTGCCATTCCGTCTGAGTATATGATCGATAAGATGCGGCAAGAAGACTTGCTGATTCCCTTGGATCATTCCAAGCTTCCGAATTTGAAAAACATCGATGAGCGGTTCATCGACCTGCCATTCGATCCGGAGAATAAATATTCCGTCCCTTATTTCTGGGGAACAGTCGGAATTGTTTATAATTCCAAGATGCTTGGTGGCAAAGAAATAACGGCCTGGGCGGATTTATGGGATAAAGATTTAAAGAATGAAATCCTTTTGACGGATGGCGCTAGGGAAGTGATGGGCATGGGTCTGAACTCTTTGAATTATTCATTGAATGATATAGATGAAGAACACCTTCAAGAGGCAAAATCCAAACTTGATGCCCTCACCCCGAATATTAAGGCGATAGTGGGAGATGAAAGCCGCATGCTATTGGAAGCCCAGGAAGCGGCGATTGGACTGGTTTGGTCGGGAGTTGCTTCTGAAATCATGGCTGAAAATGAAGATCTTGAATATGTTGTTCCAAAAGAGGGGTCCAATTTATGGTTTGATAATATGGTCATCCCGAAAACAACTAAAAATGTCGATGCAGCTCACCAGTTCATCAACTTCATGCTGGACCCGAAAGTTGCGGCACAGAATGCTGAATATGTAAGTTACTCGACACCCAATAAAGCAGCACTGAAATATATGCCTGAAGAAGTGGTGAAGGATGAACGCTTCTATCCATCACCGGAACTGACAAAGAAACTCGAAGTGTACGAAAACCTCGGGAAGAAAAACTTGGCCCATTACAACGAACTCTTCCTTGAATTCAAGATGCATCGTAAATAATACAAGAAAAAAAGCATGGTGTAGGAGTTCCCTCCGTACACCATGCTTTTTCGTTTTTTGGTAATGATCAACCAAATCAATTGGTAGCAAGATGAAATACTCTAAAATATCTGTAGGGATATAAGTATGTTAGTATAATGATGGGTTAGTGCATATTGAAGGTTGTAAATCTTAAGGATTAATTAATATTCACAAGCTATCATGATAGAAAAAATTAAGGGAGAGTATTCATGAAACTATTAAGAAGCACGAAGGCATATATTTGGGCTGGGAGCATTTTGATCATTGCGGGGATCATGGCATTTGCGATGATATCATCAACGGGTAAGACAATGGCGAGTATCGATGGCGAGAAAATCAATAAGGATGAACTGTATGACACGCTTGTTGCGGGGTACGGAGCAGATACTTTAGACCTGTTAATTACGAATAAATTGATTGAATTGGAAGCGAAAAAAGCGGGAATTAAAATTAAGGATGAAGAAATCCAGAAAGAAATCGATGTTATGGGAGAGTCCTATGGTGATGAAAAGTCGTTAAAAGAGCAATTGGAAGCAAGCGGCTCTTCCATGGATGCCCTGAAAAAGGACATTGTGGTTTACCTGCAAACGAAAAAACTGGTCGAACCGAGAATTACCGTGACGGACGATGAAATCAGTACGTATTTTGAAGATAATAAAGATACATTTGATCAAGCCGAACAAGTGGAGGCTAGTCATATTTTAGTCGAAGATGAAAAAACGGCTAAAAAAGTTGCGAAAGAAATTGCAGAAGGCGGTGATTTCGCTAAATTGGCAGCTGAATATTCCACTGATGCACAAACGGCGGATAAGGGCGGAAGCCTAGGGTATTTTGGGAAAGGTGATATGGTGAAAGAGTTTGAAGATGTTGCCTTTAATCTTGATATAAATAAAGTCAGTGATCCAGTCAAATCCGATTATGGGTACCATATCATAAAAGTAACCGGTAAGAAGGAAGCAAAAAAGGCTAATTTAGAAGACAGTAAAGATGTAATTAAAGAAACACTTCTTTCTGAAAAATTACAAGAGGAATATCCAGTTTGGTTGGCTGAAGTGAAAAAAGACCATGAGATAACGAATAAATTGGAGGACTCTAATTAAGGTTATCAAGTGAAGTGATATATGAAAAAACAAAAGGGTTGTTCCCGAACCAATTGACCCACAGGCGGAAGCCGAGGAGGCTCCGACCGCCCGCGGAAAGCGAGTGTCTGGAGCGATCAACATCCCAATTGTACAAGCGATAAAAAAAAGCTGAGGCATCATGCCTCAGCTTTTTTTATATTAGAAGTTGGATGAAATGGATTTTTGATTGGATAATCCTGATTCTTTAACGATTTCATCACTCTCTTTTTCACCTTTATCATTATCGGCTTTCAATGATTGTGATGGTGTTTCTTTCAGCTGTTTACCGGCAACGACCACTTTTGAGCTGATGTCTTTCAATTCACTTGTTGCATCTTTAGCTGTACCAAGGGCATCAGTGGAGATATCCTTTACTTCGGATACTCTACCCACCACGTCTTCATTAACAGTTTCATATAGTGTTTCAACGTCATTGATTGCCTCTTTAATCGTCTCTGTTGCCCCTTTGACTCCTGATACCATCTGTTCCTTCATTTCTCCGGGATTTTCCTTGGCCTGTTCAATCATATTCATGGAGTTGTCTTTTAAAAGGACGGCTGAACGCTTTACTTTATTTCTTGTATTGGAGTCAAGTAAGGTCAACGCACCACCAACAAGCCCCCCAATCAGAATCCCTTTTAAGAGTTTGCTATTCGGTTGATTTTCGATAGTTGATTGAGTCATTTATAGTTCCTCCTTTAGAATAGTAGATTGTTTGCTTACTTTGGGTTTTCCCTTATTTACCATAAGATAAACTGGAAATAATAAACTATCATGGGATTGACATAATAAATAAAACAATAGTAATCTACATATAGTTAAATGACTGAACTACTTTTTGGGAGGTGCAACGATGTCTAATGACAAAGTTTCTGGATTGATTGATCGATATATGAGGGTTTCCTTCTATGTCAATAAAATGGGTGAGCTTTTAATAAAAGATCAGATTTGTGATGTGCTGACGAACGAACAATACTATACTTTACGGTTCATTCAACAACAGCGGTTGTGTACATCGACGGAAATCAGTGATGCCTTTTATATTAATAAGAGTGCCGTCACGTCCAACATCAACAGGCTGGAAGGAAAAGGATTGATAGAACGGGAACAGGACCTGGGTGACCGAAGGGTCTTTCACTTGAAGCTTTCCGAAGAGGGGGAAGCATTGTTACAGGAAACGGAAAATAAGATTCATAAATTGGTAGAGAGCATCATGACGAAATTCGATTATGAAGAGATCGTTAAATTCCTTGATACATATGAGAAGCTTTCACAAATTTTCATTCAAATGAAAAATGAGGAATGGGAGGAAATATAAATGAGGGGGATCATAAAGGGAAGATGGCTGGTCATTATCGTTTGGGTTGCAATGACAGCAGGATTATTGTTTGCGGCACCGAATATGGCGGAACTTGTCCGGAATAAGGGACAGCTGGATGTACCGGCAGAGTATTCCTCCGGGATGGCCAATGCGCTAATGAAAGAGATCCAGGATAAGGATGAGTCACAAGTGGCTCTCGTATTCCATGGTGATAAGAAGTTGACTTCCTCGGAATTGAAAGAGATTGAGATAGCGGTCCAAAAGCTTGAAAAGAATAAAGCGGAGCTTGGTATCAAAGAGGTCATGACCCATTTTAAAGAGCCCTCGCTAAAAGGTCAGTTGGTCTCGGAAAATGAATCAACAGTTTTGACTTCCATCACGATGGTAAAGGGGGACCGAGAAGCTAAGGATGTGATCGATGCCCTTTATAAAGAGTTGGAACAAGTGAATGTCGAGCATTATTACACAAGCAGCTGGATGATCGATGAAGATCTTAATGCCAATTCCCAAGAGGGGCTGAAGAAAACTGAAGGCATCACGGTTGTCTTCATTCTGGCTGTATTGCTGATAGTCTTTCGTTCAGTGGTGACACCGATCATTCCGTTAGTGACAGTCGGTTTCACTTATTTATGTTCACAATCCATCGTCTCATTCCTGGTGGATAAATGGGACTTTCCGATTTCGTCTTACACCCAAATATTCCTGGTAGGTATTTTATTTGGGATCGGGACTGATTATTGCATCCTGCTTCTTAGTCGTTTCAAGGAGGAGCTATCGTCACAGGAGTCCTTGCCTGAAGCGATCGTGGAGACATACCGAACCGCCGGCAAGACTGTCTTCTTCAGTGGGCTGACTGTAATGATTGGCTTTGCGGCAATCGGTTTTTCTACTTTTAAGCTCTATCAATCTGCGGCGGCCGTTGCCATAGGGGTTTTCATTTTAATGATCGCCCTTTATACGATCGTTCCATTTTTCATGGCGGTTCTTGGCAAGAAGCTATTTTGGCCGGCAAAAGGGAAGCTTGAGCATAGTGAAAGTAAACTATGGGGAATTCTGGGTAACTTCTCCTTGAACCGCCCATTGTTGGCGCTTATGATCGTGGCAATCGTCTGTGTTCCCTTTTTGTTTATGTATGATGGGAAGATTTCATATAACTCCCTTGAAGAGGCGGGTGGTGATGTTCCTTCCATCATGGCATTTAATATCATTTCCGATGAATTCGGGCCAGGACAATCCATGCCAACACAGATTGTTATAAAAAATGACGAACGCATGGATTCGGAGGATTACATTGCACTTGCTGAAAAAATCAGCCAGGAAGTCGTCAAGGTGGATGAAGTCGATGTAGTTCGTTCCATGACCCGCCCGACAGGTGAACCCATTAAGGACTTATTTGTCGCGAACCAAGCCGAAACTTTGGAAAAGGGAATCGGGGAAGGAAATGAAGGCATTAAACAAATCAGTGATGGATTAAAGACGGCAGGCAGTGAGCTTTCCGATTCAGGACCGCGCTTGAAGCAAGCGACGGATGGAATAGGGGGTCTCATATCAGGCACCAATGAATTAAAAAGCGGCGTAGGTCAGGTGGAGAAGGCGCTAACAAGCATTGAAGCAGGCATTCGCGATGGTTCCTCAGGCACTGGGGATATAAAAAACGGCCTGATTGAGGTCAAGGCAAACTTGGAAAAGCTCGCGGCCGGAAGCGGACAGCTCCTCGAAGGCTATAAACAATCAGCTAATGGGTTAAGTGAGCTCACAGGGGGATACAAAGAGATTCAAACTAACCTTACGGGCGTATCACAAAGCCTTGTTGGTTTAAATCCTTCTTTTGAGCAAATGGAAGCCGCACATCCAGAGTTACAGGCTGATCAGTCCTATCAAACGATCAAGCAAACGGTGCAAGGGGCACAGGGTGGCTTGGAGACCATGGCAGCAGGCCTTTCCGAACTCAATAGGAATCTTGGTTCAGTGTCCGGCGGTTTGAATACGGCGAATCAAAACATGGAAGAAATCGTAAAGGGTCAAACTTCTCTTGGGGAGGGCCTGAACCAATTGATTTCAGGTGTTGACACTTTACAAAAAGGTCTAAGCACGATGGCCAATGGTCAGGGGGAAGTCATAAATAACCTGTCAGGATTTAAAGGAGGACTTACCAGCTTAAGCAATGGGCAGCAAGAGCTCCTAAATGGTTTTTCAAGCCTCGGCGGACAACTTACCGATTTGACAGATGGCTTAAATGAAAGTGCGGATGGTCTGAATGAAGTCCATGATGGACTATCGTCTGCACAGGGTTATTTATCAGGACTGGCAAAAACGGATAAAACGGTAACAGGCATGTACATTCCCAAAGAAGTAGTGGAAAGCGAAGAATTCGGGGAGGCATTGAACGCGTATTTATCTGAAGATGGTAAAATCATGACAATGGATGTGGTATTCAAGGCAAACCCATATTCCAATGAAGCAATCGAGCAAATCGATTCGATCGAGGCAGCCGTTGAAAGAGTAACGAAAGATACAAAGCTTGAAAATGCGCAGGTGGCGATAGGGGGAATCACAAATACGCATCATGACTTGGGCATAATGTCTGAGGAGGATTTCTCGCGGACGGTCGTTTTGATGCTGTCGGGTATCGCAATCATTCTCTTTTTCATGCTGCGATCCCTGGTCATGCCGGTCTATTTGATTGTGTCACTCGTTTTGACTTATTATACAGCGGCAGCCATTACAGAATTGATTTTTGTTAATATTCTCGGTTATGCCGGCATCGGCTGGGCAGTTCCTTTCTTTGCGTTCGTTATCTTGATTGCACTTGGCATTGACTATAGCATTTTCTTGATGGATCGCTTTAACGAATGGAAAGGTAAACCGGTCAAGGAAGCGATGTTACTGTCCATGAGAAAAATGGGAACGGTGATCATCTCAGCAGCCGTCATTCTGGGTGGAACCTTTGCTGCCATGATGCCAGCAGGAGTTTTATCGCTCTTGGAGATAGCCACTTTAATTTTGGTGGGACTTGCTTTATATGCGTTTGTCATATTGCCATTGTTTATTCCTGTTATGGTTGCGACGTTTGGTAATGCGAATTGGTGGCCCTTTTTGAAGAATAAGGAATAAAGGGAAGTACCCATTGAATAAAAGAAGGCATCCGAATGGATGCCTTCTTTTAAATGACTGCTTCACGATGAACATAAAAGCTTATGTATTCCTTTTTGGCTATATCGGTTCATAATTGGGCGATTCTTGTTTTATATTTCGCGATGATCTTTTGATTGTGTTCATCTGCCCCTTCGATATTACTGCTTAGGAATACGGGAGGGGTCTCCCCTGTTTCAATAATCGTTTGGATGACTTGCGTGAATATCATATTGAGGAGAACGGCCCCGATCACGGTCGATCCAGAACCAAAAGATATATTATTTGATTTCAGTAATGTGTCACCTTTGGCAATATGGTTGTCTATGACCAAATCAACGACATCGTGGAGATAATGCTTCTGTTTATGCCGCGAAGGACAACTTTTTGCATACTCCGGTGATGTTAATCCAATGACGAAGGCCCCTTTTTCTTTTGCGATAGTGGCGACATCTATGGGAACGGGATTTACGCCGGATGATGAAATGACGATACAGACATCACCAGGACGGATATCCTCATCATGCATGAATTTCTCTGATAGGTCATTTTGCCGTTCAAGTTGGGATGACCTTGAAGCTCCCTTAAAAAGCATCAAATCTTCAACGAAAATAGGACGAATTGCGGCTAACCCACCTGCCCGGTAGAATACCTCTTCGGTCAAAATATGAGAGTGCCCGCTTCCGAATAGATGGATGATTCCATCCGACATCACCGCTTTTGAGATATGGTCCACGGCTTCCTTAATTGACTGCTTTTCCTGTTCTCCCACAATTGTGAGTAAAGCCTGCACTTCTTCAAAGTATGAATTCATATTTGTGACACCCTCCGATTACCTTTGGCAATTAAAAGACTTTAGTGATGAAAATATTCCATTTTATCTGCTTATAGTGATAGTGAACTTATATCTGTCCGCACGATATGCCGATTTAACATATTCGAGGGGAGTTCCATCCATTAGGAACGTATTCCTTTGAATGAATAATATGGGTGAGTGCTTTGGAATCGCTAAATGGGTGACTTCTAATTCAGAAGCAATCGATGATTCCAACGTTTGTGTAGCATAGTCTATTTTAAGTTTAACGTAATTCTCTACATATTGGTAAAGAGAGAGGTTAATGATCTCTTCCGTTAACCCTTTAATTAAATTGGCAGACATGTATACGGTCTCGAGGGCCATTGGAACATCATCAGCCAACCGAATGCGTTTTATTTCATAAACGGGAGCATAAAGGGAAATGTGCAATTCACTGGCAATCTTTTTATCAGCCGGAATGATTTCAAAGCTCAGCAGCTTACTGCTTGGATTTAATCCCCTGGCTTTCATGTCCTCGGTGAAGCTGGTCAACCCATTGAGTTGCTGCTCCAGCTTCTTATCGGCGACAAAGGTTCCCCTTCCTTTTTGACGGTATAAGTATCCGTCATTCACCAAATTATTTATGGCTTGCCGGACGGTCATCCGGCTAATTTCGAATTGCTCGGCATATTCACGTTCAGATGGAAGGGCATTGTGCGCTTGGAACTCACCGTTTTCTATTTGTCTTTTTATTTGTTCTTCGATTTGAAAATAAATCGGAAGAGGTGAGTTTTTATCAATCATCGACTTTCGCTCCTTTTAGGGTATTATCACTCCGGATAAAGCTTTTTGGTCTGCGATAATTGTAACACTATTATGTTTTTTTAGGATAGATGCAGGGAAGTCCTCGGAAATGTCACCGTTTATCAATTTCTTCAAGGTTTCGGCTTTTTCTTCACCAGATATCAGCAGCAGGATTTCCTTGCTTTTCATGATCGTTGAAATGCCCATCGTAACGGCATGTGTAGGAACTTCGTCTATGGAATCGAAATAACGTGCATTCGCTTGGCGCGTTGAATCTTCAAGTGTCACGACATGTGTACCCGATGTGAATGAAGTTCCAGGTTCATTAAAACCAATATGGCCATTTTGCCCAATACCAAGTATCTGAAGATCGATCCCTCCCACTGAATCAATCATTTCGTCATACCGTTTACATTCCCCGTAAGTATCATCAGCCGTACCATTTGGCAGGTGAGTACGCTCTTTATTTATATTGATGTGAGTGAATAAGGAGTCATTCATATAATAATGGTAACTGTTTGGATCATTTGGTTTTAAGCCGACATACTCATCAAGATTAAAAGATGTTACATTTTCATAGGAAGTATGATTATTCACATGATCTTCAATCAAATTATCATACATTCCTTTTGGGGTGCCGCCTGTAGCAAGGCCCAACTTAATATTTGGATTTCCTTTGACTTTTCCGATCACTGTTTCTGCAGCTGTCCGGCTCATTTCCATGTAGTCCTGCACTTGTATGATATTCATTATACATTCTCCTTTTTAAAAGCTAAATTTCCTCTGCAGAACGTCATTTCAACGTCCAAGCGGTCATTCAATATTACAAGATCGGCGTCTTTTCCGACCTGGATGCTTCCTTTTCTGTCAAAAATCCGAAGCTGTTTGGCAGGGTTTTCTGCCGTCATTTTTATAATGTCAGTCATGGAACAATCGGTATATTCCAATGTGTTCTTGATGGCATCGTTCATTTTCAATATACTGCCGGCTAGTGTACCGTCTGAAAGCGTTGCTCTCGTTTCGTTCACATACACAGGCTGACCTCCTAAATCATAGGTTCCCTTTTCAAGCCATTTGGCACGAAGCGAGTCCGTTATCAAGATCATGCGTTCACTGGTAATTTGGTTATACGCCAGCTTCACCATTTCCGGCCTGCAGTGAATGCCGTCAGCAATAAGTTCAACATATAGCTCGTCTCGAAGATAAGCAGCTCCCAAAACACCAGGTTCGCGGTGATGGAGTCCCCGCATCCCATTATAAAGATGTGTAACGTGGGTAGTACCCGCCTGGATTGCTTCATCTATTTGGTCATATGTTGCATCTGAATGTCCAATGGAGGCGACGACGCCATTTCCATTTAAGTGGGCGGCTAGATCTAATCCATTTGGTTGTTCAGGAGCAAGCGTTACAAGCTTGATTTGATTTTCGGCCAGTTCCTGCCACTTTTTAAATAGAGTGACATTAGGATCAATAATATAATCCTCAGGCTGCGCTCCTTTACGGGCCGGTGAAATGAAAGGACCTTCTAAATGGATCCCAACTATTTCAGCGTGTTCTTCGGTTTGATTTTCGATATATTTACCAGCATTAAGAAGGGCAGATTCAATGGCTTCGGTAGATTGAGTCATTGTAGTGGCCAGAAAGCTTGTGGTTCCTTCTTTGGGAAGAGTCCTTGCCATTGTGGATAATGCTTCATATGTGGCATCCATTGCATCGGAATTGGATGCACCGTGAATATGAATGTCGATGGCACCGGGAATTACCTGATAATCCGGTGAAAGAGTAATTACTTTGGCATCATCGTCCTGTTTGTATTGGCTGACTGGACCAACCTCGGCAATTTTTCCATCCACGACTTTAATATACCCATTTTTGTATGTTTCCTTTTCGCCATGAACTATTAGATCATTAATAATGAATGTTTTCATACATAATCTCCTTTATGAAAGTAAAACTTAATGAATGAGTCATGAAATGGTCTCATATATTTTGCCCTCATTTTATCGCTTTTATTAAAAGTTGTCTAGACCAGTTAAGAAGTATAAGGAATAAAAAAGATATTATTGCTTTATTTACAAAGAATATAGTATATTTTCAAGTAAATTGGTATAGACATCTATATATTTTCTGTGCTAGTATAATCCAAAGAAAAGTTATTATATTGATAAAATGAAAACGCTTTATACTTCTCATTCAACAGAATCAATAGAAGAAGTTAGGAACAAGGGAGATGAGTTCGATGTTGAATTTTTTACAAAAGATTGGTAAAGCTCTTATGCTGCCAATTGCTGTTTTGCCAGCAGCAGCTATATTGCTTCGCTTAGGTCAGCCAGATTTACTTGATATTGCATTTATGGCGGCCGCGGGAAAAGCGATTTTTGATAATCTTGCCTTACTATTCGCTTTAGGTATTGCAATAGGATTATCTAAAGACGGTAGCGGTGCAGCGGCATTAGCTGGTCTTGTTGGTTACTTTGTTTTAACGAATGGAACACAAGCAATTAATAAAGATATCGATATGGCTGTTTTAGGCGGTATTATATCAGGTATCGTTGCAGCTCTTCTATATAATAGATACTCCGACATAAGACTCCCTGAATGGCTTGGATTCTTTTCAGGGAAAAGGTTCGTCCCAATCATCACTTCGCTTGCGATGATTATACTTGCGGGGATATTCGGCTTTGTCTGGCCGCCAATTCAGGATGTAATCAATAGTGTTGGAGACTGGATTACAGGTGCAGGGGCATTGGGTGCCGGCGTATTCGGCGTATTGAATCGCTTATTGCTTCCAGTAGGATTGCATCATGTCCTGAATAGTATGGTTTGGTTTGTTTTTGGTGAATTTAATGGTGCGACAGGTGATATAAATCGTTTCTTCGCAGGGGACCCGACAGCTGGGCCCTTCATGACTGGCTTTTTCCCAATCATGATGTTCGGACTTCCAGCTGCAGCATTAGCGATGATTGCAGCTGCTAAGAAGGAGAAACGTAAATTGGTAACGGGGATGCTTGTTGGGTTAGCTTTCACTTCTTTCTTAACAGGAATCACAGAACCGATTGAATTTCTATTCATGTTCATCGCCCCAGTGTTATATGTAATACATGCCCTTTTAACCGGGGTCTCTATGGCACTCGCTGTTATGTTGGATATCCATCATGGTTTTGGATTCTCCGCAGGCGCCATTGATTATTTCTTGAACTTTGGTATAGCGCAAAAACCGCTATGGTTAATACCGATTGGATTGGTATACGCGGTCGTTTACTTCGTGATTTTCTATTTTGTCATCAAGATCATGGATTTAAAAACACCAGGCCGTGAAGACGATGAGGAAAATGTGGAAGAAGAAACGATTGTGAAAACAGGGGATAAATATACCGATATGGGATCGCTTTTCATTCAAGATCTTGGCGGTAAAGAGAATATAATGCTAATTGATAACTGTGCAACACGCTTACGTTTACAAGTGGCCGATTCAGGGAATGTGAATGAAGCAGCTTTAAAAAGGCATGGTGCGCGC
Source organism: Peribacillus aracenensis (assembly GCF_025175645.1). Lineage (NCBI taxonomy): Bacteria > Bacillati > Bacillota > Bacilli > Caryophanales > Bacillaceae > Peribacillus > Peribacillus aracenensis. Next base: position 60,528 of record NZ_JANZMJ010000025.1, read on the forward strand.
GGTGTCATGAAATTAAATAAATCGAGTGTACAAGTCATTGTTGGAACGAATGTCGAATTCGTTGCAAATGCAATGAAACAACTTGTCAAAAATGACGTCAATCCAAGCAAAGTGAAAACAAGTCCAGCTGCACAAGTGGCAGAGGATAAAATGGAAGAAAACCAAGCTTTAGGTGCAAATGACTTTGTCCTTCCAATTGAAGGAGCCGTTTTACCGATCGAACAAGTTCCCGATCAAGTGTTTGCCATGAAAATGATGGGGGATGGCTTTGCTATCGAGCCTGTCAATGGAAAACTAGTATCCCCAATTGATGGGGAAATTCTAAGTATTTTCCCGACAAACCATGCACTCGGATTGAAAATGGATAATGGTTTGGAAATTCTGATCCATGTTGGCTTGGATACAGTTAAACTAAATGGCGAAGGGTTTACATCTCTTGTACAGGAAGGTCAAAGAATAACAAAAGGAACACCTCTTTTGGAAATTGATTTAGATTTCATAAAACGGAATGCACCATCAACGGTCACTCCTATTATATTCACTAACTTACCTGAAGGAACGGCAGTGAAGTTGCAAAAGTCAGGGATCCAGAAACAAAATACACCGGATATCATCCGGTTGGAAAAACTATAAATTCATGAAAAAAGGGGTGTCGACTTGTCGGCATCCCTTTAGACTTTAGACTGTAGACAAACTCAAAGAAAAGCGAGTTTGCCTGCAGTTTTTTTCATGGCTTGAACAATTTGGATGTTGATTTCCGCTCCAGGCACTCGCTTTTCCCGCAGGAGTCTCGCACCTTCCTCTCCAAACAACTATGTTATAAAATTCAGATGGAAACAATGCCTGAGGAGTTGGAAGTGTTGGATGAAACGGCTTCTTTGTATACTTTTTGCTGTGATAAACTGTCATAACCAAAACAAACGGGCACTCAATTGGCAGGATCTACCATAACCCATGCATGAATACGAAAGACTTCTTCTAAAACGGCAGGTGTTATGATTTCGCCTTTTGGTGACGCCTCCGGCAATTCCTAAACTCAGTCCCACCAAAACGGCAATTACGGAAAGTTGCGCTTGTAACGGAGGTGGTCAAGGTATTGGAGAAGCCGTTGTTCAGGCTTTAGCCAAGCTTGGCGTTATATGCCTTTGCAGCGGATGTGAGCGACAGTCATGCAATCGATTGCACAGTTGGTCAAATTGAGAATGGTATTGGTCCCATAGATTCACTGGCCAATGTTGTCGGAGTGTTACAGGGAAGAAGTACAAACCAGGAAAGGCAAATACCCAAGTATTGTTCTTTGGATTGCAGCAACAAACTTGGATGAGAATGTCCATCTGTTAATTTCCTGAAGTCATTTCTTTGTCTAGCAGCCATATAAATAAAAAAAGAGCCTGTTCGATTTGAAACAGGCTCTAAAAATTATATTAGGTACTTAAGACTCAGCGCAAAAGAGTCTTAAGCATTCGAGCATATGCCGGTTATTTCTGAAGCATCAACGATACGCTGAACCTCTGATCCCTCAAGTGTCTCTTTTTTCAATAACTCTTCAACGAGCTCTTCATATTGTAAGCGATTCGAATCAATCAACATTTCCGTTTCAGAAATCGCTTTCGTGAATAATTCCTGCATCTTTTGCTCCTTCTCACCTTTATTAAAGGTGAGGGTAAATCCATCCTGAAGCATTCCGGTATCGACCATTTGTTCAAGCAGGTGCTTCGCCTGTTGTACATCTCCGCCTACACCGATGCTATGTTCTCCTAAATACATTCTTTCCGCCACGCCACCGGCTAAGATCATTTTGACTTGATCAAGCAATTCACTGGCAGTTGCCAGATGGAGTTCTTTTGGTATTGGCGCTACATATCCAAGGGCTTCCCCACGCGGAATGATGGTCGCCTTTCGGACGGAGCCGGGCTTTGTCAAACCTGCAATAAGGGCATGTCCACTTTCATGAATGGCTACTCGCCGCTTCGTATCCGCATCATTCAAGGTACGTGATGTCGCTCCAAGTATCGTACGGTCAATGGCGTAATCAAGGTCCTGTTTACGAATCATGTCCTGCTCATTCCTCAGTGCATGACGTGAGGCAGTATCGAACAGGGAGCTTAAGTCAGCGCCGGAGAAACCGGATGTACTTTCAGCCAACTCATCCAGGGAAGCCAGGACATCTGTAGCTAGACGCTTTCCCTTCGTATGGATATCGATGATTTCCTTTCTTCCTTGTGTATCTGGAAGTGGAACTTGGAAAGAAAAATCGATCCTGCCCGGACGTAGAAATGCCTCATCGAGCATATCTTTCCGGTTGGTCGCTGCAATGAATAAAATACCTTCATTTGGATGGCCTCCATCCAATTGCACAAGCAGTTCAGTTAACGTTTTTTCGCCTTCTTCCCCGCCATGAGCTTTCCTTTTACCAGCCAACGCGTCCACTTCATCGATGAAAATGACAGCTGGCGATTGCTTACGTGCATTTTGGAAAAGGCTGCGGACACGGGCTGCACCGACACCAACAAACATTTCGTTGAAGGCTGAACCGCTCGTTGAGAAGAAGTTTGCACCAAGCTCTTTTGCAATTGCCTGTGCAAGCAGCGTTTTCCCCGTTCCAGGGGGGCCATATAATAAAATGCCTTGAGGCGGCTTAATTCCAATTTTAGCTGAACGTTCAGGTTCCTTCAGTGTAGTGAGTGTCTGTAGGATTTCCTGTTTGATTTCGGATTGCAAACCGCCTACATCATCCAAAGTTATCTCTGGCAGGGGTTTTGGGGTGGAAAGGCTTTGTTTTTTACTGCCGATCCGCAATCCGTTCTTTGATTTTTTCTGTATTATGATACCGGTTGTGACGAGAGCCGCCATTAATCCGCCTAAAATCCATAATGCAGATTTATTAGTTGATGAAAAAGAATATTGAACGTTATAAGTTTCGACAAGTTTATTGATCATTTGACTGTTGGGAGGAATATTGGAAACATATTCTCCATCTGGCGTGGAGATGTGAAGAGTGCCATTTCTTTTTTCTTCAATGGTGACAAGGGCTCCATTTTGGGCTTTAATTGTCTTTTCTACCGAAGAAAAGGGAATGACCATATCCTTTGACTGAGTAACAACATACCAACTGACTCCAGCAATTATCACAATGAGAGCCGTAAGGAACGGCAGCAATTTCGAAACTAATTTAGAGTTCGAGTTCAATTTTTCATCTCCTTTAAGAGTATATATCCAGTATAAAATTTTTAAACATGTAATCTATAGGTCTTTGTACCTTAAATTAAAGGTAAATAATGTGAAATGCAAGAAATAATATTTATTATGGAAGTTTAAGGAGCCCGGAATTTTGAAATATTTAATCTAACCAGCATATTAGACTTTTTAAAAGCGAAATGCTAAAGTGAAAGGGTCTAAGTCATGAAAAAATAAAATGGTAGAAGAGTGTGAAGTTCTATGAGTAAATTTATAAAAGACTATATGATTACGATGAAGGATATCGTTAGAGAAGGGGATCCCATTCTGCGTCAGGTAACGGATGAAGTTAGCCTGCCGATTTCGGATGAAGATCGTGAAACGTTGGAATGCATGATGCAATACCTGAAAAATAGTCAGGATCCAAAACTCCAAAAGAAGTTCAACCTGCGTGAAGGAGTTGGGTTGTCTGCAAATCAGATAGGCTTGAATAAACGCATGTTCGTCATGTATTTTCCCGACGAAAAGGGGAAGCTGTTTGAATATGCCCTTGTGAATCCGAAAATCATCAGTCATTCGGCCACAATGATCTATTTACCGCAAAGTGAAGGCTGCCTTTCTGTCGACCGTGATATTAAAGGATATGTACCGCGTTATGAACGGGTTAAAATTAAAGCGTTGGATGGTAATGGCGAGGAAATTGAGATGCGGCTGAAGGGCTTTGCTGCTATCGTTTTTCAACATGAGTTAGATCATTTAAACGGGATGATGTTTTATGATCGGATCAACACCGAAAACCCTTTCAAGCTTCCGGAAAATGTGGAAGTGAAAAGTCTGTAAGGCCAAAAAAAGGCAAAGCGCCATGCTTTGCCTTTTTACGTTATGGCTGTGGAAGAATATCTTCTTCCATATGCTTTTGCAAATCACTGAATATGGCCATGCTCATTTGCTGGTACCCTTCTGAAGTGAGGTGGATGCCATCATCGCTAATCAAGCGCTCCAAGTCGCCGGAGGATTTAATATAGGAACGGACATCAATCAAAGGCACCTTCAGTTCCTCTGCAAGGTGTTTCAATTGGCGATTATACATCCCATGCCAATGTTCAATACCACCGACATGGGAAACGAAATGCCCGATTGAATGCCCGAACTTATCAGCAATGGATCTGTAATACCTGGCAGGGTCAAGTGGCGGGAGAGTTAAAAGGAATGGTTTTACATGCTTGTCCTGAATCTGCTTGACAAGTTGTGTGATATTATCTAGGTAGCGTTCGATTGGAACGATGGGCTCATGGTCACCTTCTGGATTCTTGGCTACTTCATCCCAATGGAAGTTACAGTCGTTTCCACCGACCTCGATTAATACGATATCGGGATTTTCCGACATGACGTCTTTCTCGATTCGGCTAACCAACAGGTCGGAGTTGTCATTGAAAACCCCTTTATTCAAGACTTCCACGAATGGCAAAGATTCTGTTAGCTTAGCTAACGAGCTCGGATAATTTTCTTTAATGATGCGAAGGCGCCCCTTAACATAAGAAATGCCTCTTGTTAAACTGTCACCAAAACATACGATTTTCAAACTTCTCACCTCGGTATGTGAATGTGTTACTTATATTTTAGTTGTGGAATGATTTTTCTGCAATCTTCACCTCCCATTAATAGAAGGAAGATGAAAATAACAAAAAGCGCTGCAAGTGCAGCGCTTTTTGTTTATTGTATTGATTCCTTTTTTGAGGCTGTTTCCACTCTTGTTTTTCCCATGAAGAATACAGTGATTGCAGCAAGACCGATCGGAATGAGGGCCAAGGTGAAGATCAATGAAATCGAATCGGACATCGCGTGAACGATTTTATCCAGGATAAAGTCCGGAATCTCGGCACGTGCTTCCGATTGGAAGAGCTGCCGTGGGTCATCCATCAATCCGGCTGTATCCGGACCTCCTTGCATTCCTTTAAACGCATCCGTCATTTTACTTTGGAATACATTGGTCTGAATCGCTCCATAAATCGTTACACCGAGTGTCATCCCAAATGAACGGAGGAATGAGTTTGTGGAGTTGGCCGACCCCCTGAATCTAGGTTCCAAGTTGTGAATGGACGCAATAGGCAAAAGGGAGAAGGAAAAGCCCATGCCAAATCCAGTCAGAATCATGTACAAAGTTAATAAAGTCCTGCTGGTATCAGGGGTGATGGTCCCTAATAGAAGCATTCCTGCAAAATAACAGATGACGGAAATCGTCATTAAGTTGCGAAAGCTTGTTTTGGTATTGAATATCCCGCCAACTGCACTGCCGAATACTGAACCAAGCATCATGGGAGTGAGGATCAATCCGGCATTTGTTGCGGAACCGCCGTAGACTGCCTGGACGAAAATCGGGATATAGACGGTTAAAATAATGAATGTGCCGCCATAAAGAATGGCTAAAATCTGAGAAGTGGCAAATAATCGCCTTTTAAACAGCCATAATGAAATGATTGGATCTTTTGCTCTTTTTTCGAAAAAGAAAAATGAAACGAAGAAAACCACGAAACTGGTAAACAGACCTATGATAGGAGAGGAACTCCAGCCATACTCCCCGCCCAGTTCGAGAGCGAACATTAAGCTGATAACGGCAATGACGAGAGTTGCTGCGCCACCCCAGTCAATTTTTTGTTCTTGTGTGTTGGGTGACTCCTTGTAATAATTCCAGATGAAAAGTAAAGAAATGACACCAATCGGAACATTGACGTAGAAAATCCAGTGCCAGCTGGAGTATTCAGTAATATAAGCACCTAAAAGCGGTCCCAATACACTTGAGGCCCCAAATACAGCCCCGAAAAGGCCAGTTAATTTCCCGCGTTTTTCAGGTGGGAAAATATCAAAAATGATCGTAAAGGCTATGGGCATCAAAGCGCCTCCACCTATCCCCTGGATTGCACGGAAGATACTTAACTGCACGATGCTCTGAGCCATGCCGCATAATGCGGAACCGACCAAAAAGACTATAAGTCCAAAAATAAAAAACCGCTTTCTTCCATACATGTCTGAAAGCTTACCGAAAATCGGCATACTTGCCATCGTGGCGACCATATAGGCAGATGTCACCCATACAAACTTATCGAACCCGCCTAAATCAGAAACGATCGTTCCCATTGCAGTCGCAACAATCGTATTATCCATTGCTGACATCAAGATACCCAAAAGTAAACCGGCAACAATGAATTTTTGTTTTTTTTGAACGTTCATTTATTTTCCTCCTTCATATCAACCAGCTAATGAATTTCCTTTACATGGTTAAAGGGTAAACGTTAAGATGAAACAAAACATTTATCTTGAAAATCAAGATAAATTTAAGTGTAAAAGGGGTGGCATTTTATGTCAAGCGATAATGGGGTGAATGCAGCTCTGTTAGAGAGTTTAACACAAAGATTGCAACGGTATGGTATGAGGTCCGTTTTATTTCAACAAAACATGGCCCAGAAAATAGGGGTTTCCCATACGGACTTAAAGAGTGCTGAAATATTGAATGAAACAGGACCGATTACCGCCGGTGAATTATCCAAAATTACAGGATTGAGTACGGGATCGGTTACGGCACTGATCAATCGCCTTGAGAACTCCGGTTATGTTAAAAGAGAACGAGATCAATTGGATGGAAGAAGGGTGATGATTGTGCCCATACCGGAAAGACAGGAACAGATTAAATTGCACTATCAATCGCTCTCTGTGGCCACCAAGGAGTTATGCTCCGCTTATAATGAGCAAGAGCTAATATTGATCAATGAATTCGTTGTGGATATCACGAAAATCATGGACAAAGAAAATGACAAGTTAATGAGTGAGCGTGAAAGGTAGCTGATTTATAGGCTGCCTTTTTTATTTTTAGCCAGCTGGTGGCTTATCATCCGAAAGGAAAAGGAATAGAGTTTTTGGAAGAGAATGCACAATGTCATGTTTCCATTAAAATATATATTGATAATGAATTTCATTATCTGCTAATATGAATCTACAAACCATTTCAAAGGGAGAATACAATATGAAGAAAGCAAAAGCGTCATTAGCAGTCTTACTATCAACCAGTCTATTATTTGGCTGTGCGCAGGAAAAGGAAGGAACTAAACCGGCAGATGATAAGGCCAAAGAAGTGAGTGCGAGTCAGCTTGATGGTGTATCTAGCGAGTACCGGGAATATGCCATTGGTGAAATAGAAGAGTTCGTAAACGCAACGGAAGAATTCACTACGGCCGTATCTGCCGGTGATATTGAAAAGGCGAAGGAATTATACGCACCAGCACGGATGCATTATGAGAGAGCGGAACCCATCGCTGAAGTTTTTGGCGATCTTGATCCCAAAATCGATGCGCGTAAAGGGGATGTCAAAGATGAAGAATGGGGCGGTTACCATAAGATTGAAATGGGATTATGGGAAGAAAATACAACGAAGGGATACGAAAAATATGCAGAGCAATTAATGAGTGATGTTAATTTGCTTCGTGCTAAAGTTGAAACGGTTGAGGTAACGCCCGATTTGTTGATCACGGGTGCGGTGGATTTATTGAATGAAGTTTCCATGAGTAAAGTGACAGGAGAAGAGGACCGATACTCCCATACCGATTTATATGATTTTGTGGCAAATGTTGAAGGTGCAGAGAAGATCTATGAACTGCTTACTCCAGCTTTAAAAGAAAAGGATGCGCAGCTTGCTGCGGAAATCCAAAAACGTTTTGACGATGTATACGGCTTGCTTGAAAAGCATAAGGAAGGGAATGGCTACATCTCATATACGGATTTAAAGGAATCTGAAGTCAAAGAGCTAAGTCAAGCAATTGATGCATTAGCTGAACCACTTTCGCAAATAGGGATTGTAACGGAGGAATCTTAATTGAAAGAACATACACCGAAAGATGAAACCGGACTTTTTACAAAAAAGGTGAGTCGTCGAAATATGTTGAAAACGGCAGGAGTCGGTGGAATCGGAGTCGTGATAGGGGCATCCGGGTTTGGCGGGCTGCTGACACTTTCTGAACAAAAGGCGAAGGGACAAACTAAGGATATTGTTCCTTTTTATGGAGCGCACCAAGCTGGTATCACCACTGAAGCGCAAGATAACCTTTACTTCGCATCATTGGAAGTAACCACGGATAAAAGGTCAGACTTAATTCAGTTATTTAAGGATTGGACAGAGGCTGCGGCTCAGATGACAGCGGGGAATTTGATTGGTGATACATCACTTAATACGAATATGCCCCCAAAGGATACGGGGGAAGCGAAAGAATTATCACCTTCCAATTTAACGATCACTTTTGGCGTGGGTCCGACCCTGTTTTCGAAGGATGGCAAAGATCGATTTGGTTTGAAATCAAAAAGACCTGCTGAATTAAAGGACCTGCCCCAATTCCCTTTAGATGCTTTAGAAGAAGAATGGAGCGGTGGGGATATTTGTATTCAAGCATGTGCAGATGATCTTCAAGTGGCTTTCCATGCTGTCCGGAACTTAGTGAGGATCGGCAGAGGGAAAGCGATCATTCATTGGGCACAAACAGGATTTCAACGGACAAAGCAAGCCGATTCACAAAAAACGACACCGCGGAACTTATTCGGGTTTAAGGATGGGACTGGCAATCCGGATACGAATGATAATAATGAAATGAATGAGCATGTTTGGGTGAAGGGTGAGGACGGTCCTGACTGGCTTGTTGGAGGCAGTTATATGGTGGTGCGCCGCATCCAGATGTACATTGAAGTTTGGGACAGGACTATATTGAAAGAACAAGAAAATACGTTTGGCCGTCATCGCGACAGCGGAGCCCCACTAGGAATGAAGAACGAGTTCGATACCGTGGATCTCGAAGCTAAAGACCCGAATGGAAATCGGGTCATTCCAGAAAATTCGCATATGAGTCTTTCCAGGGGGGACGGAAAAGCAAAGATATTACGGCGTCCCTATTCATATGCAGATGGAATGGATCCTAAAACGGGGAGCTTCAATGCCGGCTTGTTATTCATTTGTTTTCAGCGAAACCCGAGTAAACAATTCATACCCATACAAGAACGACTGGCGAAAAGTGATAAGCTCAACGAATATATCGTTCACAAGGGCAGTGCCATGTTCGCTTGTTTACCAGGTGTGAAAAAGGGTGGCTATATCGGTGATTCCCTTTTTGGGTAAATATAATTTCAAAAAATGAGGACGTGAAAATCGCCAGCATGGATATTATCCAGTTGGCGATTTTAGTTCATGAATAAGGAGTGACCACTATGAAGGTTTCTAGATGGAAGAGTGGGATATTGGTTTTAATCGTCAGTCTTTTATTTCTTTCGACTGATATAAAGATGGTTTCGGCGGGTGAAAACCATGATCAGCTTTTTGTTTATATTGGCGATAGTTTAATGAAGGTAAAATCCGGCGACCTTGAGGGAGTATCGAAGAATATCGATCTATTCGAGCAAGATTGGAAAACGATAAAAACGGACAGCGAGAGTGCGAGGAAAGTCGACGAGAAGCTATCCGCTGTAAAAAGTGCTGTGAGCGACCAAGCCTCCACAGATGAAATCAAAAAGCAATTATCGGCATTATCAAGTACTCTTGTTATTTATGATACAAACGAAAACCCTGTTGACAACACGGACTATAAAGAACGGTTACAAGCGATACTTCCATTAATAGATAAGTTGGAGGCTTTGATAACTGAAGGTGACTTTGATCAAGCCAAAGTCCAATATAACAATCTCCTGAATCAATGGACCGATGCAGAGGTTATTGTCAGGGAGAAAAGTGTTGCTACATATGGTGAGTTTGAAACGAAAATGGCCTTTGTTCGGATAGCGATTACCCAAGACCCACCTGATCCGGAAAAAGCCCAAAAAAATTTAACGGAATTGAAGGGTCTAATCGAGGATTTCCTTGCTGGTAAAGTTGAATTGGGAAGCCAGAAAAACACCTATTCACTTGGGGATGTAACAGAACTTTTACAAGGAAGTGCAACGGATATCGAAAAGGATGACATCGATTCTGCCGTTGATAAACTAAATGAAATCTTAACAATTTGGCCCAATGTAGAAGGGGAGGTTTCCACAAGGGACAGCAAGCTTTACAGCGACATGGAAACGAAAGTCCCGACTGCAATCAGCCTATTGCAATCGAAAAAGGTTAAGGCGGATGAAGCAAAGGGAATCGTATCCGATTTAAACACAAGGTTACTCCCTTTAATTGAGGATACGGGTTATACAACCTGGGATGCAGCTCTGATCCTTTTACGGGAAGGGTTGGAAGCACTCTTGATTGTAGCTACATTACTGTCTTTCCTAAAGAAAATCGGGCAAGCGGACAAACAAAAATGGATTTGGACAGGGGTTGGTGCGGGTTTAGTTGCCAGTTCCATTTTGGCGGTCATAATCAATATCGTTTTCTCTCAGATCACGGCTGCTTCAAGCCGGGAATATATTGAGGGAATCACTGGTATTATGGCAGTATTGATGATGTTGACAATTGGTCTTTGGCTTCATAGTAAATCGAATGTCCATGCATGGAACCAGTATATCGGCAAGCAAATGAACCAGGCCATTGCGACGGGGAGCATCATCTCATTCGCTTTAATCAGTTTTCTATCCATATTCCGTGAAGGTGCCGAGACGATTATCTTTTATGCTGGAATGGCTCCTTATATGGAATTAAAGCAGCTGCTGAGCGGGATTTTCCTTGCCTTCCTCATTTTAGTGTTGATCGGTTTCATCATGCTGCGATACAGTGTGAAATTACCGATGACCCTATTCTTTAAAGTGGCAACGATACTCATATATGCCTTGGCTTTCAAGATTCTTGGAGTCTCCATCCACTCACTTCAGGTTTCTCAAGTGATACAGACAAATACGATCAGCTCTTTCCCATTTGTAGAAACGATAGGTCTTTATCCAACAATGGAAACGCTGGTACCGCAAGGTGTGTTATTATTGCTGATTGCATTGGCCACCATTTGGGTCAAAAAGAGTAATTCCACACGTGCAACCGAATAATAAAATGGGACTGACGAATGTCAGTCCCATTTTATTTGGGGTATTAACGAATAGATCGGCGATAGGAATAATGCTTCCATTGATAAAGGATAAAGCAGCCGATGCAGAATCCAAGAATGGCCATGAAAGAAGCCATTCCGACCATCAAGGTGAATATATAACCGGTAGCGTTCCACCCCAGCAAGAAAGAAGTGAATCCAAGTCCTAAGCAAACGACTGCTATGGCCTGGTTGAATCGTTGCTGTGAATGATCTTCAGGAATATAATCGGAGGGTTTCTTTTTAAGAAAGAGCTTGGCCAGACGCATCACTGGATTGAAATTAAAGAGCATACCCAAGAGTCCTGCTGTTAAAGGAATCACTAATATCCACATTTGTCCCGTTAATAAGGCGGTGGCTACGCTTAACAAAATGACCCATTGATTCGTTCTTACTAAGGGACGGGGAATGGAACGGATTTCATTCGTCATACTAATACCAACTTTCCTTATGCGTTTTATAATATTTTATCTTTATTATAATCACTTGTGAAGTGGAAAGCTATAAACCAAAGACAAAACCTCACTTTGTTTATAATTATTTTAATTTAATATTGATTATCATTATAAAAGTAGTATAATATATAACAAGCAATTAAAGTGAGGAGGACAGTATAAATGGTAGTAAAAGTTTGTGAAACATGCGGAACACCAATAAAAAAGCTAAAGCATTCTTCCTTATGCCAATGCGGTCCTAAGATATTGAGCAATCAATTCTCAGTTAAAACAAAAAAATAAATCCGTGGATTAAATGATAAAATTAAACCGATTATTCAATTAATCGGTTTTTGTTTTTAGACAAAAGGGATTTTACCTAAAATTTCAAAACAAAGTTGATTGGAACGTAAGGTGCGAGACTCCTGCGGGAAAAGCGCGTCGAGGGGAGACCCCGCAGGCGCAAGGCGCCGAGGAGGCTCCCGGACCGCCCGCGGAAAGCGAGTGCCTGGAGTGGAAATCGACGACTTTCGGGGTTTTATAAACCCTCAAAAAAATCGAGACAAACTTTATTTTTTAGCGAGTTTCACTACAGTCTGAAACTGATTATTCAATTAATCGGTTTTTGTTTTTCCATTGAAGGGTAAAAAGAGGGTAATAAATATTTTTCATTTCAAATAAAATAATGTACGATTATGGAATAGAATAAAACGTCATGGAGGAAATGACATGCTTCCAGTTTGTCAAACCATCACGTGACGGTTAGGAGGGGTTATGTTGGGAACGAGACTTTAAAAATTGGCGAGTTGGCGGAAATGGCGAACGTTACGAAACGAACCGTAGATTATTATACGAACCTAGGCTTGCTTAAAGCAGAACGTTCCGCCTCTAATTACCGTTATTATTCAGTCGGTGAACTTGAAAGGCTCCGCCGTATCGAAGGATACAAAAGAGAAAACCTTTCATTGGAAGAAATTAAAGAACTACTTAAACAGGAAATGGAAGCCGCATCAGCAATTGAGGAAAAAGGTCTTCAACTCAAGAATAAAATGGATGGCCTGAACGAGGAACTTCAAGAATTCATCACCTTGATTGAAAAGGATGGAAAAAGTGAGCATCTTCTAAAAAAACAGGTATCCAGTGAAAGCATGGCCTTGATCCAATCATTACTATTGTTGCTGGTATGATTAAAATTTATCTCTATAGTTTTATGCACGAAGGTGCATATTAACGAATATAGGCTAAATGGTTTTGGTTCATGTTATAAGGCAAAAATCTCATTTAGAAACGAAAATAACCATTTATACAGGAGGTGCTTGGGATTAAGCCGTACATGTCTAATCCAAAGGTCAGAAGGATTGGCACTATATGGTGAACCCGCACATATTGGAGATTTTTATAAAGTTATTAGCAGTAGCTGTATTAATAGCATTAACCGCTTTTTTCGTAGCATCGGAATTTGCAATCGTTAAAGTCAGAAGTTCCCGAATCAATCAATTGATTGAAGAAGGGCATAGAAATGCCCTCGCAGCCAAGAAAGTGACAACGCATATCGATGAGTACTTATCTGCCTGTCAATTGGGGATTACAGTAACCGCCTTAGGTTTGGGGGTGTTGGGTGAACCGACTGTGGAGGCGATTTTAAAACCATTGTTCACTAAATGGGGATTAGAGGAATCCATAGGTCACATCATCTCGTTCCTGATCGCTTTCGGTTCCGTAACATTCCTTCATGTTGTAGTCGGTGAACTGGCTCCAAAAACGGTTGCAATTCAAAAGGCAGAAGAGGTAACCTTGCTTTTTGCAAAGCCGTTAATTCTCTTTTACCGCATTTTATACCCATTCATTTGGTTACTGAATGGTTCTGCGCGTCTTCTGACAGGCATTTTCGGATTAAAGCCAGCATCTGAGTCAGAAATGGCCCATTCCGAAGAAGAGCTGCGCATCATTTTATCGGAAAGCTATAAAAGCGGTGAGATCAACCAATCGGAATACAAATATGTAAATCAGATATTTGAATTTGATGAGCGTATCGCCAATGAAATCATGGTTCCGCGTACGGAAATGACCGTTATCGAAAAAGGCATGCCATTATTGGAAGTTGTTGAACTTATTCAAGAAGAACAATACACAAGGTATCCGGTCATAGACGGTGATAAAGATAATGTTGTGGGAATGGTCAATATCAAGAGACTTTATACAGCGACGATTACAGAAGATAATGTAACAGCTTTGACGGTGGATTCCTTTGTGACACCCATCATCCGTGTTCTTGAAACGATCGCCATTCATGATTTGCTGCTGAAAATGCAAAAGGAACGGATCCATATGGCAGTTTTGACTGATGAATATGGCGGAACGGCCGGTCTTGTAACGGTTGAAGACATTCTTGAAGAAATCGTCGGGGAAATCCGTGATGAATTTGACCAGGATGAACGCCCGCTCATTCAAAAGATTGATGAAGGGCATTATGTATTCGACGCTAAAACATTAGTTGAAGATGTCAATGATACCCTTGCGATCGATTTGCCGGAGGAAGATATCGATACATTGGGAGGATGGTTCCTGACAGGCAGATTTGAGATAGCTATCGGGGATAAAATCGAATACGCCGGATATGAATTTACTGTAAAGGAAATGGACGGCCACCATGTTTTATATGTTGAAGTGAAGAAGATTAAATAAACAGGATCACAACAAAAGCCGAAAGTGGAAACTTTCGGCTTTTATTAATGCTCATTGGTTCGAACAATGACAATATAACAATGGTTAAAGCAGACTGTTGTATAATTGGAAAATAAATTCCATAAAAAAATACACTGTAGGTAACCATTTTTGCTTGGAAAATGTTAAAATTAACTTTGAGCAATGAATCTATCTATATATATATCATTTTAAAGTTTCAATATAAAAAAAGTTCTTCAAAAGTAGTACTGATGATAGTATTAAGATTTATTTTGCAAAGCCGTTTATTTTTGGCTGATATAAATAAGTATCGAAGGTGGGCGGGAAAATGGGTTTTAAGAAGAAGCAAATGTTGGGATTTGGTTTAATTTTGCTTTTCTTGGCTATTTTACTTTCTTTCATGATGATTACGCTTAACAATTTAAAGAGCAGCATGACTGAAATAGTTGAAAATCGTTATGAAAAAGTTCAAGATTCGATGGAAATCCGTCAGCTTTTTTCCAGGTCGGACCGTGAGATCCTGTTTGCAGCTAATGATGCAAACAAAGAAGAAAGAGCAGAGAGCCTTGAAATCATCAATGAGAATCATAGTTTGATTGAATCAAAAATTGCTGGGTTATCAGGTACGTTAAATAAGGCGAAAGCAAAGCAATTACTGAAAGAGTTCGAGACTCAATATGCTTCTTACTCCATAACGGAGGCTGAGATCATCCAAAAGATAAAGTCGGGAAACTCATCGGATTTAACAAGCCTGATGGTTGATCAAAGGGAAAAACGTACGAAAGTCATCAGTACGATGGACGAATTTAAAGATTACCAAGAAGACGTCATGAAAGATACATTGAGTAATTCGAAACAAACCTATGAAGATATGATCGGTTTTGTGATTTTTGCGGTTATCCTCAGCATTTTGGTTATTTCCGTAACGGTTGTTTGGATGATTCGCAGTACTTCGAAAGATCTGCAATCGATTACGAATGTCATCAAAAATATCGATTTTAAAAATTTATCGGTCATACCAAGAATTCCGGTTCGAACTACTGATGAAATTAGTGAAATAGCGAGATCGTTCAATGATATGGCGGAATCTCTTGAAGACTATAATCGAAAAGAGAAAGATTTCACTGAAAAGATTAGTGAACAGAACTGGATCCAGACCCGTGTGGCAGATATAGCTACCATGTATCAGCGCATTGTTGATGTGGAGGTTCTGGCTGACCGGTTCATTACAAGACTTGCACCGATGATGGGGGCTTCAATTGGAGCTTTTTACGTCAAACGGGGTGAGGGTGTTGATATGCGTTTTGTGAAGCTTGCCAGCTTTGCTGGAGATGGCGAAGATTCGGGCAGACGTGAATTCCGTCTTGGCGAAGGGCTGATCGGACAATGCGCCCTTGAAAAGAAATCCAAAGTCATTGACGATATTCCTGAAGATTTTCAATTGGTTACGACAGGATTAGGGGAAGTCAACCCGAAAAGCATTGTCATTGCGCCAGTCGTTTTTGAGGATGAAGTTGTGGCGATGGTTGAACTGGCGAGTTTGGAGACTTTTACGAAGTTGCAAAAATCTTTCCTGAACCAGGTTCTTGATACTCTAGGCATCACGATTAATAATGTAGAAGGCCGGATGGAAATAGAGCGTTTATTGAAAGAATCACAAGCACAGACCGAAGAGTTACAGGCTCAATCGGAAGAATTGCAGTCACAATCAGAGGAAATGCAAGCTCAATCGGAGGAACTGCAAACACAGGCTGAAGAGCTGAGAATGATCAATGAACAATTAGAAGAGAGAAATCGTGAAACTGAAGAGAAATCAAAAGAACTTCAAGTTGCAAAACAAAATCTTGAAAAACAGGCGGAAGAATTAAAGTTAAGTTCAAAATACAAATCGGAGTTCATGGCCAATATGTCCCATGAATTGCGGACACCGCTCAATAGTATTCTGATTTTATCTGAAATGCTTTCAGATCCGAATGATAGTAAATTAAATGAAGAGCAACAGGAATTCGCTCGTGTCATTAATTCATCGGGCCAAGACTTATTAATGTTGATTAATGACATTTTGGATTTATCAAAAGTTGAAGTCGGAAAACTTGAAGTGGTCTTTGACGAAATGAATTTGAGTGAACTTCCTGAGTTGTTGCACCGTAACTTCGATCATGTAGCGAAGAAAAAGAACATTGATTTTATAATAGAAAAAAGTAAAAACGTTCCGGATATTTTCTTTACGGATGAACAGCGCTTCCAGCAAATTTTGAAAAACCTGTTATCCAATGCATTTAAATTCACGGAAAAAGGTTCTGTGTCTGTCCGAATCCAAAAAGCCGATGAAGAAAATGTAGCACAATGGATACAGACAAAAGGAGCTAGCAATTGGGTTGAAATTAAGGTGACGGATACGGGCATCGGAATATCAAAAGAGAAGCAAAAACTTATTTTTGAAGCGTTCCAGCAAGGTGACGGAGCTACGATGAGAAAATATGGCGGTACGGGCCTAGGGCTATCTATTTGCCGGGAATTTGCCAAACTTCTGGGAGGCTGGGTCATTGTAGATAGTGAAGAAGGGCAAGGCAGTACCTTTACTTTCTTTATTCCAAGCATGCCAGAGGGCTTCAAAAATGTCAGTGAAGCAATAGCTGCTTCTCCGGAAGTGGCAGCAGCTAACCACGATGATTCTACCGCGGCTTTTGACGGTCAAGGAGAATCGGATGTAGTTATAATGGATGAAGAAAATCGGAATAAGGTTAAACCATTCTGCAATAAAACAGTACTGGTCGTCGATGATGATCACCGTAATATATTTGCTCTGGAAAATGCGCTGAAGCATGAGGGGATGGAAATCCTTACAGCTGAAAACGGCTACGAATGTTTGGAACTCCTTGAAAAGGGAAACGATATAGATGTTATATTGATGGATATCATGATGCCGGGCATGGACGGTTACGAAACGATGACCAAAATTCGCGAGCAGAGTAAGTTCGAGGAACTTCCAATCATCGCGCTAACTGCGAAAGCTATGAAAGGCGATAGGGAAAAATGCCTGAAGGCCGGAGCTTCCGATTATGTCAGCAAGCCATTGAAATTGGATCAGCTGCTATCCGTCCTAAGAGTATGGTTGACTAATTGATTGATAGTACTTACGGGTAAGGAAGGTTTTGCATGAAGGATACTTTAACGATTGAAGAAAGAGAAAATTTGGAAATAGAATTATTGTTAGAGGCCATTTATTCCGTTTCTGGCTTTGACTTTCGCAAATATATGCGTTCTTCAATAAAAAGAAGAGTTGAAAATAGAATGAGACTGGACCATATTCGCAGGATTAGCGGGATGATAGAAATGGTTTTATATGAAAAAGGGTATGTCGAGAAGCTTTTGAAAGATTTTTCAATAAATGTCACTGAAATGTTTCGCGATCCGGAATTTTTTAAAGCCTTTCGTTTAAATATTGTACCGCTCCTGAAAAAACTTCCTGAAATCAGAATTTGGCATGCGGGTTGTTCGACCGGTGAAGAAGCCTTTTCCATGGCGATCATCCTCAAGGAAGAAGGGCTTTATGATAAGGCGAGGATTTATGCCACTGATATGAATGAAGAAGTCCTCCGTCATGCGGAAAAAGGAATATTACCTTTAAATAGAATGCAGTCTTATACGAAGAACTACTTGCAAGCTGGGGGTAACCAGGAATTTTCGGAGTATTATACAACGGATTATCAAAATGCTTATCTTGATTCGGGTCTCCTTAAAAACATTGTGTTTTTCCAGCATAATTTAGTTACTGATGGTTCGTTCAATGAGTTTCATATCATCATGTGCCGGAATGTGATGATTTACTTTACCGGTGAATTACAGACCTATGTTAATCAGTTGTTTTATGACAGTCTTTGTAAAGACGGTTTTCTTGCGGTTGGCAGCAAGGAAACACTGCATACATCATCCTTTTCGGAAGATTATGAGGACTTTGACTCAAAGGAACGAATTTATCGGAAATTGTAAAAAGAAAGAGTCCGCATATAAGCGGACTCTTTCTTTTTAATTCAGTGCATTATTTTTCACTTTTTTTTGCATATCTATGTTTAAGATATCGGAAGAAGGGGTATATATAATGAGTTGGTCTCCATGTAAAATCGCTAGCGTGGTTTATCATTATTAAATGAGACTGAACTTCGTTATAATATAATGGAGAACTCCTTTTTTTAGGAGTTTTAGTAAAGTACAGATCCATAAAAAAAGATAAATGTTGCCGCTCGATATAAGCCAAAAGGGGAATGAAAGAATGACGATTTTAATCGTAGATGATAACCAGGTTAACCTTTTCGTTATAGAGAAAATTCTAAAACGAGCTGGCTATACGGATTTTCTATCATTAACTTCAGCTGTTGAGATGTTTGAATATTTACAGGTGGATAGTCCGCAACCTAAAGAGAATTCAGTTGATATCATTCTGCTTGATATCATGATGCCGGAAATCGATGGGATAGAGGCGTGCAGGAGACTTCAAAGTATTCCTCACCTTAGAGATATACCCGTGATTTTTGTGACCGCCCTTGAAGATTCAAACAAGGTGGCCGAGGCACTTGATGTTGGTGGAATTGATTATATAATGAAGCCTATCAATAAAATAGATTTACTTGCGAGGATTCGCGTAGGGTTAAGACTTAAATATGAAAAAGATTGGCATAAAATGCAGGATGAAAAAATCCGCAATGAATTGGATCTTTCCATGCAGGTTCAAAGCAGCTTATTAAGTGAACCCATTATAAATGACCACTTAACTATAAGGGCATCATACTTACCTGCGAATAAATTAGCAGGGGATATGTACTATTGGCACCGCATCGATGAAAATCGGTATGGGATCATCCTGTTGGATATGATGGGGCATGGCATATCCGCCTCACTTGTGTGCATGTTCATTTCCTCCGTATTGAGGGATGCCATCAGGACACATACAGATCCAGTGGCAGTAATAAACGAAATGAATCGCTGGATGAGTACCCTTAATAAAGAAGATAATCAAGTGCATTATTATTTTACCGCGATTTATATGATCATTGATACAGAGCAAAAGACAGTGGAATATGTGAATGCCGGACATCCTCCGGGATTTGCTTTAATGGACGATGGAAAAGTGGCCTCCCTTTCAAAAGGGACATGTCCTGTTGGGTTCTTCACTGAAATGAAAATAGAGAAATCCGTCATTCATTATGAAGAGAAGATTCAGCTTATGCTATTTACGGATGGAGTCATGGAAGCAATAGATCGAGAAGGGACGGAAGGACTCGACCAAATCAAAGAAGCGGTCACGACGAGATGGTTTGATTGTAAAGAATCTCCCCCTATCGATTTTTTGATGCCCCCGGAAATGCAGCAAGATCAACCTGATGATATGTGTGTTGTTGTTATACAAGCGAATTGAAGAAGGAAGAGGCGGCAGATTATCTGCCGCCTCTTCTCTATAAAAGGGGGGTCACTTTTATATGAGAGTGGATTCTCTATTCGGTTATTTGCAATTAACGGTCATTTTTCAATTTACTAATGCCATCTTGGAGATTGCCTTTTAATTTATCAACTTTACCTTCTGCTTGTAAGTGAGGATCATTTTTCGCGTTTCCGACTTGGTCTTTCGTTTCACCTTTAACTTTATTTACAGTACTTTTTACTTTGTCTGATAAACCGCTCATTATGTTACCTCCTTTTTCTTTATATACTATATATACCCATGAAGGGCATGGGTAAACCTGATTTTTATGGAGAAAGGAGTTTAAGAGGCGATTATTGCCCTTTTGCTTAACCTCTGGATGAAATGATATGACCGATCAATTATTTGATCTTTATCATGATCCAACGAGGCCACATGATATGAGTTTTCAAGGGGGGCCATCTCCTTATCACCGGACATGACAGTATCGTAAATCTGATAGGAACACGAGTCTGGTACAACGTGATCTTCTGGAGAATGGAAGATAAGTATCGGGCACGAAACGTCTACTAGTTTTTGACTGGTATGTTCCATTATATCGAGCAATTGATTAATAGCTTTTGCCGGAACTTGGTCATATGTGATTTCTTTAGTTGTATCGTCTTTTATGTCAGCCTTGCCTTCAGGAATGAAGCGCGGAACCGATTGGTTGCGATATTTTTCATATTCAGGAACTTGGAGAGCGGCATTGATGGTGAGAATTCCATCACAAGCAACTTTTGTAGCTAAATCGAGAACAAGGGCGCCTCCCATTGATTGTCCGATGGCAAATACATGGGTGCAGGTTCGTTTTAACTTTGCATAAGCCATTTCAACATCCTGTATCCATTCCTGATAATGACTCGTTTCCATTTCGTATTCATCCGTTCCGTGGCCCGCCAGTCGAGGAGCGAAGACAGTAAAGCCTTTGGCGGCAAATTTTTCACCTAAATACCTTACGCTTTGTGGCGTTCCGTTAAAACCATGGCAAATAAGAATGCCGATAGAATTGCCGGGTAAGAAAAAAGATTCTGCACCTGGTATTACCATTGCTGCTGTCATATTCCCATCTCCTTTAAATTAGCTAAGTTTTATTAATAGAAAGTTTATAAATAAAATTAACTATTCCGATTATTTTACTTGGTTATATAATAGCATAATGAAAATTGTGAAGTCAACTTGGTTATAATCCGATTTCATTATCATTAAGTAGCATTAAAAAAGGATATAAGATACTTATTAGGTCCATTCCATATATCGTTGCCAATCTTTCTACTATATAAGTATTGTCTTGTAATTGTTGATAAACTGAAGAAGCTAATAACCGGTGAAAGATATAAATAAAAGAAATGGAAAAAAGGCGTTGACATTAATGTGAAATGGGATTAATATAAATAAGCACCAACTAAGAGAAACGAAAAACTTCATCACTTTCGGCAGATTGCTGAAAGAAATAACTATTGACTTCTTACTATGAAAATGATAAGATGAAATGGTCGCTGAAAAACACAGCGATTTAAAATAAGTTAAAAACTTCGCAGAAGTTGACAACTAATCAATAAAGTGTTATGATGAATAAACAGCCGTTCGAAAGGACGATTGTGAGATTGCTCTTTGAAAACTGAACAAAACAAAGCGCCAACGTTAAATTTTAAGTGAGCACACACTATCAAAAAAGCAAATGAGCAAGTCAAACATTTCTTCGGAGAGTTTGATCCTGGCTCAGGACGAACGCTGGCGGCGTGCCTAATACATGCAAGTCGAGCGAATCGACGGGAGCTTGCTCCCTGAGATTAGC
>NZ_JANZMJ010000026.1:0-81689 GCF_025175645.1 Peribacillus aracenensis
ATTAAAAATATTTTGACTAATGGAATTTTCTGTTATATAATTATGGTATTCCATGGTCAGACCAACTTAACAGTGTAAATTACAGCTTTATGTAAACGTTCTCATTTTAAATTTTCACCTTGAGAGGGGTTGATATATTAAAGAAAACGGGAAAGTCCATTTTTTCACCTAATCAGGTTTCCCTTCTAATCTACGATGTAAAAAAAGAAGAAAAGGATATTTTACTATATCTAAAAAGAAAGCCTGAAAACATAGTACTTAAAGACTGCCATTTCAGTTATATCTGCTAATTAAAGTTTACTAAATTAGTAGAGAAGTTGGTAAGGGGGTGATAAAGGTGTTAATAGTATATCCAGATGCAGATCCGCAATTTAAAAAATTACTAACGGATGAACTTCTCGATCCATTACAACAATTTGCCGAAATTCGTGTTTATGAAGGAAGACCTGAAACTCAAGAAGAGTTTGTAAACAGGGTAAAGGATGCCGATGGGATACTTCTAGGATGGTCAATACCGAATGAGGTTATTGCTAAATGCCCTAAATTGAAAATCATTTCATTTACCGGGATTGGTGCTTCTAATTTCATTGATTTGAAATTTGCAGCGTCTCGAGGCGTTACAGTTACAAATACCCCTGGATATGCAGATAATTCAGTTGCAGAACATGCACTAGCATTAATGTTTTCGCTAGCAAAAAATATTAACCGAAATCACCAAAATGTAACAAGAGGGATTTGGGATCAGTCCAATATGATCATGGAGATAAAGGGAAAAACAATCGGTTTGATTGGATTGGGTGGAATAGGGCAGAGAATGGCTGAATTATGTAAGGTACTTGGCATGAATGTCATTTGTTGGACTTTTAACCCAAATAAAGAAAGAGCCCTAAAATTAGGTGTAACATTTACTAGCTTAGAAACGCTTCTAGAACAATCAGATTTTGTTTCACTCCATCTGCCGTTAACGGAACAAACGAGAAAACTATTAGGCGAAAGGGAACTTTCACTGATGAAACGAGAGTCATATCTAATTAACACATCAAGAGCAGAATTAATCGATACAATGTCATTAGTTGAATTTCTTTCTTCATCACGAATTGCAGGCGCTGGTATTGATGTTTTTGATGAAGAACCTATTTTGGAAAATAACCCTCTGCTATCAATATCAAATGTAGTTCTTACTCCGCATATTGCATTTAATACACCCGAGGCTTCAAAAGAAATTTTTATTATAGCAATAAATAATCTAGTTCAATTTTTTAATGGAATCAATCAAAATGTTGTTATTTAGTTTATTAAGAGAGGGGAATTAAGATGAAAATTATAGTTATTGGTGGAGCAGGAATCCAAGCATTAGGGACAATTTATGATTTGTTAGAAAATGATGAAGTTACAGAGGTTATGGTTGCTGACATTTTAATAGAAAAAGCAGAAGAAAGAGCTAAGCAAATCGGAGATCCACGTTTAACAGCCAAGCAGATTAATGTCCTTAACGAAGAAGAAACTGCCAATGTCATTAAAGACTTTGATGTTATTATCAATAGCGGTCCAGCTTTTCTATGTCCAAATGTAACCAGGGCAGCATTAAAGGCGGGAGTCAATTATGTAGACCTTGGTGCTTGGCCAAAAGAAACTGCAGAACAACTTGAATTGACAGAAGAATTTGAGGCAAACGGGATCACAGCCGTCCTTGGAATGGGAAGTGGCCCTGGAATTTCAAATATGATGGCATTAGCTGGGGTAGAACAGTTAGATACAGTATCTGATATTGATATTACAATTGCTATGAAGGATTTTACAGAATACTCTTCTCCGTTAGTTACACCATATATGCTAGATACTATTATCGACGAGTATACTTTAAATCCGGTTATTGTGAAAGATGGTGAAATAACTAAAATTGATCCACTTATTTCTAGGCCTGTTGAATTTAAGGAACCGATTGGCCTTGCAAATCCTGTATATACAATTCATCCTGAACCCGTTACACTCTATGATTCATTTAAAGACCAGGGTTGTAAAAATACTACCTTCAGCATTGCTCTTCCAAGGGAGTTCCATGAGAAAGTGGAGTTTTTAGTTCAGCTTGGATTTGGTAGTAAGGAACCTATTAATATGGGTGGGGTTGAGGTATCTCCAAGGCAAGCATTACTAACTGTTGCTAATCAACTTATACAACCAAAAGTGGATAAAGATCAGTATAGTGTAACTCGTGTTGACGTAACAGGTGAAAAAAATGGTCGGAAAGAGAAAGTTGTAGTTGAGGTTTATGTTGGGAGTGAAAAGAAATGGAATATTCCCGCAGGAGCATTGAAAACATCTGTACCTCCTTCCATTGTGGCTCAAATGCTTGCAACGGGCCAAGTTAAACGAAAAGGTGTATATCCCCCGGAAAAATGTATTGAAACCGCTACATTCTTTAAAGAATTAGCGTTAAGAGGTATGGAAGTATACTCGAATAAGGTTGAACATACTTTGTAAATAGAAAATATTTAATACAACATGGTTCTATTACGTTTTACGATATTAGTAAAAATGAGTTACTGGCAGATAACGTATTTAATTTGATGTACTGAAAATCGCTTTGCTTTGGTTCAATATCATTGGAAATAATTATTTATGGGGCTCTGTTTAGTATTTTACCAATAATTCGTTGATATTTTATGGGTTTTCGTTAAAAATGCGATTTTGTTTGTCAATTTAATAACGAAAATCCTTAATCCAGTAAAGCATTACTTTTCCTTCTTAGTTCTTCATAATGTATTTCTAAATCATACAAGCTATTGAGAGTGTTGTAATTCTTGACTATTTGCAAAATTCATTTTAACCATCTTTCATCCAGACAGATTTTTGAAAGACGGGAACAAAAAAAGAAATGAAGCCGCGCAAATTATTATGAAGAAAAAAAGAAACCTTTTATTCAAAGGGGGAAATAGTAATGTCAACCAAAGCGCGTAATATTGTTGATGATTCACCATTAACCAAATTCCACATGAAATTAACAATATTTACAGCAGGTGGTCCTTTTCTTGATGGTTATATACTTAGCATCGTTGCAATGGCTTTAATCCCATTAAATCAATCATTTGAAATCAACGGTTTATGGAACGGGCTACTGGGTTCTTCTGCTTTAATTGGAATATTCATTGGTGGAATAATATTCGGCTATCTAACGGATAGGATTGGTCGGGAAAGCATGTATCGTTTGGATCTAATAGCATTTCTTGTTTTATCCATACTTCAAATATTTGCAACAAATGTCGAACAGCTATTTATTATCCGAGTGTTGTTAGGCATAGCCATAGGGGCTGATTATCCAATTGCCACCTCGTTGTTAACGGAATTTGCACCTAAGAAATATCGAGGGAAAATGATCGGATTCCTTACTATATCTTGGTATTTGGGTGCAACTGTCGCTTACTTTGTAGGCTACTTTTTATTAAACTTAGGACCGGATGCTTGGAAATGGATGTTAGGATCAAGTGCTATACCTACATTAATTGTTATATTTATGCGTTTAAATACTCCTGAATCACCAAGATGGCTTTTAAGCAAAGGACAGAAAGAAAAGGCATTACGAATCATGAAAAATATCTATGGGGAATCCACGACACTAGAAGATATTCCTTCAGGGCCAGTTCAAAAACCAAGTCTCATGAAACTCTTTTCGCCCGCCTATCGAAAACGTACGATTTTTGTCATGCTATTCTGGAATTTTCAATTAATCCCGATGTTTGCGATTTATACATTTGCACCAACTTTGTTAGAAACCTTTAATTTAAATAAGGGGGATTTGTCCCATATTGGATCG
The DNA here is from genome assembly GCF_025175645.1 of Peribacillus aracenensis. Lineage (NCBI taxonomy): Bacteria > Bacillati > Bacillota > Bacilli > Caryophanales > Bacillaceae > Peribacillus > Peribacillus aracenensis. The sequence goes on from NZ_JANZMJ010000026.1 coordinate 3,812, forward strand.
GCATTAATTTCATTCATGTTTTTAATTGGGTGTACGGTCTCTATGTTCTTTATTGATCGCATTGGACGGAGATCTCTCTGTATCGGGGGCTTCTTTTTTACCACAATCGCCCTGCTAGGTCTGGGGTTAGCACCTGAAGCAAGCGGTTGGATCATCGTTAGTTTGTTCTTTATGTATGCATTTTTCGCAGGAGCTCCTGCTATTCTTGAATGGGCTTATCCAAATGAACTATTCCCGACAGAAATTAGAGGAACTGCAGTTGGCTTTGCTACAACAGTAACTAGAATCGGTGCCTCAGTCGGAACATTCGGTTTACCAATTGCTTTAGCAACATTTGGAGTTGGACCCACGATGCTATTAGCAGCAGGATTGAACGTTATCGGATTACTAGTATCCGTCTTTATGGCACCTGAAACAAAGAACCTTAGCTTAGAAGAAGCGAGCCATGATGAAGCGAGCAAAATGGATGATAAAGAGGATGTATCAAACTATTAAAAGAAACGTAACTTTTAAAAAATTTTGAAAGTAAAAAATGAAAAATGAAGTTACATGGCAGACTATAAAAGAAGTCTGCTTTCTCTCTTTTTATAAAGATAGATAACACTTTATCATTATTCAAAAAAATTAGGAGTCTTCTTAACATAGTAGCGATACAAAGCTATTTTATAAGTTTAGGATGACTCCTTTTTATATGAAAATTTTGATTCGGAAAGATACTCCCTAAAAGGGGGGAATCCTGGTTGTAAAGCACTAACTAAATCGGCATTCGTTACCGTGATATGCTCAAGTTCTGTTAAAAGGAGTACGTTATAACCCTCCCACTTAGGCTTTTTTCTAAAATAAGCAATTATTAATAATAAAACCAATGTTAACAACCAACGTGCGAAAGTGGTCCAGATTGGAGACATCCACGAAAAGATATAGGTTCCAGAAATAAAATTACCTGCCCAAAAATAGTTGGCCAGTAAATAAAAAGGGTACCTTTTTTATCCTTAGTATAAAAAACTCAGACAAGTTTCCTGTATCCATATAACTAATACTCCTATTATTGAGATGACCAACCCCAAAACTATTGAGATACTCCTCTTTATGTTAGGATGTGATACTTGTGTGGAATATTAGAGTTTGAATCTGCCTAATCAGTGGCAAAATAATTGGAATTAGCTATATGATTATTTTCCCGTGTGCATTTTCTTATTTATTACGGAATGTATCAGTTTGAGAAATCGGAATCGGACTAAATGAGTCAGGAGTTTCTTTTGATTTTAATTCCTACCTTTACTGCAATTTCTTGCTTTTTTTATTGATGGGTGAAATAACGAATGAGCAAATATTTGGCGGCTTATTTGTGCTTTTGGTGTTTATTTAACTGCAGGTTTATAATATAAAAGTTATGTCATAAAAAAAATCTAGAAATAGTTTGAATAATATGAAATACTTTGAAATATCACTAGATGTCTCGTATAATAATTGGGAATAACTCCCTGGTCTGACTGAAAGTTGAATTTGTTTATAGCTAAAAACTATAGAAAGATATTTTATTAAGAGAATAAAAGGGGGTACTGAAAATTAAACTAAGTAAAGAGTCTCCAGTAAAGTCTTACGTAAAAATAATGGAGGAAATTAGACACTTAATTCTTGAAGGTGGGTTATCACCAGGAGATAGATTGCTATCTGAACGCGAATTGTCTACACAGTTAAAGGTTAGCCGGACAGTAATAAGAGAAGCTTTAAAGTCATTAGAAATGCTTGGTATGGTTGAAGTGAAGGCTGGTGGTACCTTCATTAAGGAACCTGAGTTGAAAGGGATATATCATACCCTATCCTATACAATGGCTTTGGATAGTGTCACTATATTTGATTTGTTAGAAACTAGGAAAATCATTGAGGTTCAAGCAATAAAATTAGCATCAATCCGGAGAACAAGTAATGACCTGGCGATCATATCTGAAATATTAGAAGAAATGAAAAAGGCATTCATTGAAAATGATTTTCAGAAGAGTGTAGCTGCAGATCATAAATTTCATTCTTATATAGTAAAATCCAGTCAAAATAAGGTTCTCTCAATAATGATGGAAGCGGCATCCGATTTATTTAGAGAGGTCTTATTTATCACAAGAGAAAAATTAGGTCAATACAGTGGAATGGATAAGGCAATTTATGCCCAACATTTTTCAATCTTTAAAGCAATTAAAGATCAAGATGTTGAATATGCAGAGAAAATCATGACAGAACACTTAGATTCATTAGAAAGTGAATTGAAAATGATTTTCCAAGGTATCGAACCAGAACTTCCAAGAATAGATGAAGATGATTTAGATGATCTTTAAATCTTTATAAATAATTCTAATTTTGTGCTTTTCATAGTAAATATGCATTTTTACTGCTACTACCTTTCTGACCCGGTTGAGAATCATTGAGTAAGCGAGGAACGGGAAATTTTACTTTTAGATATTCCTAGCGGAAAGAAGAAATAAAGGGTGATAATTCTTGGCCAATCTTATTTAAGCATGTCAGAATATGAACTCTTTTATGTAGCAATTGGAACTATGTTTACTATCTTGACATTTTAGTCTAGTAGCCGGAAACACAGCCATAAAAAGGGTCTTTCTTGAATGATCAGATAAAAATAATAGCAATTAACCTTAGAAAGAGTAACCTAAATGGTTACTCTTTTTTTGGGAACATTAGGGAGTTAGGCGTTAAAAAGACGAACTTTAATGAAGCAATACGAAAGTAGTTTAAAATTAGTACTACTTACTAAAAGAAGAAACTCGTCAAAAAAGTATTCGGGTGAAAAATTATATTGTATAAATGGAATTTTTATTAATACCTATGGATACTTCAACCACTAAGACTCTTTTCCATTACATCTGCGTATAATTTTTGTTATAAAGTAGAACTATGTTTGATTAAACATATCGTGTGAATCAGCGTTTTACGGCATACAAAAAAACAAAGCATTCATTTTGAGCAAACTTTATTAATAACGGTTCAACTTTTTTATAAAGTTGCAAACATTATTGAAAAGGTACATTCATAACCCTTATTCAAAACTTCAAACTTTCATGGGCAGGATATTTTAGGTACAAAAAAGGCTAAACGTCATAGGGTAGTATAAGCCCCCTCTTGAAAATTATACTGGAAGCGAAAATAAAATATAGTATAGCCGAATTTTTTTGAATTTATTGATGGGTATCAAGGCGTTGAAATCAAGATTCCAATGTAATATATTCAGCACCCTGTTCTTTTGCCCAATTATGTATATAACTGAGCAGGCTATATCCAAGGCCACTAGGACGATCATTAAAATCCATAATACGACATCAAATTCCAACATATTTCTACTTTGCCCTTTTGTATAATGAGATAGAATAATATTTTTAGGGAGTGATTGTTGTAATATGAAAAACAGGAAAATTGTTTCAACTCTAGGAGTTGCTGTTTTATCGGCGAGTATTGCGGCACCAACATTTGCAGCTAATGAAACGTCCCCAGGAACACCCATTCAACAAACTTATTCGGTTTCAGGTTTTACAGATCATGATGAATTAGGGAAAAAGCTAAAACAAATTGCGAGTGCTAGCCAAGGTAAGGTGAAAGTGGATGTAGCTGGATATTCCAATAGAAATAGAGAAATCTATAAAGCAACCGTGGGAACAGGTAGCAAAGTCGTTTTAATTCAAAGCGAGATTCATGGAAATGAGAAAACTGGTACGGATGCCATCTTGAATGTCTTGAAGTTTTTGGGGACCAATTCTCCTGAAGCGGAGAAAATTCGTAAAGAAATTACCTTGGTGGCTTTGCCCAAAATGAATCCGGATGGTGCTGAATTGAACCGCCGGGGAAATGATATGACCTGGTCAGAGGTCGTGGAACAGTTTCCACAGTTAGCAGGAGTGAATCCATCTTGGAACTATTATACATACAAAAATGAATCATTCGATTATGAGTCCAATCCTGGTTTCGATGTCAATCGTGACTTTAATCCTGATTTAAATTATACTCCTCAAGCTAAAGACTTCCCTGGAAAATCATCCACCCCTGGTTGGTTCATAACACCTGAATCACAAACGACGCGTGATGTTTACAAGTCTCTCCTGAAGCAATATGGAAAGGTGGAGGTTTTTGTGGACTTGCACCACCAAGCTCCCTATTATGAAATTGATGGAACGGATGATTTAGTCACATACTCGCTTTCCGCTCAATTTGTTCCTGATCCAAGCTCGCCTTCAGGACAAGAGTATGCCAAATATGCCAAAAACTATAATTATGATTTTTCCAGACAATTGAATGTAGCGGTATATAAAGCTATGAAAGAACAAGGTAATTCTCCATATGGAAATATATCTTTATATCCGCAAAACCAAAATCTTCCTGGAACGGCTTTAGGAGCCTTTGCTTTAAACGGAAGTGGGACAGTGCTCTTTGAAGTTAGAGGGCAGACACAGTCTTTTGGCCAAAAGAAAAAAGGCATGCTTATTAAAGCAGTGGAAAGAGGGTTATATGGAATAATTGATGGAGTTACTGATGGCTCAGTATATAAAATCAATCCGGAACAATACGAGTCAATTCCACTGACGGAGGGCAGGCAATAATAAAAATTGATAGTTCCAACAACTTAGTAACCAGACGGGTACCCGCCTGGTTTTTCTTCCTGATCGGTTTCGGCAAACAGAAAATGCTTTTTTGGATATCTCCATTGTAGAAGTAATTCCTTTCTAGTTATATGGTGCAGAAGAAAACGATTTGAAACATAGTTATTTTACACTATTAACACAAAGTGTTAAAAATGTCAGAATATTAGTAATAGTTATTTTTTCGCAATTAAATTTTAAGGAGGGTTTTTATTGAATTTTAAAAAGAAAGTCCTATCAGTTTCATTATCTAGTTTAATGACATTAAGCGCAGTTACAGCTGTTGCGCTGCCAGTCGGAGCGGTTGGAAATGGTCCCAGTGCTGGAAATGGTCAAGTGACAACTTCAAAACTTCATACATATGAAAGCCTGGTAAGCTATCTTAAAACGCAGGATGCTAAACAAGAAAGGCTTGCACTGGAAGTAATCGGCAAAACGGTAAAAGGGAGGGATATTTACTTAGCGAAATACATTTCAAATCCTAAGAATCCTACTATACTATTTTTAACCCAACAGCACGGAAATGAACAACTGACTACAGAAGGTGCACTCGAATTCATTAAACATCTAGGCACGAATAAGACTAAAGGTTTATTGGAAAATGTTAATATACTGATCATTCCCATGCTAAATGCAGATGGGGCAATGGGTGATGTTAATTTCCCTCTTGATGACTATTTAGCAAAAGGAGATCGACATTTAACACGGGCAAATGCAAATGGGGTAGACTTAAACCGTGAGCATGATAAAAAAACTGAATCCATGCAAGTGGAGGTAAAGGCTTTACACGAAAATGTATTTGCGAAATACGATATAGATTACATGATAGATCTACATCATCAAGGGACGCTAAGCGAAACAGATGGTGAACTTGTTTCAGGTTCAATTCTTTATCCTACAAACGCTAAAGTAAAGCCTGAAGTATTAGAAGCGTCAAAAAAACTGGGTGCTGTTGTATATAACTCCATTGAACCAACTGGTTGGGGGCATATTGGTAAGTATGATGGCGGTTCTGGAGAAAATATAGGCCGTAATGGTGCAGCCGTTCGTTATGATATTGCCACACTGCTCTTTGAGATGCGAGGTATGTCGGACCACAATATCGAGTCAGTGGCGCTTGGACAAAAAAGTAATGGCTATCTAATAAAGCAAACAATAACCACTTTGGATGCAGCTGTCAGAGCTATCGCCGATGGTTCAATAGAAACTGTTGATTCTAGCTTTTGGAATACCCTGCCAACACAATCCAATCGTCCTGAGGCAGAATCGGACGAATAAAATGATGACACATCCCATTCTTTCAGAGGGGATGTGTTTTTTTATTTTTTCCACACCGATAGCTCGAACTTGTTCATCAGTTTATATGAAATGATTTATAGAGGAAATCTAGGACAAGATAAAAGGTGATAGAGAAAAAAGGCATCTGCTCTCACTACATGCAGATGCCTTTTCAACGATACTGTTTGCTTCTATAAACTTTTTTCGGCTGAATTTTCCTCTTTTTGTTCTTCTTTTAGCTGTAAGGCTACTAAACTGGCAAAGTCATGAATGATGGTGGCTGCCAATAGTGATGTAATTTGTGTTGGATCGTATGGCGGGAGGACTTCCACCAGGTCGAATCCAATAAAGTTGAATCCTTGCAGAGAGCGTATCATCTCTAGGGTTTCAAAGCTATTTAGACCGCCAACCTCCAAGGTGCCAGTTCCAGGAGCACATGATGGATCTACAAAATCAATATCAAAGGTCAAGAAACATGGTGTATCCCCTATGGTTTTCTTGACTTCCTTCACGACATCTTCGATTCCTCTTTTCTTCAGTTCAGGCGTAGTTATCACATTGTAACCTAGATCTGTACTTGAATCTATATCTCCTGGATGATTGAGCGTACCCCTGATGCCAATCTGGAAAACTTTATCCGTTTGGAGCAAGCCTTCCTCATATGCACGGATAAACGGGGAACCATGCCAGTATTTTTCATCATAATAAGTATCCCAGGTATCTGTATGTGAATCAAAATGAAGAAGAGCAACAGGACCGTGTATTTTGGCGGCAGCTCTTAGATTAGCCAATGTTACCGAATGATCTCCTCCGATGCCTATTGGAATGATACCGTTTTTCATCAAGTCTGCCATAGCCTTTTCAATTAACTCATAGCTTCGATGTATATTATGGGGAATCACCGAAACGTCCCCAATATCAATTGCATTACATTCGTCAAACGGAAATACCTTGTGAATCGGATGGTAAGGAAACAACGTCATGGATGCCTGGCGGACTGCCTGCGGAGCAAACCGGGCTCCTACCCTGAATGAAGCAGCTGTATCAAAAGGCATACCTACCACTGCCAATTTGGCATTTTCTCTTGTAGAAGGTAAGCGCATAAATGATCCGGTGGTACAAAACTCTGGTTTAACATCAGGGGATAAAGGATATTTCATTTTTCTATTCCTCCATTTTCTTATAACGATAATAGTTTTGAAACTCATATAATTGAATTCCTATGGATGATTAATTATGCAATTATCATGCCAGGTCACAGTAAGTGATTTAATAAGGATTTTTACGCATATCATTGGCTTGCGTTATGCAAAGGCGAATAATTTATGGGGAATTGAATCGCCGATGAAGAGATGCTCCAAGACTTCATTTCTTTAAATCAATCATGTGCAGGTAAGAATACAGGAATTAAGTAGCGTTTTAGGCGTTTTTCGTTTGTCGAGTAATCCGAAATCATGTGGCACAGAATTTGCATTAAGGTATACAGGTAAAACTTTTAAAAGAGGGAGGCATGAAGATTTATCTATTTTAAAAATTGACCCACTGATTTGAAAGCGGTTTCAAGGAGGAATGATAGGTGGAAAATGAGGTTACATTGAAAAGATCACTGAAATTATGGCAAATCGTTATGATGGGGTTAGCATATATGACCCCCATGGTCGTATTTGATACATTTGGAATTGTATCTGGGATTACGGGCGGCCATGTGCCGACTGCCTATATCTTTGCATTGGTGGGGATGCTTTTTACAGCTGCAAGCTACGGAAAACTTGTAAAGGTTTTTCCTGCTGCAGGTTCTGCCTATACTTATACCCAAAAGGCCATAAATCCGCATTTAGGATTCCTGGTGGGATGGTCTTCGTTGTTAGACTATTTGTTTTTGCCTATGGTCAATGCATTGTTGACCAAAATTTATCTCACAGCATTATTTCCAGGGGTTCCTACATGGATTTGGGTAGTATTATTCGTAGCAATCGTCACCATTCTCAATCTCCGGAGTGTCAATGTACTTGCTAACTTTAATGCGCTTTTTGTTTTAATTCAGATTGCCATCATGGCAGTGTTCATCATTCTTGTTATCAAGGGTTTAAATGATGGAGAAGGTACAGGAGAAGTGTTTACGATAAAGCCTTTCGTAAATGAAGGAATGGAAGTTTCGGCAATAATAACCGGGGCCACGATCCTTTGTTTTTCCTTTTTGGGATTCGATGCGGTAACGACACTATCTGAGGAAACGCCAGATCCGAAAAAAACGATTCCAAAAGCGATATTTTTAACTGCACTTTGGGGTGGAATCATCTTTATTACCGCATCTTTCTTTATTCAGCTCTTTTTTCCGGATATATCCCGTTTTAAGGAACCGGATGCTGCATTACCGGAAATCGCGCTTTATGTAGGTGGGAAGCTATTCCAATCCATTTTTCTTTGTACGACTTTCGTCAATACGCTAGCCTCGGGACTAGCATCGCATGCCAGCGTTTCCCGTCTTTTGTATGTTATGGGACGTGATAAAGTGTTTCCGGAAAAATGGATTGGGTTTATTCACCCTAAGTGGAAGACTCCAGCCATTAATGTACTCATAGTTGGAGTCATTTCATTGTCTGCTTTATTCTTCGATTTAGTGACAGCGACTTCACTGATCAACTTTGGTGCATTAATGGCATTTACCTTTGTAAACCTTTCAGTGATCAGCCATTTTATCATTCGGGAAAAGAAACATCGAACGATAAAGGGGTGTATTCAATACTTAATAATGCCTTTAATTGGAGCTATAGCAATTGGCATTCTTTGGATCAACCTTGAGATAAGTTCCTTAATAATGGGAATAAGTTGGTTCATTATTGGTTTTTGTTATCTATTATATATCACAAAGGCATTTCGGAAGGCTCCGCCTCAATACCATGTTGAAGAAATTCAGCTATGAGACTTTGCTAGTAAAAACTGATCCGATAAGGCAAAAGGTTTTGGAATAGATTCATTCCAAAACCTTTTTGGTTTTTTATTTGAATGAAGCATGTATAGAGAATAGTTGACCACAGCCCCCTTGCCAAGTCCAGGTGGCCTTCTTCTTTACATTCATCGCAGAGAAAGCAGGCATCGCAGCAATCAACAATATTTTACGCCTTCTTGTTGTCCGGGTTGAAGGCATTCCGAACCTCCAGGGGAGACCCAGCCGGCGCAAAGCGCAGAGGGCGGACCGCCCGCGGGTGCCTGGAGGCAACGTTCAGATTGTACAATCCCTTAAATGACAGTAAACAAACTTGATTGTCACCGACTGACACACCTTAATAAGGATGCGTTTTTTTATGTATTTAATCATCGCTGTTTAATATGCAAACCTGAATTGATTATGAATTCATACATATTTCCTGATGATGGTATGTGTGATAGTGATGATTGCAAATGGCGGTATATGGCTATCCACACTATATCTTCAAAGCTGGCATGAAAGTTGCTTAAGTAAGATATAAGAATAAAAGTGAGGTGCTAAAATGACAGGGGAAATTAAGGTGATTGAAAAACGGCAATTGGATAATCCATTGCAAGAATTCCAGGATATCTTAGAAGAAGCGATTCATGTTTTGGGCTATCCAGATCAGGTTTTTGATTTTTTGAAAGCGCCAATGCGTTTTCTGGAAGTCAGTATTCCTATTCAAATGGATAATGGGGAGACAAGGATGTTTCAAGGGTATCGGGCTCAACATAATGATGCAGCCGGTCCTACGAAAGGGGGGATTCGGTTTCACCCGGATGTCACTCCTGAAGAAGTTAAGGCATTGGCCGGATGGATGAGCTTGAAATGCGGAATAACCGATCTTCCATATGGAGGGGCAAAAGGTGGCATTGTGTGTGATCCCAGACAGATGAGTTCATCTGAGCTAGAACGCTTAAGCAGAGGGTATGTCAGGGCAGTAAGTCAAATAGTAGGCCCTACAAAAGATATTCCGGCACCTGATATGTATACGAATTCACAAATCATGGCCTGGATGCTGGATGAATACGATCACATCAGGGAATTCGATTCACCCGGATTCATTACGGGAAAGCCTCTGAGATTAGGAGGGTCGAAGGGCAGGGAAAAGGCCACTTCCAAGGGAGTATTATATACACTTCAAATGATATGTGATTTAAAGGGGATTCCTATTGAAGGCATGCGGGTAATCATTCAGGGATTCGGGAATGTTGGCAGTCATTTAGCGTTGTATTTACATGAAATGGGGGCTAAGGTAGTCGGAATTGCGGATGAGCTTGGAGGCTTATATAATCCGGATGGCTTGGATATTCCTTACCTTTTGGAGAACAGGGACTCTTTTGGGGTCGTTTCGAACTTATACAAAGATTCATTATCCAATCAAGAATTGTTGGAAAAAGAGTGTGATGTGCTGATTCCAGCAGCTATTAGCGGAGTGGTGAATAATGAAAATGCAAAACGATTAAAATGTGAAATCCTGATCGAAGCGGCAAATGGTCCGACCACAAAGGAAGCGATCAAGATTCTCGATGATAAAGGTATAGTGCTAGTCCCGGATATTTTGGCGAATTCAGGAGGGGTGATAGTCTCTTATTTTGAATGGTGCCAGAACAACCAAGGTTATTACTGGACGGAAGAGCTTGTGGATGAACGATTGAAGGAAAAGATAACGGCCAGCTTTTTGAATGTCTACCATACTTCACAAAAATATTCCGTGAACATGAAAGTGGCTGCATATATTGAAGGGATTCGCAAAATAGCAGAAGCATCCCAGCTTCGAGGTTGGGTCAGATTCTGAGCGAATTAGGGTTTACAAGAAAGGAGGCAATCCGTTGAATTTTGACATTCTTTCCGAAAATAAAGAAAACCAGGCTATTCATCATTATTGCTTATTGTCACAAGATTATAGATATGATGTGACCATTGTATATTCGGCCCAGTTTTTCGGTAAAGCAATGGTGACTTCCATGCAAAGCGGAAGAATGATCCTGCTTTGTGCCAATGATATTAATTTAGATCAATACTGGGCTCCTACCCTTGGGATTGAACAAGAAGATATACATGAGTTCCAAAACTTTCTCAAGTTGGTATTACAAACCCCATTTCATTTAGAAGAATACTGAAGGAAGGAATGATGTAAATGTACGTTGATGTGATTCTTAGCCCATGTGAAGGCAGGATTGAAAAAGTTTCAATATCCAAAAATTCGAGATTTTACGAATGGGAACAATTATTTCAGATTAAGAAGGCAGATGGACGTGTGGAAATCATAGATATTGGTGTCAGCGGGAAAATAGAATCATTGGAGGTATTGGAGGGTGAACCAGTGGTGGCCGGCGAGGTACTCGCCTATTTTAAAGAAGATTTATTTGTGACCGGCAGCGATTAATATAAAAACGAAAAAGAAGATGAAATGACTCATCTTCTTTTTCGGCTTATCCGATAATCCTTCACTGCTCTCTTATTCATATTCCCCTATACCCCAATTTTGCAGAAACCCGATTGCCAGTTTCCATAACATTCTTAATGAGGAAATCAAGTCTTTCATCTGTCAGGTTAAAGCTGACAAAACCTATGCTCACTGCACCGTGAACTTCCCCAAAATGGTTCAGTATCGGCACGGCAACAGAACATGTTCCCTCTGTTCTTTCACTGTGGCTGATTCCATGTCCCTTCATTTTAGTCTCTTGCAATATATCCCAAAAAGCTGCTCTTTCTTGAATTGGCACAAGAGCATCCACGATTTTTTTGGCTTGATTATATGGCATATAGGCAAGCATCACTTTATTGGCAGCCCCAATATGCATAGGAACTCGTGAGCCAAGCTGGTCATAAACCCGGATTTGGCTTTTTTCACTGTCGATTCGTTCGATAACGAGTGATTCCATTCCTATTGGCTGGCTAAGATAGACGCTTTCCTCGACTTTATTCATCAGCCTTTCCAGTTCAGGCCTTATTTGGCTGATGTAATCCATTTTGTCATACATACGTAAACCATATTCGAGCCAAATATTCCCTAAACCATATTGTTTGGATTGCCCGTCCTGTTGGATTAATCCATGCAAGGACATCGCTTTTAACAAACGATGCATGGAGCTGACAGGAAGATCACATTCTTGGGAAAGTTCCGTAATTGACAGCCAGTTTTCCGATGAATTGGAAACCAGCACCTTTATAACGTTCATGGCACGGTCGATCGATTGCATAAACAAAACCACCTATCTTTCATTACAAGTTGAATAAATTTTGAGTTATTTGAAAATTTAAAACATATTGACATTATACCAAAGTTGATTTTATAATAAAAGAAAAATTCCTATTAGCGGAAACGTTTTCCGTTATGCGGAAAAGGAGGGGGAGGCAGTGACATATTGTTCGTCCATGTACAATCCATTGGAACGTGTCATTGTAAAACATCCGAAAGAAGCTTTTATTAGTCAAGAGCATTTAAGCCAAGCATGGCGGAACTTCAATTATGCGGAAGAGCCAGATTTCAACGAAGCATTAAAAGAGTATGGTGACTTTATTTCCATTTTGGAGAAATATGTTCCAAACATCGATTATTTGCCAGCATCTTCGGAAGTCGGCATTGACTCCTTATATGCTCATGACCCGGTCAAATTCACTAGCCAAGGAGCCATTATTTTAAAGTCCGGGAAAGAATTGAGAAAGCCTGAAGCTAATGTATACAAAGAATTTTGTGAGGAAAAGAACATCCCGATTATTGGGTATTTAACGGGTGATGCGGTTGCGGATGGCGGTGATATCGTTTGGCTTGATGATAAGACCCTAGTAGTCGGACATGGTTATCGTACAAACGCTGAAGCCATTCGGCAATTAAAAGAAATGACCGCTCATCTTGTGGATGAATTCATCGTAGTTCAGCTTCCGCATGATCAAGGAGAGGGAGAGTGTCTCCATCTTATGTCTTTAATCAGTATGGTCGACCAGGATTTAGCAGTTGTTCACTCCCGACTTATGCCTGTCTTTTTCAGAAAAATGCTGATTGAACGAGGCATACAGCTTATCGAAGTGCCAGTTGATGAGTACTTGACCTTGGGCTGTAATGTTCTTGCCATTGCTCCGCGGGTTTGCGTGATATCTTCTGGTAACGCTTACACAAAACAAAAGCTTATTGATGCGGGAGCAACGGTTTATGAATACAAAGGAACTGAGATCAGTTTCAAAGGCACTGGCGGTCCAACTTGTTTAACCTGTCCGGTGGTGCGTACAAATATCAATGAAGGGGGATTGGAATGAGTCAATTACTATGGGGTACTCCAGAAACGCTCCGTGCTTTGTTATGTGAACTTGTTAGCTGGGATAGCCGTACTCTTACACAAGGAGAACAATTGTTTCCGTATAAAGTGCAAGAGAAATTGAGGGAGCTTGATTATTTTAAAAGGAATCCGGCGCATTTATCGCTTCACGAGGCTGATTTAGGGAGGAACTTTGTCAATGCCTTTTATAAACATCCCGATAGCAAGGAGACTGTGGTATTAATTAGCCATTTTGATACGGTTCATACTGAAGAATACGGTGATCTTGAGACTCTTGCATTTCAACCAGAGGAGCTCACGAAAAAACTTCATGAGAGAAAAGGTGAACTACCGGAAGAAGCGCGCATTGATCTTGAATCAGGAAAGTACTTGTTTGGCAGAGGAACGATGGATATGAAAATGGGTCTTGCCCTTCATATGGCTATCATCGAAAAGGCAAGCATCGAACAATGGCCGATCAATCTCCTGCTGTTAACGGTTCCTGATGAAGAAGTGAATTCCGCGGGAATGAGGGCTGCAGTTAAAGAACTTGTGACTTTACGTGATAAGTATGGCCTTTCCTATAAAATGTTTTTTAATAGTGAACCGTCCTTTTCACAGAAACCGGGCGATAATAGACATTATATTTATTCCGGAACTTTGGGGAAAATCATGCCCGCTGCACTTTTTTATGGGAAAGAAACTCATGTAGGTGAGCCATTAAAGGGCATGACGGCTAACTATATAGCCTCGTTCCTCACGCAGCTCATGGAGTGGAACACTCTTTTTCAAGAAAGTGATCTTGGTGAGGAAACACCTTTACCGGTATCGCTTCAGCAAAAAGATCTAAAACTACAATATTCAACACAGACACCTTATCGGGCAGCCGCGCTTTATAATGTGTTCATTATGAAAAGGACAGCTGCAGAAATAATGGACCTATTCGAACAGGTTGCTAACGAAGCAGCGATGAAATGCAATGAGTCTTATAAAGGGCTTTGCCTTCGTGAACAAATTGAAGGTGTAGGTGAAGTACAAGTATTGCGTTACGAAAAGTTACTTTCATATGCCGAGGGCAAATTTGGCGGGAGTTTTGTTGAGCAAATAAAGAGTGAAGTTAAAGGAAACATGGAATTGGATGAGCGGGAAAAATCAGTACGGATCGTTGAAAAATTGATGATACAATGTCAGGAGCTTTCACCCGCCATTGTATTGCTGTTTGCACCGCCATATTATCCAGCCGTCAATACGTCCGATGATCCGCTTATCATGGAATCTGTGAAATTAATGAAGGAAACTGCCAGCATGCTTGGTAAGGAAGTCAGCCAAATTCATTATTTCAATGGCCTTTGCGATTTAAGCTATGTTCAATATAATGATGAGTCTGATGGCTGGACAGCTTTTGAAAAAAATACACCAGTCTGGGGCGATACTTACAGCATTCCTTTCGCGGATATGCAAAAACTTCAGGCACCCGTACTTAATGTGGGTCCTTTCGGCAAGGATGCCCACCAGCGTACAGAGCGCCTTCACATCGATAGCGCCTTCGTCCATACGCCCGTCATGCTGGAGAAGTTAATTAAGAATATGTTTAAGTGTTTGGTTAAGAAGTGATGGTCCGTCAGGAGAACTTGATTAAAAGTATAAAACTTTAACTGGGGGAATTTAAATGAATGACCTGCCTAATGGTCAAATCACTTCCGAGCCGCTTAATCAGAAAAATAAGCCACTTAACCAACTGACGGAGCTACCGGAAAAAGGGATTAATCCTTTTGTATTAATGTTTATCGTAATTGTAATCGTAACGGTTTTAACCTATATCTTACCCGCGGGCCAATATGAAAGAATTGAAAAGGATGGCCGAAGTGTAGTCGATCCCACTTCTTTTGAATTCGTTGAATCAACACCAGTGGGATTATTGGAAATGTTCAGCAGCATTCACGCAGGGATGATTGAAGGAGCGTCAATTATCTTGTTCGTCTTTTTGTTTGGCGGAGCACTGGGAATCATGCAGGCAACAGGAGCACTGGATTCTTTCATTAAGTTTGTGGCTGTCCGATTCGGAAAAAAAGAGAGATTGCTTATTCCGTTGATGGTATTAATCTTCGCATCATTAGGGACACTGATCGGCTCTGCTGAAGATTCATTAGTTTATATCGCAATCATTGTTCCAATGACGATTGCATTGGGCTTTGATGCCCTTACAGGTTTTGCGATCGTCATCCTTGGAACATTGGCGACTGGATTCATCTCGGGCATTACGAACCCTTTTAATGTAGGGGTTGCCCAAAGCATTGCAGAACTGCCCATGTATTCGGGAATGGGATTGCGGATTGCTCTTCTTGCAGTGTTTTATGCCGTTACAGTATTGTACATCTATTTCCATGCAATGAAGGTTAAAAGAGATCCTGAACAGGGGGAGTATGGGAAATTCAGGCGTGAAGAACATGCACATCTTGATAAAAACTTTAGGATGAGTAAAAGACATAGCGCTGCTTTAATTATTTTATTGGTGAATTTCATCCTATTAGTATATGGAGTCATTAAATTAGGATGGTATATAAGTGAAATTGGCGGCTTGTTTTTATTAAGCGGGATCATAATGGGCCTGATTGGTGGCTTGACTCCATCCAAGATGGCTAATGGTTTTATTTCAGGAGCGGGCGATATGGTTTCCGGGGCATTGATAATAGGCATTGCGCAGACAATCTTGGTCATCATTACAAGTGGCGGAATGCTGGATACGATTTTATATTATGCTGCAGGATTGGTTGAGCAGCTTCCTCCCGCCATAAATGCAATCGGAATGTTCATTGTCCAATTGTTTCTTAACTTCATTGTTCCATCCGGAAGTGGACAAGCAGCATTGACGATGCCGATAATGGCTCCATTGGCGGATTTGATGGGCGTGACAAGACAAACGGCAGTGTTAGCTTTCCAATTAGGGGATGGGATTTCGAATATGATATTTCCGACTTCTGGAGTGCTATTGGCTGGACTGGCAGTGGCAGGCATATCATTTACGAAATGGGTAAAATGGGTGTTTCCGTATCTTTTGATTCAGGTTGCGGTAGCAATTATCTTTTTGATCATTGCTCAAAGCATACAGTATGGCCCTTTTTAAAGACTTTAAAAGTCTGAATATTGGCACTAAATGATCGAGGAGGCATTTATGATGAAGACAATACAGGAGACAGTTGTCGATGAAGTGATTTCATGGCGACGTCATTTTCACGAAAATCCGGAGCTCTCATATCAAGAGTACCAGACTTCTGAATTCATCTATAGGAAATTAAAAACCTTTACAGGATTAGAAGTGACGAGACCTACAGAAACGAGCGTTTTAGCGGTTCTCAAAGGAGCTAAAAAATCTGCCCGAAAATCGAATACCATCACCTTTCGTGCCGATATTGATGCACTCCCGATTCAAGAAGAAGCAGAAATTGATTATCAATCAAGAAACCCTGGGATTATGCATGCATGCGGACATGATGCACATGCTGCGATGTTATTAGGTGCTGCTAAAGTCCTCTCTGGGAAAAAAGATGCGATTGATGGAGAAATCAGGTTTATTTTCCAACACGCCGAAGAGGTTCTGCCAGGGGGAGCTCAGGAATTGGTGAAAAAATGGGTCATGGAAGGAGTGGATTATGCATTTGCACTGCATGTTACTCCTTATGAACGAACAGGGACGATATGTTTAAGGGAAGGGGTATTCTGTGCAGCAGCCGATGATTTTGAAATTAAAATCATTGGGCAGGGCGGTCATGCGTCGACTCCGGAATTAACGGTAGATCCGCTGCTCATTGGTGCAGAAATTACGACGAATCTTCAACATATCG
This sequence comes from Peribacillus aracenensis, assembly GCF_025175645.1. Lineage (NCBI taxonomy): Bacteria > Bacillati > Bacillota > Bacilli > Caryophanales > Bacillaceae > Peribacillus > Peribacillus aracenensis. The sequence continues at coordinate 20,799 of NZ_JANZMJ010000026.1, forward strand.
TTTCGAGAAAAATTTCAGCTCTTAGGACACCCGTCATTTCAGTCACTCAGTTCCATTCCGGTAGTGCGCTCAATGTCATACCTGAATATGCGGAAATCGGTGGTACCATTCGTTCCTTAGACCCTGATAGCCGATTGAAAGCAAGGGAGTATCTAGAGCAAATCGTTAAGGGGATTTCAGAAACGCATGGGGCAAAATGTGAAATTACTTGGTACTTAGGGTATCCAGCCGTTGTAAATGATAAAGCAGCTGTCGATATTTCAAGAACGGTCATGGAAGGTATTTTTGAAGGAGATAATATCATCCAGGTTGATGATCCTATGTTCGGGACAGAAGATTTTTCGGCTTTTTCCGAAATCGTACCCTCTTCCATGCAATTTCTAGGCGTTCATAATGATGAGTTTGGAAAAGCTTACCCTTTACACCATCCTAAATTTAAAATCGATGAGAAGGCTTTAGGGTATGGAGTAAGATATTTTGTAGGTATAGCGGATAAATTATGCGGTCATTAAAATAATTGAGCAAGCATTGGGCTGGAATATACACCCGTTATAGTTTAAAAGAAAACTTACGGTGTCTTTTCTCCCTATCATGACTGGTTTTTCCATGGTTTCCGCTTCTGGAATAGTTAAGTGCAGCAAAGTGATGAAAAGAAATTTCATTTAAAGAACTTCTGGTTCAAAAAGGTTAATATCCTACATTTAAAAAAATAAACTACCTATTTAGGAGGAATATATATGTTTAAACACGCGATTGTAAGAAAGATTGGAAAAAGTTATGTAAATGGCTTAACAACATCGGATTTAGGAAACCCGGATTATGAAAAAGCTCTTATCCAACACGATGCTTATGTAGAAGCATTAAAACGCTGCGGTGTGAAAGTGACCGTTCTCGAACCGGATGAGAGATATCCTGATTCCACGTTTGTGGAAGATACAGCCGTGTTGACGCCAAAATGTGCCCTTGTAACCAATCCTGGTGCAGAAAGCCGGAATGGTGAGATTAATGAAATGAGAGAAGTTTTAAAGAACTTTTATGACACAATCGAATATATTCAATCTCCAGGTATGTTGGATGGCGGAGATGTAATGCAAGTTGAAGATCACTTCTATATTGGTCTTTCAACTAGAACAAATGAAACAGGTGCTCTTCAGTTTAAAGATATTATGGCTAAATATGGATATGATACGACGATCATTCCCCTTAAGAAGTTCTTTCATTTAAAAACGGGTGTCAATTACCTGGGAGACAATAATTTATTAGTGGCCGGGGAATTCATTAATCACGAAGCTTTTTCTGGCTTCAATCAAATAATCGTAAAACAGGAAGAGGAATATTCGGGTAACTGCGTAAGAATGAACGACTGCGTTATTGTCCCTAAAGGGTTTGAGGATACAAGGAAAAAAATTGAAGATTTGGGATACACTGTGATTGATGTGGAGGTGACTGAATTTCAAAAACAAGATGGCGGACTTAGTTGTCTCTCTTTGAGGTTCTAAGATAGTTTAGGAGAAGGATAGGCTAATAGATAAGATAAGGAAGTGATTATATGGGGCATGGACTGGAGAATAATGATCAGCTGCAGCGCTCAATGAAAAGACGCCATTTATTTATGCTTTCACTTGGCGGCGTAATCGGTACAGGCCTTTTTTTAAATGCAGGCTATACCATTAACCAAGCAGGGGCAGGAGGGGCTCTTGTCGGTTATCTAGCCGGCGGTCTTATTTTGTACATGGTAATGGTCTGCCTTGGCGAGCTGGCCGTTCATATGCCGGTTACAGGTTCATTCCAGAAATATGCTGCCGAATATATAGGGCCTTCCGCTGGTTTCTCTCTAGGATGGATGTATTTCGTAGGTTCAGCCGCCACTGCAGGAGTTGAGTTCACGGCTGCAGGAATATTGATGAAACAGTGGTTCCCCCATAGTCCTACCTGGATTTGGTGTGCTGTGTTCATAGTGCTTTTATTTACTTTGAATGCATTAACGACAAGAGGTTTTGCAGAGGCGGAATATTGGTTCGCTGGAATAAAAATCGTTGCAGTGATTTTGTTTATCTTGATTGGAATCGCTGGCATCTTTGGTTTTGTCTCTTTATCTGATCGTCCAACCCCATTCTTTGAGAATTTGGCTCCTTCTGGTCTATTTCCAGCAGGGGGGATTACCATTATCTTTGTGACAATGATGAATGTAATATTTTCTTATCAAGGCTCAGAACTAATAGGAATAGCGGCAGGGGAAAGTGAAAAACCCGAAGAGAATATCCCTAAAGCCATTCGAAACGTACTATTTAGAATCATTGTTTTCTACATTTCGTCCATCATCATCCTTTCCGCCATATTCCCTTCTTCGGAATTAGGCTTATTGGAAAGCCCTTTTGTAACTTTGATGAAGATAGCCGGGATTCCTTATGCAGCAGGTATCATGAATTTCATTATTTTGACAGCCATTCTTTCTGTGGGGAATTCATGTCTTTATGCATCCACAAGGTTGCTTTGGTCGATGGCTCATGACGGAATGGCACCCAAGGTGTTTGGTCTATTATCCAAGAGGAAAGTGCCATTGAATGCCCTTCTTTTTACAATCTGTTTTTCGCTTCTATCGCTATTGACTAGCTTCATTGCGGCCGATACAGTGTTCGTGATACTTATGTCCATAGCTGGTATTTCCGTCACGATTTCATGGATGGGAATCGCTTTATCGCAATATATGTTTAGAAGGAAATTTATAAAAGCGGGTGGTAAAACGGAAGATTTACAATACATAGTACCCTTTTACCCGTTTGTCCCGTTGTTTTGTTTAGGCTTTTGTTTGCTGATTCTAGTATTCCTTGCCTTTGATCCTACTCAACGAGTCGGGCTGTTTTATGGGATAGGATTTTTGATAGCCTGTATATTATTCTATAAATTTAAATTGGCTAAGAAAGTGGAGTCAAACACCAGCCTTGAAAATGAAAAAATATTGTAATTGAGTTGCACCGAAGGCTAGCCAGTTTTTACTGGTTGGCCTTTTTAAATCTTGTAAATGCGGTCGCTTGGATGATTATTCACTGAATCAAAAGGGAAATACTGACATTTTAATGAAAAAGAAGGAATACCTTACAATATAGGAAGGGAAAATTAACTTCTTTTACCGAGAGACCGAAAGAAAACAATAATATTAAAATGGGGGGAAGTAATGAAGTTCAATCATATAAATTTAACAGTTAATGATGTTACAGCATCAAGGGAGTTTTTAGAAAGATACTTTGGATTGTCATGTGCAGGAAGCAGGGGAGATGGGTTCGCTGCAATGAAAGATGATGATGGTTCCATATTGACTCTAATGAAAGGAAGCGATGTACAATACCCGAAGACTTTTCATGTTGGATTCATACAAGAAAATGAAGAGCAAGTTAACAGGATCAATCAACGGTTGAAGGATGATGGATTCATGGTGAAACCTCCACAACACCTACACAGATATACGTTCTATGTAGAAGCGCCTGGAGGATTTAACATAGAAGTACTATGTTAAAGAATTACTTGGAGTTAAATCGTAAAACTACTATAAAATAGGATAGTAGAAGAACAAGATATACTATTGCCTATAAGTGTGGCTCAATATGGAAAAACCAGTTAGATCCGAAAATGGGTGGCGTTAATGCCATTTTACCTCCTGTATAACATTCATGTTGTATATATGGTTTGATCATACCAAAAAAGCTGAATGCAAAAGCCTGTTCAAGAAGGCTCCTGTCATCAGCTTTTCTTTTTTTGCTTTATTCCCCAAACGTTTTGATCCTGCATGACTGCATCCTGAAATCAAACATGTATATTGAGTTGTTTACGGAGACGTTGCATTTCCGAATTGAAATAGGCTTTGCTGTAATCACAACCTACAATAGCAACGATATTGCCCTCATCATCAATAATAGGCGCAAAGCTTGTTTTCCACTCACCGTACCTGTCTTCATATATCGGAGTCACACCAGCCTTACCATTAAACGCCTGGTATGCGACATTAACCATTTCAGGGGGACCAATATATTCTTCCCCCGGTTCAATTACAAAGCCTTTGTCTGCAACGAGGTGAATCAGACGTCCATCCTCCGTCATGATAAATATAAAGACCCATTCAATTACGCCTTCCTTTTCTTGAATCATGGTAAGTTTTTGTTTCAATTTCTGGGAATAGGAAGTTTGCAGGTTCATATTTTTTTGCAGACTGATAACCTCTTCAGCTGGAATGATAGCTGCGGTTACAACGGCAATGGAACGAAGCCGTTGATTTATTTGTTCTTCTAAAATGGCCCGTTTATCCACTGGTGAAAAGCGTGCCTCCTCAATTTTATTACGTAATTTTTTATATTTCCTGCTCATCGTAGGCTGGCTGACTTCCAATACCTTCGCTGCTAGTTTTAATGATTTGTATTGTTCCATCGCCATATTGATGAGCTGTTCCTCCACAAGCTCGACTGCTTCCTGCATAGGCATCAGAAAATCGATAACAGGTATTGAAGTGGGTTTGGGCCCTTTAAAAGGAAGGACCTCTTTAACCAACGCAACATCTACTTCCGGCATTCCGCTAGTAATCACAAGCCTTTCAACTGTATTTTCAAGTTCGCGCACATTACCGGGCCATTGATAGATACATAGCAAGTCGATTGCATCCGGGGTGAATGCCACATTTCGATTGTATAGTGCATTGTACTTTTGTAGAAAAAACTGCACCAGGTGGGGGATTTCATCTACACGATTCCTAAGCGGCGGAAGATGGATAGGTACGACATGAAGGCGATAATATAAGTCTTCTCGAAATTCACCTTTTTTCACCATTTTTTCGAGCGATTTATTTGTTGCGGCAATCACCTGAATATCAACAGGGTGTGATGTCGTACTACCAATTGGTGTGACAACGCGTTCCTGAAGGACGCGAAGCAGTTTTACCTGTACGTTAAGCGGTAACTCGCCAACCTCATCCAAGAATAAGATACCTTTATGGGCGAGTGTGAATTTCCCTTTGGCGCCGTCTTTCCGTGCGCTGGTAAAAGCCCCTTCTACGTAGCCAAAAAGTTCGCTTTCAATCAGGTTTTCCGGGATTGCACCGCAATTGACAGGTATAAACGGACCGTCGCTTCTGTTACTCATATTATGTATGGCCCTGGCGGCCATTTCCTTTCCTACACCGGATTCCCCCAATAAAAGGACTGTTGCGCTAACATCGGAAACCATTTGCATTTTATGCAGAACATCAAGCATCGGTTTACTGCGGATCACAAATGGAAAAGATGGCTTCTTCGATTCCAACAATGGCCCCGATTGACCCCTTGATGTATCTGGATAAGAGTCTTTAATCTCTTTGTAGGCCCACACCCAGGCCCCAGTTTCAATCGGGTATGCCGTCATCAGCATTTCCGGACCCTGCCATGAGGATTGCATGGAAGATCTTTTTTCATTTTTGCCCATTATCTCTTCTGCCAAGCTTGTGGAAAACAAATCTTGTTCAACATCCTTGATGGAACCGCCGACATTAGCGGATTTGACTGTTTGGAATAAGGAGTTTCCTGTTCCGGTCGATTTCAGTATGGTGCCATTTTTATCTGTCACAATAAGCTGATCGTAAATAGACAAGAGTGCAGAGGTGAAGTGATCCATTTATGTCTACCTGCCTTTCATTTAACTTCCTAGCTTTTATATTACAGAAATTTCACAATTGTTCAATAGTTTCAAAAATGAATATTCTTCCTATTGGAAACCCAGTAAGCATGGTGTTTTCTGATTGGCATGTTTATTGCATTAAAGTAAAGAGAAGGGACTAGAAAGCATGATTGCAAAGGAGGGAGAAGCGATTTTGAATAAAGAGAATCAGTTCCAACAGAATATCAATTCTGAAGATCCCTTTATTAAAAATCTATATTCAGATTTGAATGAGCGGATCAATGCGTATGAGCAGGAAGATGCCGTGAAAATCGACAAAATGAAATGGAAGGATGCGACAGGTTCTATTTTTCTCATGATATTAATCATCTTTTACCTGGTCTATACACTTGTCTAAAGTAGTTTGTTTAGCTCACCCAAAACAATGACAGTCTTATTTCCAAGCGATACAATCATTATTTTATAGTTGGGAGAGAAGCGTGTGAGTAAAGAGAATGCCTCCATTTCAAAGGATGTGGCCTTTGGTTTTTTACCGGCAAGTAAAAGTGACCGGATTTTTAATCTTCGGGATTTAATTTTAGTTCAGGTTGTAATTGGCCTCTCATCTTTTGGGCTGTTAACTGGTGGATACACAGGTACAATGCTTGATGTGAAGCAGTCACTTGCAGCGATTTTATTCGGTAACGCCTTCCCTTTGCTGCTTATTGTTCCCATTACCCTTTATTTTGCGCGTTATGGCATAGATACTTTTGTAGGATTTCGAAGTTCACTAGGGTATCTAGGATCCAATATCTTTTTCTTTGTTTTTCTTATTTTAACTCTCGGCTACATTTCCATTGCGCTTTTCATGTCCGGCCAGGCGTTAGCAGAGGCTGCTAATTGGATGGGAATGCCCGCCATTTTCTCAAGCCAAGCAACTGGAGCGCCGTTTTTCTCGATTTTACTCTTCATCTGTGCATTTCTAGTAACGGTGAAGGGACCGATAGCGATTCAAAAATATACCGCAGTAGCCGTTCCGGTTTTTATGGTTCTCATGTTTGGTCTTCTCGCAATAGTCTTGTTTGGCCAGGGATTCACTAAAGTCGCTCATATACTTCCTTCCGAGCCATTTGAAACGAATTCTCGTTCATTCGCGACAGCCCTGGAATTAAATATCGGTCTCGGCTTCTCATGGCTGCCATACCTTGGCCAATACAGCCGTTTATCTAAAACAGAAGGAGGAGCATTTAAAGCAGGATTCTACAGCTATGGAATCATCGTTTGTATCGCAGCTTTAGTTGGGGCCATTGCTGCATTAGTCGCTGGTTCACTTAATCCTTCTGACTGGATGTTTTCCATCGCAGGAAGTTGGGGCGGCTTCATTGGCTTGATTTTACTTTCGGTTGGGAATGTCGGTGCAGCCATTTTCCTTATGTACTCACAAGCTGTCAGCTTTAAAACCGTATTCCCGAAAAAGTCATGGATGATTGCGATGGGTACAACCGTACCGACCATATTCTTACTTCTAAGCTCGACGTTCTACGATGCATTTGGTTCATTCATTGCTGTCATTTCCTTTATTATGGCTGTTCTTGGCGGAATTGTCGTTGCAGATTACTTTTTTGTAAAGCGACAACGCATTTCAATAAGGGATTTGTATGACACACAGGGCTCTTATACTTATTGGAAAGGCCTTAACCCGTCGGCAGTTCTAACGGTGGTCATTGGAACGATCGTTTACTGGGCACTTTATAATCCATTGACTTTTGAAGCAAGTGACTTTTTCCTTCATACAGCTGCCGGAATTCCAACATACTTTGTCGCTTTAGTCACCTACTATGTTTCATCGAAATACATTTTCCGTTTTGATGTTGACATGGAGCATCCATCCGTTGAATTAAAGGAAGTTAGATAGAAAAAACGCAATTTAAAGAATCTAGGGAACGAGAGGAGATTGTTCAATGTTTACACAAAGTTTAGATTTCAAAACAACTGATTTAGATACATTCCCATTTCCATTCTCTTCAGGTAACTATCGTTATTCAAACGATTTGAAAAGACTCTCAAACATTAACTGTATTGAAGTTACTCCAGAATACAGACTTCAAGTGGAAACGAAGCGTCGTCTCCTTCAAGAACAGCCGCATATAAGGTTTCAATCCTTTTCACATACAATGGAAATGCAATGGGAAGTATTGGAAATGCTCATCGACATGGCAACTGATCGCTATCCGGAGCATTTCGAGGTCATTAAAGATGGAGACAACTGGACTTTCAAGAACCACATTTTCGGGGAATCCGATTCATTCGTGTATGGCGATGCCAGCACGCTTCCATATGAGCCTCTAGATTATGTAGGGCGCCATTTCCACAATGATTTTGTTTTAATGGTTCATCGCGATAGTAATTTCTATTTGGAAGTGGGACAAGTTTCATACGCCGCACTCTTCTCAGCTAACTGGAATAAAGGCATGTCCTTTGATGAAATCCATGCTCCCGTTCCATTTGTATCGCGGAAAGGCGATGAACTGGCAGATCGCGTTCGTAAGTTTTTATTATCCATTGAGCCAGGAAAGCCATGGACACGCATCAACTGGAACCTGATGGCTGACCGTTGGGATGTCAACTATGAAACGATGGATGTCTGGGGACCGCAGCGTTCTGGGATAACACCGGAAAATGCAGGTAAACTTGTTCGTTTGCGTGTTGAAGAACAAAAATTTTATCGCATGCCACGAAGCAACGCCATTCTATTCGTATTGAATACGCAGTTCCTGCCACTGGAGGATTTGACATTGCGCCAGGAGTGGTTTGATCTGACATATAGCGTACTGCAGGATATTCCGGAACCTATGGCTGCATACAAAGGAATAGCCCCATTTCTTCCGCAATCGGTCGAATATTTGAGGCGTATTGATGAAAAACAAAAAATCGAAGATAAACAATAAGTAGGAGGATAGGGCCTTGTACAATAGTCCAGTATTGTTTGATAAATCAATTACGATCGTAAATCAATTTACTCCTCGGAATGAACGAAGAAAGTTTGTCGTCATTTCTGATCAAGCCGGATATGAAAAGGCGAAAAGTTTCACATCTGAGCTTGCAGGTACAGTGCATTTTGAATGTATTTCCATTAACGGAATGGAGGATAAAGAGGAGATTAAGAGATTCATCTTGTCACAAAAGATGGGCACCCAATTTTATATTGCGGCTGCATGGAACAATGCTGTTATGATCTTCTCGCTCGGGGTGGAAGCTGGTCTATCTGAAGCTGAGATCCAGACGGTGATTATCGGGCCTAAGCGGCGGTACGTATATTGCATGAAATGTTTTGAAGTGTCGGAAGTCGAAGAAGAAGCAGAGATTGCCGAATGTGGCCATTGCAGGGCAAGTCTTGAAATAGGACCTTTTTATTCCATAGTACGGGAAGGTTATATTGGTTACCCATTCATTCCAATCGGAAAAGAAGAAGTAGGGAGCTGATCATCATGCGGGTAGTAGGAAATATTCAAATGAAAGTAAACAAGATCATTCAAGAAACTCCATTCGTAAAACAGTTCGAATTGATTCCAATTGACGGAAACCCATTGCCTGCTTTTACAGGCGGTTCGCATTTGACCACATTCATGCCGGTCGGCGATACGATCATCGAAAGGGAATACTCCCTTATCAGCAACCCAAGGGACCGTAAAAAATATGCAATTTCCATTCGGCGTGATGAGGCGTCACGCGGAGGTTCCGCTTTCTGGCATGATCATGTACAGATAGATTCCAGGTTGGAAGTCAGTTTCCCTAAAAACAACTTCCCTCTCAGCTTTCGAGCAAAGCATCATGTTTTTTATGCAGCTGGAATCGGCATCACCCCATTTCTGGCAATGATGGAAGACATGGCTGCCGAAGGCCAAACCTTCGAACTCCATTATGCAGCGCGCACACCGGAATTATGTGCTTTTTATGATCTGTTGAAAGCCAAATACCCTGATCAATGCACCTTTTATTTTTCGCAGGCAGAAGACAAACGCAGAATGATGCCTGAGACGATGAAGGATCATCGCATTGGCACGCATGTATATTTTTGCGGACCAATCGAGATGGTTCAAGAGTATCGAAAAGCCGCAAGTTCCTATGGTTATCCGGAACATGCGATCCACTTCGAATTATTTGCGACAAAAAATGATGGGGCGCAAGATCCTTTCATTGTCGACCTTACAGACAGCGATCGTTCCATCCACGTTCATGAAGGTGAAACACTGCTTGACGCGCTATTAAGGGAAGGAATTGATGCACCTTATTCTTGTAAAGTGGGAGGGTGCGGAAGTTGTGAAGTAGATGTTGCAGAAGGTGAAGTGGATCACCGGGATTTCTTCCTTAGCGAACAAAATCGCCAATCACGTAAGTCAATCTTAACATGCTGCTCACGTGCGAAGGACGACAGACTTGTATTAAAACTTTAACGATTCCGTACAGGCTTACAAAAAAATAATGAAAACCGGAGGCAAAAAACATGACAATTTTAGAAACCGCAGTTTTAGAGCTTAAAAATTACATCGACGGTAATTGGAAGTCCTCATCTTCAAATGAAGTAATCCCGGTAATCAATCCTGCAACACAGGAAGTCATTGCAAGGGCTCCTCGTGCCACCAAGGAAGATACTGAAAAGGCAATCTCAGTTGCGAAAGCAGCTTTTGAAAGTGGAATCTGGTCAGGACTGACGGCACAGGAGCGAGCTTCCTACCTATATAAAATCGCTGATAAAATTGATGAACGTGCGGAAGAGTTAACGATTCTCGAAACAATGGATAACGGGAAACTTAAAGCAGAGGCAGGTTTCGATATTGCCGATGCCGCCGCGTGTTTCCGTTACTACGCTGGTTTGGTCCTTCATCCGGAAGGGGAAACTTATCAAGTTCCCGCTCCCGTGCAAGCGATGGTCGCTCGTGAGCCAGTAGGTGTAGCCGGTTTGATAGTACCTTGGAATTTCCCTCTTCTAATGAGTGTCTGGAAAATCGCACCGGCCCTTGCGGCGGGTAACACCATTGTATATAAACCGGCTGAAGTGACACCTGTAACAGCAATGAAATTATTTGAAATCCTAGAGGAAGTCGGCATCCCTAAAGGTGTGGCTAATATGGTAATGGGTCGCGGCACTGTTGTCGGTCAAACCATTGCAGAAAGCAAGGACGTTGACATTGTATCATTTACGGGAAGTACGGATGTTGGCCGCACTATCATGAAAGCGGCCGCGGGCAACTTAAAGAAAATTTCCCTTGAGCTTGGCGGTAAATCACCTAACATCGTTTTTGCCGATGCAGATATAGAGACAGCCATCGATTACGGATTATTTGGCATCTTCTTCGGTGCCGGCCAAGTATGTTCATCTGGTAGCCGCATCCTGGTTGAAGAAAGCATTTATGATGAATATGTAAAACGCTATGTGGAACGCGCGAATAAAATCAAAGTTGGACCTGGCCTTGCAGAAGACAGCAACATGGGGGCAATTGTCAGCGAAGCGCAAATGAATAGCATTTTAAATTATATTGAAATCGGCAAACAGGAAGGGGCGACACTTGCAGCAGGCGGTTACCGTCTTGTTGATGACGGCCTTGACAATGGATACTTCATTGCACCGACTGTCTTCACCGATGTAACACCTGACATGCGCATCGTACAAGAGGAAATCTTTGGTCCGGTCGTTGTCATTCAAAAGTTTAAAGATGAAGAAGAAGCTATTAAACTTGCAAATGATACAGACTACGGCCTTGCAGGCGGCGTCTTCACTAACGATGGTGCAAAAGGATTGCGTGTGATCAAGAAAGTGCGGGCGGGGATTACATGGGTGAATGATTATCATCCAACATATGTCGAGGCGCCATGGGGCGGTTACAAACAGAGCGGGATTGGACGCAGTTTAGGAAAATACGGATTGGATGAATACCAGGAAATTAAGCAAATCAACATTAATCTAGATGTAAAACCTGTAGGCTGGTTCCCAAATTAAGCATATGCTTGGAGATGAAGCAACTTACTTTCTTTAATCAAACCAAAAACCTAATCCAAATACGGATTAGGTTTTTGGTTTGTAACAAAAGGTGCGGAAATAAAAAATCCGACCCCCTTTATGTTAATCAATGGCCGCCTATGGTTCGCTTGCATTAGTTGGTCTCGCTGAAAAGAAATATGTAAAAAAAGCATTCTCATCATCTCAGGTCTTAATCCTTCTATTTTAAAAAGATTATAGTCTAAATAGTTCTGTCTGTTAAAACAAAGTTGATTGGAGAGGTAGGTACGAGACTCCTGCTTAGAAAAGCACGTCCAAGGGAGACCCACAGGCTCAAAAGCCCCGGACCGCCCGCAGAAAGCGAGCGCCTGGAGCGGAAATCAACGGACTAATTGTAAAAAAGCCATATGTGGAAAGAGGGTCGGAATACATATGAACACCTTCAACTCCTTAGATATGGTTTCTATCAAATAATGGAGAGGTGAGGATCCAAAGGACCTGGCTTTTTCGTACAACAAAAGGGGGATTTTTCCTTTGGTGATTGAAAATGGATTTGAGCATAAAAAACACCATTGGTATGATTAAAGTGTCATTCCGGTGCATATTTATCGCTTTTATCAGAAATAGCATATATGGATGGATTTGTTTTATCGGTTTAGCATTTATACATAGTATCATAAAGGGATCAGGTTAGGAGTGGATATTGATGACTAAGTTTTATTCGGATATGACAGTGGAGGAAGCAATATCATGTTTTCCCATAGGAAGCACAGAAGTGGAAGTTTTGGATGATTCAGAAGTTTTCATCGGATTTTTGACAATAGAGGCGTTATCTGCGGCAGTGCAGCAGAGTGATTTGACGAAGCCCATTTCCCATTTCATTACTGTGAATGCACCACTGCAAAATTTACGCAATTACTCCATACCTTATGAACAATTTCAAGCATTCTTTGAGAGTGATTTATGCAGGGTTGTATTTAATGCCCTGTATGATGGCGTATATATCACGGATGGTGCTGGAACGACATTATTTATCAATCAAGCTTATCAGCGTATTACCGGAATAAGAGAAGAGGAAATTATCGGAAAACCGATGAGCTATTTAATTGAACAGGGTATGATATCCGTTTCGGCTTCATTGGACTCTATCCTGACGAAGAATCAAGTTACTTTGACGCAAAGAATCCGAAATGGAAGAAAGATTATCGTATCGGCGACACCTATTCTATCGCCACAGAACGAAGTCATATTTGTCATAAATAGTGTAAGGGATATAACTGAATTAATCCGGATGAAGTACACGATCGACAGTCAAAAACTATCTTTCCAGCCTATTTCACAATTATTGCCTGGCTCGGAACAGGTCAATTTACAAGAAATAATCATTGGGCCTTCTACAACTCCCTTATTTAAACTGGCAGATAAAGTAGCTAAAACGGATGCGAAGATCTTGTTACAGGGGGAAACGGGAGTAGGGAAGAGTTTAATCGCCAAGTACATACATGCCAAAAGCTCCAGGAAGGAAAAAATTTTCCTTGAATTAAATTGCGGGGCGATCCCTGCGAGCTTGGTGGAATCTGAACTTTTTGGATATGAACCAGGGGCATTTACCGGATCCCTTAAGAATGGGAAAATGGGGATTTTCGAGAAAGTGAATGGTGGCACGTTATTTTTGGACGAAATTGGGGATTTACCTTTAGAGTTACAGGTAAAACTTTTGAAAGTGGTAGAAGAAAATAAGTTCATGAGAGTAGGTTCTACCGAAATGAAAGAGGTGGATGTCAGGTTGATTACAGCCACCCATCGGGATCTTGCCTCGCTCGTTCAAGAAGGGTCTTTCCGCGAAGATCTATATTACCGGCTTAATATCGTATCATTTGAAGTCCCGCCCTTACGCCAGCGAAAGGAAGAAACGATCCCGCTTTTAGAAATGTATTTGAAAAAATTCAATGAAAAATATAATGAAAAGAAAAAGATGACACCGGAATGCTATGAATGGCTGACGAACTATTCGTGGCCTGGTAATATACGTGAGCTCGCGAGCCTTGCAGAGCGACTGGTCGTCACGACTTATGACGATACGATTGATTTGCCTAATTTACCATCTTTCATCCAGCCGGTCATATCAAAAAAACCTACAAAACATTCATTGAAGGATGCCGTTTCCGAGCTGGAGCGATCCCTGATCCTGAATGCGATGAAAAAATATGGGACTACAAGGGCTGCGGCCATCTCGTTGGATATCAGTCAAAGCGCTTTAGTGCAAAAAATGAAAAAATTTCACATTCGATTAGAAAACGAATCGGATTAGTTTTTTTGATTTGATTTCTAATCGTAATTTCTATTGTTATCACGAAAAAAAGGCTATCCCCCTTATAAATTAAGCGTTTTCACTTTGGCATGATTCCTGCATTAGTAAATACATGAAAGGGGAGATGACCATGAATATTTCTATTTTTTCAATGGCTAACAAATTGGTGACAGGATCAGATTCTTTACAGCAGCTGACTGATGAGGTCACGCGATTAGGGATGAAGAATCCGTTGATAGTTACAGATAAAATTTTACTGGATGCCGGAGTAGTGCAAAAGGTTGAGGATTTACTTTCATCAGTATACGGTATTTTCTCGGATGTGAATCCTGAACCGGAAATTGAAATCGTTGAGCTATGTGTACGGTCTATCAGGGAGGGAAATCATGATGGATTGATTGCGGTAGGCGGGGGTAGTGCGATGGATATTGCGAAAGCCTCTTCCGTCATGGCTACAAATTCAGGTAGCATCGAGACATATTTCGGTACGAATTTGATTGAAGTTCCGGGTCTGCCTTTAATAGCCATACCGACGACGGCCGGTACCGGGTCAGAAGTGACGAATATTTCGATTTTATCGGACAAAAAAGAACAGGTGAAGAAGGGAATTGTTAGTTCATATCTTTTACCGGATGTAGCGATCGTATCGCCTGTCATGACGCTGACTTGCCCGCCAAGTGTGACGGCTGCGAGCGGAGTGGATGCACTTGTCCATGCGGTAGAGGCTTATATTTCCAAATTTGCTTCGCCCGTTACAGATGCTTTGGCAATTGGTGCCATGAAGTTAATCGCAAAAAATTTACCAAAGGCTTATGCTGCACCGGATAATCTGGAAGCACGTGAAGCCATGATCACGGGAAGCCTAATGGCAGGGTTAGCTTTTGGAAATGCAGGTGTTGGAGCTGTCCACGCCTTAGCTTATCCTCTTGGAGGCCGCTTCCATCTATCACATGGAGTCAGCAATTCATTATTACTGCCATTTGTCATGAAGTGGAATAAAATTGCATGTTTGGAAAGGTTCCGAGACATTGCTGAAGCACTTGGAGAGAAAGTCAATCATTTAAATGACGATGAGGCAGCGGATAAAGCTATAGAAGCGATGACCAGAATATGCCGTTACGTAGATATACCTGAGTCACTAAGAGAATTTGACATTCCTGAATCGGCTTTAAGTGAAATGGCTGCTGAGGCCATCAAACAAGTCCGTTTACTTCGCAATAATCCCCGTGCATTAAACGTTCGGGATATCGAAAAAATTTACCGTTCAGCCTATGGCTTTTAAGTGGAGGAAACAATATGAAATGGAAAAACCGTCGCTACGGAGATGAGACATCGTATATACCTGCGGGACCTTTTAAGATTAGATTTCCATTTGTCCATTATCGTTT
The DNA here is from genome assembly GCF_025175645.1 of Peribacillus aracenensis. Taxonomy (NCBI): domain Bacteria; kingdom Bacillati; phylum Bacillota; class Bacilli; order Caryophanales; family Bacillaceae; genus Peribacillus; species Peribacillus aracenensis. The sequence goes on from NZ_JANZMJ010000026.1 coordinate 36,112, forward strand.
CGAGTGGCCTGACTATGTTCAAGGGTTATTGATGTGTACAGTTGACCTTGGGGCGATTACACTGATTGCAGACCATCTGGGGATGCCTTTTGATGTAGCTCTGGCCGTCGTTGTCTTGAATGGATTATTATATTTAGCACATCATTTACTTGGGGACCCAGTTATACCAGGTTGGATTACACCTGCGGTTCCACTGCTTGTATTGTTCGTCGGGCAATTTCCGGAAGGACCTGATCGGGTCTATGCACTCGTTGCCTTTCAATTAACATTAGGTATTTTATCGATAGTGCTTGGAATGACCGGACTTGCCAGTAAGGTCGTACGATTAGTGCCGAATGCAATTAAATCAGGCATCATTTTAGGGGCAGGAATTGGTGCTGTCGTATCCATTTTCGAAGTGGGTGGAAAGTTCGATTTATTTCCATATACAATAAGCATTTGTATCGGATTTGCCTTTTACTTGCTTTTTTCGAAAAATTTCGGAAAGTTAAAAATGCGAAATAAAGTTTGGGTATTCATAGGCAATTTAGGGATATTGCCAGCAATCTTGCTTGCGGTCATTGTAGCCCCTATTTTTGGTGAAGCAAAATGGCCTGATATTCAATGGGGATTCAGCAGTCCCGACTTTGCTACGCTTTGGTCGGACTATACTGTGTTCGGTTTAGGTTTCCCTGCTTTGACCTTCTTTTTAAGTGCGATTCCAGCTGTTTTTGCCACTTATTTAGTTGTATTCGGGGATGTGCTGAAAACAAAAGCGTTGCTTTCTGAATCCGATGAGGTCAGGGAAGATGAAAAAGTGGACTATAATCCAAACAGAGCCCATTTAATTTTTGGCGGCCGAAATGTGATCATGAGTTTTATCGGACCTGATATAACGATGTGCGGTCCGTTGTGGGCAGCCATGCAGGTAGTGGTTGTGGAAAGGTTCAAGAATGGCAAGAAAGCCATGAATTCTTTCTTCGGCGGTGCTGGCTCGTTCCGTTGGGGTACGAATACAGGGTTATTCTTATTGCCGGTAGTCAGCTTGGTTGAACCAATTCTCGGTGTGGCCTTGGCCCTAACGCTTTTGGTTCAAGGATATGTTAGCGTACGCGTCGGTGTGATGCAGGCGAAGAGCCAACGCGACCTGGGAATTGCAGGGGTCGTTGCTGCCATCCTTGTAATAAAAGGTGCTGGAATGGCGTTTGCAGCGGGAATTTTATTATGTGTCCTTCTATATGGCAAGGACTTTTTCAAGGGCGAGAATGATAAGACTTTTACAGATCATGTAGAAGAAGAGGAGATTAAAGCAGGATGAAAAAAGTAGTGGAAAAATGGCCAATATATATAAAAGGAGAACCAGTTCAAACAGAGCGTCATTTTGTAGTGGAAAATCCAGCAACATTGGAGCCTGTGGGTTATGTTCCGGACGCTAACGAAAAAGAGGCAAAGGCTGCTGTGGATGCAGCTCAAGCTGCTTTTCTGACTTGGTCGAAAACCAGTACTTACCATAGGGCGGAATTACTTGAGAAGTGGTACACGATCATTGAGAACAGGCTGGATGAAATCGCAACGATCATGACACTGGAGCAAGGAAAGCCATTGGCCGAAGCAAAAGGTGAAATGAAGTATGCTTCAAGTTTCGTGAAATGGTTTGCTGAAGAGGCAAAGCGTAACTATGGGGAGATCATTCCAGCGTCTGTTGCTTCAAAACGTATTTTAGTGCAAAAGCAGGCAGTCGGTGTCGTCGCTGCCATTACCCCGTGGAACTTTCCTGCTGCCATGATCACGAGGAAAGTGGCGCCAGCCCTTGCTGCAGGATGTACCGTGGTCATCAAACCAGCGGAACAAACACCTTTGACCGCTTTGCTATTAGTTGAAAGTGCCCAGGAAGCAGGCATTCCGGCCGGTGTGATAAATATTGTGACAACACAAAAACCGGGAGATGTGTCAGACGTCTGGATGAATGATTCACGTGTTAAAAAAATCACATTTACTGGCTCCACTCCTGTAGGGAAACATTTAATGAAAAAGGCGGCAGAAACTGTAAAGAAAGTCTCGCTTGAACTCGGTGGATTGGCTCCGTTCATCATTGCTGAAGATGCGAATATCGAAGAAGCAGTAAACGGTTTGATTCAATCGAAATTCCGGAATGCGGGACAAACATGTATTTGTGCGAACCGAATATTCGTCCATGAGACAATTGAACAGCCGTTTTTACAAGCTTTTAAAGAAGCCATTTTAACTTTGAAGGTTGGAAATGGTATGGAAGGGACCGACCTTGGTCCATTGATAGATGGAGCCGCAGTTGAAAAAGTCCAACATCAATTAGAGGATGCTGCAAGTAAAGGGGCCATCATCTATAAAACCGCAAAAGTCGATGAAGAACAAGGCTATTTTATCGCACCAGCCATACTTTCCAATGTAACGGATGATATGCTGTGCATGCAGGAAGAAACGTTTGGGCCAATTGCACCGGTCAGTACATTCAAAACCGATCAAGAGGCGATTGATCGGGCCAATAACACGAATTTTGGCCTGGCAGCTTATGTGTATACAGAGTCATTAAATAAGGCAGTTACCTATTCGGATAATCTTGAATATGGAATCGTCGGTATTAATGACAGTGCCCCATCCACTGCCCAAGCACCATTTGGAGGCATGAAGGAAAGTGGTATAGGCAGGGAAGGGGGACACTACGGCATGGATGAATATTTAGAAGTGAAGTATGTCTCTATGCTGCTAGGCCAGTAAATAAATAGAATGGAATAGTCCACCCATGATTTTCAGGTATTCAAAAAGAGCAGAAGGCACATCAAATATTGATGTGCCTTCTGCTCTTTTCCAATGGTTAAAAAGCATACATACCTTCAATGGAAAATCCAATCGTGACGTTATTTTTTTCAAATAGCTGCTTTAGAATAAATAAACCAAGTGGGTGGTCCATTTACAGTTAAGTACGGGGGGCATCGCTATCATACTAGGTGATTGCCATAATAGTGAATTTATAACGGATCAAATGAAAAAACCCCCTAAGAAATCCAAGGAGGAAGGGAGGCTTTTATTAAACCTATTTTATCTTATGTTTATTTGCTAATCCGATGTAAAGGAGGGAAGGTCATGTTTCCAAGGATGACATTGAAGTCAGCCCCGGTAGCCTTGGGAACGTTACTTGTATTACCATGGAAGGTCTCATTTGCAAGTAATGCAAAGGCCACCGCTTCTTTCGCTTCGGAAGAGTATCCCAAATCTTCTTGAGTCAAGACTTGTATGGAATTTCCAAGCAGTGATTGAATCATATTTAATAACGTTTCGTTATAGCTTCCACCGCCGCCAATAATCACTTCTTCAATATTGGTTTTTGGAAAGATGAAATTTCGATAGTTCTCCACAATGGACTTTGCTGTAAACATCGTTACTGTTGCTAAAATATCTTGACTTGGAAGTGATTCAAACATCTTTAATAGTTTTACTACATATTCCTTGCCAAACAATTCCCTGCCAGTTGATTTTGGTGGACGGCTCATAATATAAGGATGACTGATGCAATAAGATAAAAGTTCTTCATTGACTTTTCCTTGTTTAGCTATGTTACCACCTTCGTCATAGCTTATATTGAACAATTGGCGGCATACTTCATCAATGATCATATTCCCAGGCCCTGTATCAAAAGCATACATGTCATCAAGAGATGCTTGCTTGGGTAAGACAGTAACATTCCCAATGCCCCCTATGTTTTGAAGTAATCTTCCCTTCCCTTCACTTCTATAAAGAATGTATTCGGTAAAAGGAACAAGAGGAGCTCCTTGTCCACCAGCTGCCATGTCCATCGTACGAAAATTTGAGATAACAAGTGTGTTTGTATCGTGAGCAATTACTGCGGCTTCCCCAATTTGCAAAGTGGAGGGTATATAATTTTGGTCCTTTAAAGGCTGATGGTAAATGGTTTGTCCATGGGATCCAATAAGATCCAGTTTATTAATGGGAAATCCAGCTTTATGACAAACTTCCTTTACCGCATTGGCAAATAATTTTCCTAATTTAAAATTCAAACTGCATATTAATTGAACATTGGATGTGTCTGCAGATAAAGACTGCATAATTTCTTTTTCAATATCTTTTGGAAAAGGGCATGTCATGAACTCAATCATTTCCATTTCAGTCACGAGTCCACAATTATTCACCTGAACAAGTGCGGCATCAATTCCATCCAGTGATGTTCCGGACATTAATCCAACTATGTACATCGTCATTCCACCTACTTCGATTCTTTTATATCCCAATTTAGCATCATATGAAACAGTAAATGGTACTAAGTTAAGACCATTTCTAACATATTGTTTAATATATAACTTATGTCCATTGTTAACTGACATGCTTCTTGAACCGTAAAGCTATTTCTTGAAGTTTATTTTACCTTTATATTAATCTGTTTAGTTTGTTTACTTTCATTGTGGGTTCGGTCTAAGGCAGTCACAACATATGTGTATGTCTTTCCTTTTTCTACACTGCCGTCAATATATAGTTGACGTTTATTTTCTTTATGCACTGTGGCAAGTAAGTTCGTTGAGTCTTCTATGTTTCCTTTTTTCTTCCCATCAAAACGATAAATGGCATAATAGGATGCATCTGATTGCTTGTGATCGTAAATTTCAAATTGTATTCCATCTCCTGCTTGTGTTGCCTTGCTCACCTTTGGAGCCTTTGGGGCATGATCATCGATCCAAGGCATGGCAGGAACCAATGCGGGATGCTTATAAATATCCTCACTTAAACGATCCGCAATCCCAAGGGGGTTTTTCCGTAAATCTTTGGCACTGAAATGCATGCTTCCATCAAATTCCTTATATGTTCGATTCAGTTTTAACTGGTTTGGCATTTCTTCGGGATTGAACCAGTTTTGGACACCATTGGACTCTGTATTAATTTTATAGTCTCCTTGTCCAATATAGAGTTGAACATTTTTACCTTCGACTTCTTTTGTCCACCAATCAAGAAGTTTGGCATAGTCAGCTACTGGCAATCCTATATTCCAATATAATTGAGGTGCAATATAATCAATGTATCCATTATTGATCCACGTCCTGGTATCCGCATATAAATCATCGTAATTCGTTTGTCCAGCGGCAGTGTCAGATCCTGTGGGATCAACTGCTTTGTTGCGCCAAACTCCAAATGGACTTATACCAAACTTCACATATGATTTTTCTGTCTTGATTTCTTCATTTATATTCTTAACAAGGTTATTTACATTATCCCTTCGCCAATCTTCCACATTTGTAAATCTATCTGCTCCATATTTTTGATAGGAAATTTCATCTGGGAAAGGTACTCCTGCAATCTTGTAAGGATAGAAATAATCGTCCATATGGACTGCATCAATATCATAATTCTTAACAACTTCCATTATTCCATCGATCACAAACCGTTGTACGCCAGGAATGCCTGGGTCAAAGTACAACTGTTGCCCATAAGGTATGACCCAATCAGGGTGCTTTCTAGCAGGATGAGATTCTGGAAGGTTATCAATATCCGATAATTCAGCTGTCTTACCTAAAGGCATAGTAATGCGATATGGATTAAACCATGCATGAAATTCCATATTACGATCATGTGCTGCTTCTACCATGAATGCAAGAGGGTCATACCCAGGATCTTTTCCTTGGATTCCTGTTAAATATTTTGACCAAAGACCGTATTCAGAAGGGTAAAAAGCATCTGCAGTTGGTTTGATTTGCATAACGACAGCATTCATCCCCATTGCTTTTTGTTCATCCAAATATTTTATGAATTCTTCTTTCTGTGCTGATATGGATAAACCTGGTTTGGACGGCCAGTCAATATTTAACACAGTTGCAATCCAAGTTGCGCGCAGTTCCTGTTTTACATAAGTAGTTTGCTGAGGGATCGTCCCCGTTTCTGCATGTGCAATCAAATCGGATGGAAGGAGAAGTGATCCTCCCACTAAAGCGGCTAGCGCCAGTGAACCAAATCTTGTCTTTGTAATTCTTTCATTCATCAATAGTAAAACCTCATTTCATTAAATAGTTATATTTAATTATTTGTAAGCGTTAACAAATAATGAATATATGAATTTGTTACATATGAATAGTGAGATATGATCTAAACAATAAAAAGAATCGGAGGTTTGGTTCATAAGATGGCTAGTCAGTTTACATTCCAATTTTAGTAGAAAGATAATAATCATTTAGCTATCTCCGTTTATTTTAAAATTAATTTTTAAAAATGTATACACAATATTGAAATTAATTTTTAATAATGATATATTTCTCTATAGTTAAAAAAAGTTTCACCACTTTCACCACTGAAATAAAAAAGGATGATATGTATGCTAGAGCATTTAACGACAGAGCGTCGTAATGAAAAGACCATGAGTTTGGATGAAATGGGAACACTTGAGTTTTTAGAGGTAATGAACGAAGAAGACATCAAAGTTGCCCATTGTGTAAAAAAAGAACTTCCGCAAATTTCTAAAGCCGTGGAGATGATCGTCGAAGCCATGAAAAAAAACGGCAGATTAATTTACATGGGTGCAGGAACAAGCGGGCGCATCGGATTATTGGATGCAGTAGAATGTCCCCCGACATTCAATACCGATCCTAGTGAAGTAGTGGGTCTTATAGCTGGTGGGGAGAAGGCTTTCATTAAGGCAGTGGAAGGTGCTGAAGACAGTTTTGAATTAGGTCCTGAAGATTTGAAGAAAATCGAATTAACAAACAGGGACGTCGTAGTGGGCATTGCAGCCAGTGGTCGCACTCCATATGTTATTGCTGGATTGGAATATGCCAATCAAGTTGGTGCAGGAACTGTGTCGATAAGCTGTAACAAAGGTTCTGAGATAGGTAAGATTGCAAAAGTTGCGATTGAAGTTGTAAACGGGCCTGAAGTCCTGACGGGTTCTACACGTTTAAAAGCTGGAACATCGCAAAAGTTAGTATGTAACATGCTTTCCACCGCTTCAATGGTTGGAGTTGGAAAAGTTTATGGAAATTTAATGGTAGATTTACAGTTAACTAATGAAAAGCTAGTTGAACGTGCAAAACGTATTATCATGGATGCTACTGACTGTAGCTATGAAATTGCAGGCGAATTTTTAGAAAAGGCACATGCCCAGCCTAAGATTGCAATTGTCATGATTTTAACGAATGTATCATATGAAGAAGCCTCAAATCGTTTAGTGAAGGCACAAGGATTCATAAGAAAAACGATTTAACGCTTTTTATAAAAAAAATAAAAAAATTGGAGGAAAAAAGAATGAAGGTATTATTCGTATGTTCAGGTGGAATGTCTAGTGCAATCGTTGTAAGCGCTTTAAAGAAGGAAGGGGAAAAACAGGGTGTAACCATAGAAGTATTGGCAGTCGGCACTCAAGAATTTGATGCGGAAGTACGAAATGGCTGGGATGTTGCAATGGTAGCTCCGCAAGTCAAACATCGTTTCGATGGCTTTAAGGCATCGGCAGATGAAGCGGGCGTCCCATGTGAAGCCATACCAGCCCAAGCTTACAGCCCTCTTGGCGGACCTAAACTACTAAAATTGGTAACGGAACTAGCAAAATAATAAACTAATTACTATTTCTTTTCACTAAACGTAAAAGGGGAAAACACGAATGGACAAGTTTGTAGCTTTTTTAGAAAATAATCTTTCAACACCTATGGCTAAATTGTCTGAGCAAAAACATTTACGCGCAATTCGGGATGGAGTGGTTTCTGCGTTACCTTTCATCATCTTTGGCAGTTTATTCTTGATCATCGCATTTCCGCCCGTTGCAGCAGATACTGCATTAGGTGAATGGTCTGCAAAACATATAGCTGAAATTTTAATACCATATCGATTAACGATGTTCATCATGACGCTATATATTACTTTTGGTATAGGCTACAGTTTATCTCAAAGCTATAAACTTGATCCGCTATCTGGAGGTTTACTATCATTAGCAGCCTTCTTGTTCACAATTGGTGTAAAGACGATGGATGATGTGGGATTTGTTCTGCCAATGACAAATCTAGGCGGCCATGGTCTTTTTGTAGGAATGATTGTATCCATTTTTGCTGTCGAAATTTTACGTCTTTGTAAGACAAAAAATATCACAATCAAAATGCCGGATTCTGTTCCAACTTCAGTGGCCCGTTCATTTGAAGCATTAATACCAGTTTCAATTGTACTGCTTGTTATGACTTTAATTACAGTCGTTTTTGCTGTTGATTTACACTCACTTGTCGATAAAGCGGTTGCACCACTCATCAGTGCAGGAGATACATTGCCAGGTGTATTAATTCCAGTATTTTTGATTACATTCTTTTGGTCATTTGGTATTCATGGCGTATCAGTCGTAGGTGCCGTAGCTCGTCCGGTTTGGGAAGTATACTTGGGGAATAACTCTGCTGCGGTTGCTGCTGGAAAGGCAATTCCCCACATCGCTCCTGAAACATTTTTCCAATGGTTTATTTGGATTGGCGGGTCTGGTGCAACATTGGGTTTAGTAATAGCCATGCTCTTAACGGCAAAGTCCACCTATAGTAAAGCAATGGGGAAAGCAACAATTGTACCAAGCATTTTTAACATCAATGAACCTGTCATCTTTGGGATGCCGATTGTACTCAACCCGGTACTGATTATTCCATTTATCATTACACCGCTAATTGGTGCAACACTTGCCTATATAGCAACGTCCATCGGACTGGTGAACCCGACTTATGTAATGGTTCCCTGGACACTGCCCGCTCCAATAGGTGCCTACCTTTCAACAGGCGGTGATTGGAGAGCCATTGTTCTAGTGGTGGTGAATTTAACCATTTCCGTTATTATTTATCTGCCATTCTTTAAGATGTACGATAAAAAGCTTTTAGCGCAGGAAAACATGGTAGAAACAACGGATCATAAAAATATCGCTTTATAAGGAATACCTAAAAGGGAGTTTGGGACTAAATGCTCCAAACTCCTTTTATGAATTGAGAGGGGGAAAGAACATGAATTCAACTTCCAGAATCCACTTTTTTAGTTACAAAAGTGCCTTTCTATTTTTTAGCTTCATTCTTGTTTTTAATTTTATCTTTAACAGATTAATGGATGCCTTTGAGATAAATGAACAATTATCACTATACATGGGAAATACCTTTGCCATAAGCGCAGGATTGACGATGGTTGTTTGTTTTGTTGAAGGTAAGTTTAAAAACAAGAAACAAGCAGCACTATTATTCTTGTCTTTATTAGCGGTAAGCGCATTGGTTTGTTATGCAATCATCTATAAATAAATGAAGAATTCAGATTAGCTTACAATGAGGTGTTAGGGGAATGGAAATGAAAAACGGGTTGAAGATTGCCACGATTGGTGGAGGCTCCAGTTATACACCAGAATTAATAGAAGGTTTTATTAAACGATATGAGGAGTTGCCTATTAGAGAACTGTGGTTAGTGGATATTGAGGCAGGAAAAGAAAAACTGGAGATTGTAGGAACATTAGCAAAGCGTATGGTTGAAAAAGCAGGACTTCCAATGGAAATACATCTAACGTTAGATCGCCGTCAAGCCTTGCAAAATGCCGATTTTGTCACAACGCAAATGAGAGTGGGTTTACTTGATGCACGAATCAAGGACGAGCGGATCCCATTGGAATTAGGCTTAATTGGTCAAGAAACAAATGGCGCAGGAGGATTGTCCAAAGCATTACGAACTATCCCCATTCTTCTGGAAATTGCAGAAGAAATGCAGGAGCTCTGCCCGGATGCATGGTTAATTAATTTCACAAATCCAGCTGGGATGGTAACGGAAGCCCTTCTCCGCTACAGCAAGCATAAAAAAGTCATTGGGGTATGTAATGTTCCATTTAATATGCATATGTCTATTTCCAACATGCTTGGTGTTGATATGAAGAGAGTGCACATGGATTTCGCCGGGTTAAACCATATGGTATTCGGGATGCATGTGTTCGTTGATGATCAAGAAGTCACGGATAAAGTGCTTGAAATGCTTGGCAATCCTGAAATTCAACTGACGATGAAGAATATTGCCCCATTGGCTTGGAACAGAAGATTTTTGAAATCATTAGGAGTGGTGCCTTGCCCGTACCATCGTTATTATTACAAAACAAAAACGATTTTAGAAGAAGAGTTGGAAGCATTCAAATCTGGGGAAACTCGAGCAGAAGTTGTGAAAAAACTGGAAGAAGGTTTGTTTGACCTATACAAGGATGAAACCCTTGACATCAAGCCTCCACAATTAGAGCAACGTGGTGGAGCTTACTATAGTGATGCAGCGTGTAACGTCATTTCTTCCATTTATAATGATAAAAAAGACATACAAGTGCTAAATGTACAAAACAAAGGATCGCTTACGGATATAGATTATGATTCAGCAGTCGAAGTAAGTTGTATCGTCACCAAAAATGGACCAATTCCTTTGTCTATGGGGAAATTACCCATACAAGTACTTGGCTTAATTCAACAAATCAAATCATTTGAAAGAATTGGTGCTGAGGCAGCCGTTACAGGTTCTTATGATAAAGCGTTATTAGCTTTAACGATTAACCCGCTTATTCCAAGTGATGACTTGGCGGAAATTGTTTTACAAAAACTTTTAAAAGCGCATCAAGAATATTTACCACGATTTTTCAGTGAAAATGCTATACCGAACATCAAGTGAATGGTGTTTTAAACAGTAAATTTGGATTACAGTATTCCAATGAACCTTCAAAATCTAACATAAAATAGGAGTGTAATGATATGTCAACTGAAATGAACAATAACGAAATGGAAATTTTTGAAATAATATCACATAGTGGAAATGCGAGAGGTTTAGCATTCGACGCACTGAAAGAAGCGGAAGAATTCAATTTTGAAAAGGCAGAGGATCTAATTAAACAGGGTCAGGAGGAATTGAACTTGGCCCATAAAACACAAACCAAACTGATTCAAGAAGAATTGAATGGAGTTCCAAGTGAGAAAACATTATTAATGATTCATGCTCAGGATCATTTGATGACGGCAATGAGTGAACAAAAGCTAATTGAACATATGATTCGCATTGTAAAAAAGCTAGCTCCACAACAGTAAAGAGGTGATTTAATAATGGGTAAACTCGGTATTTCTATCTATCCAGAGCATTCAACCGTTGAAAAAGACATGGAATACATTGCACTTGCACACAAATATGGATTCAAAAAGATCTTTACTTGCTTGCTATCCGTCGAAGGTGACAAAGAGAAGATTTTAAAAGAATTTAAAGAATCGATTCGTTATGCCAATCAATTGAATATGGAAGTGATGGTCGATATTGCTCCCCGAGTATTCGGTTCGCTAGGCATTTCTTATAATGACTTATCGTTTTTTGCAGAATTAGGTGCGTATGGAATCAGGCTGGACATGGGCTTTACAGGTAACGAAGAGTCGATTATGACACATAATCCATATGGTCTCAAAATTGAGATAAATATGAGCAATGCAACAAAATATTTAGAAAATATTATCGATTACAAACCAAATAAAGAGAATTTAATAGGTTCGCATAACTTCTATCCTCATCGCTATGCAGGGCTGAGCTATCCTCATTTTATAAAATGCTGTGAGTCATTCAAAATGTATAATATCCGCACGGCAGCTTTCATAAGCTCTCATGCAGCAACGTACGGACCTTGGCCTATAATGGAAGGATTATGTACATTGGAAATGCACCGGGAATTGCCCATTACGACACAAGCGAAACACTTGTATGCGACAGGGTTGATTGATGATGTAATTATTGCAAATGCCTACGCATCCGAAGATGAATTGGAGCAGCTTAGCCTGTTAAACAGCGGTCGGTTAACATTTAATGTTAACCTTCACGACACCATAACTGCTTTAGAGAAAAAAATAGTATTGGAAGAATTCCATTTTTACCGTGGTGATGTTTCCGATTACCTTATTCGCTCGACTCAATCACGCGTGAAATATAAGGGTGAAGAATTTAAACCAACATATACGCCTGATATTAGACGCGGTGATATTTTAATTGAAAATGAGCTCTATGGACAATATAAAGGGGAACTGCAGATTGCATTGAAGGAAATGAAGAATTCGGGGAAAACAAATGTAGTTGGCCGAATAGCGGAAGAGGAAATTTTTCTCCTCGATTATTTGGAACCATGGGGGAAATTCCAATTCAATGTTAATGGAGAATCTTCAGGGAAGGAAGGGTAATTTCCTTCCCTTTTTTACTGAATAGGAGAATGATATGAATTATATTATCGGTGTTGACGGCGGTGGCACTAAAACTGAAGCAGTGGCCTATGATTTAAAGGGAAATAAAATAAGTGTAGGCAAAGCGGGGTATGGTAACCTGCTTATAAATGAAAAACAAGCCATCGCTAACATTATACAGGCAATTGAACAATGCATAACCCCTATTGATAATGGAAGCTGCCATTACATTTGCTTAGGTTTAGCCGGGTATGGAGGAGTTGAAAATCCGCAGGGCATAAAACGTGCATTAAGCAAGGCATTTAATGTCCCGTTCACGATTGTAAATGATGGAATTATCGCACATGCTGCTTTACTAAAAGGAAATGATGGCATTTTGACCATATCCGGAACTGGATCTTTAAGTATCGGCATCCATAAAGGTATCGAGAAATCAGCTGGAGGCTGGGGACACATTCTTGGGGATGAAGGAAGTGGCTACTGGATCGCCATGCAGGCTTTTATAAAAATGACGAAAGAAGAGGATGAGGGATATGAATATAGCCATTTAACCGAGACAATACTTAAAAAACTTGGCTATCATCGTGTAATGCAACTGAAGAAATTCATTTATTTCGCCACGAAATCCGAGATTGCCGCGTTTGTTCCCCTAATTGTCCAACATGCGGAGAAGGGCGATGGTTTCTCGCAAAATATTCTGAATCAGGCCGGGTACCACCTTTCAAAACAAACGCTTGAGGTTATCAAGAAGTTAAAGTTAAGTGAGAATGTTACAATTGCAATAAAAGGTAGCATATTGACAAATATACCATTGGTGCAAAGCTCTTTCATCAATCATATTAAACTTGAAAAACCAAATGTGAAATTTGTTTTGGATGACGTATCAGCTACCTTGGGTGGTTACTACATAGCAATGAAGCAGTTAAAGTAAGTAAAGATCAAGGAGAGTAAACCATATGCCCGTTGAAAATATTTTATTGAGAATTGAAAGTTTATTGAACCAGTTGCCTAATTCAGAAAGGAAAATTGCCCAATATATCTTAGAAAATCCACAAGATATTATAAGAATGACGATACATGAATTAGCTGACCATGCCAATGCCAGCAGTTCTGCAGTAACGAGATTCTGTCATTCAATAAAAGTTAACAGTTTTTCAGAACTGAAGGTATCCCTATCATCACTGATTTCCCAACCGGAGAAAAAAGGTTTCCATGATATTGAGCCTAATGAAACAATAGCGTCCATCAAAAATAAAATAGTGTCCAACTCTGTCCAAGCTATACAGGAAACGGCACATTATTTGGATGAGACCGTTCTTGACAATATCATTGAAACCATGAGAAGTGCAGATGTGATTTATGTTTATGGATTAGGGGCATCATGGCTTGTTGCTGAAGATATTACACAGAAATGGTTACGGTTAGGAAAGATTGTAAGTGCTAATCAAGACCCGCATATTACGGCCACAGCACTCGCTGCATCATCAAAGAATACCGTTTTTTTCTGTATTTCCAATAGTGGCGAAACTGAAGAAGTTCTGGAACTCGTTGATATTGCTAAAGCATATGGAATTAAAACAATTGGTTTATCACGATTGGGGAACAATGGGCTAACTAAAAAAGTTGATATGTCCCTAAATCATGTACGTGCTCCTGAGGCAAAATTCCGAAGTGCTGCAACAAGTTCGCTTTTTGCACAATTTCTAACGGTCAGCATTATTTTCTATGCGTACGTTTCAAAATTCTATAATGAAAATAAAAATGAAATTGAACGTTCAAGGGAATCGGTATTGAAATTCACAAAAAGGAATTTGGATACTTAAATAAAAGTCTTGTCTTATCGTGTTTATTAGCATGGATAGGGATCATCGAACGGAATTTTAGCTTGAGATGTTTCCGAACAGGATGCCTTGTAAAATTTACATCACGATGAAAGGAAGATGTACGCTAAATGATCCAAAAGAATTCCCAGAGTCCCATTTATCATCAACTTGAAGAGGAGATTAAAGGAGCGATTCAATGTCTTGAATTGGTACCAGGAGAGATGATTCCTTCAGAAAAAGAATATACTGAAAAATATGGAATAAGCAGGATGACGGTGAGACAGGCGATTTCTAACCTCGTAAATGGCGGTTATTTATACAGGCAGCGCGGAAAAGGAACATTCGTTGCCCAACAAATATTGGAGCAGCCCTTGCAAGGATTAACAAACTTTTCAGAGGATATGATATCAAGAGGGCATAAACCAAGTACACGAGTCATCAGTTTTACAGAGGTCAATGCTGATCATGAACTTGCTGCAAAGCTTGAGGTTGAAGAAGGAACTCCAATTTTCGAACTGGAACGTGTAAGGCTTGCTGATCAGTTGCCGATGGCATTTGAAAGGCTATACATCTCAAAAGATATTGCCCCGGATCTAACGGAAGAAATGGCCGTGAGTTCCATACATGACTATGTTAAAAAAACCTTCGGCTTACAAATCCAGCATGGCAGACAGATAATTGAAGCCTCCATCGCTCAAAAAAAAGAGGCGGAAATGCTCGAGGTAATCGAAGGTTCCCCTATATTGCTGATAGAACGAAGAATTATCCTGAATACGAATCGACCCCTTGGGGTTGTCAGAACTGTCTACCGTGCAGATCGATATAAATTCAGAATTAATTTGGAGCGTATATCACCAGTAATATAAAACAGAATCCCACTTTTAAATAATAATAATAGCAAAAATGACTAATCTGGATAAGTTAAACCCCTTGCCCAATATGGACAAGGGGTTTTTTAGTAGAATATCATTTTTCAAGTTTGGGAGTTTTCCAGCCCAAAAAGGAAAGGTGCTTTTAAAATCTAAGAGATTCGATCCGGGACATTAATATTTCGCTAAGCTTTCTGTCAATCGGTTTTCTTTCCAAATGACTGTAATGCCAAGGCCAATGACGATAATGACAGCAGCAAAAAGATAAGGGTAGTGAATGTTTATGTCAAACAGCAATCCTCCCATGGATGGCCCGGCGATATTTCCTAAGCTCGTATAGGTGGAGTTCATTCCAGCAACGAATCCTTGTTCTTTCCCGGCAGCTTTTGATAAAAATGTCGTCAAAGCCGGACGAAGCAGGTCAAATGCAAGGAAGATGAAGCAAGTTACCACTAGAACTGCCAAAAAGCTGGAAATCATAGTGGACGCTACCGCAAAAATGGCACCGACAATTAAACATAATTGGATAAGCTTCTTTTCGCCGAGAATATCCACCAGTTTTCCAAACATGAATACTTGCACAATAACTCCGAAAATAGAGCTTATTGTAATGATTATTGCAATATCCTTCGGCGTGAAGCCGAATTTATGATCAGAAAATAGACTAAAAACAGTTTCATAGGCTGATAAACCAAAAGCGAGTACAAATACGATGATGAACGCAATAAAGTAAAGCGGGTTTAGTGATTTCTTTAAATCGCCTATAAAGTTTGTTTGGTTAATATTTGCAGAAACTTTTGCAAGCTGTTCCTTTGTCATCGGCTCTTTTAAAATGAATATTGATGAAAGGCATGCTAAAAAAGCAATGGCCGCCGCAAGGAAGAAGGGCAAGCGTATACCATATTCTGCAACAAAGCCACCGATCCCTGGTCCAATTATAAAGCCCAAGCTAATGGCGGCTGAAATATAGCCCATTGCTTTTGGCCTTTCCTGAACGGATGTAATATCCGCAACATATGCAGTAACACCTGGCATGATAAAGGCGGCACTTATTCCCCCTAGGACCCTTGATAAATAAAACACCGATACGTTTGTCCCTACACCGAAGATAAGTTCTGAAACACCAAAAAGGAATAAGCCGATGATGATGATTTTCTTTCTCCCATAACGGTCAACCCAACGACCTGCGAATGGAGACATAACAAGCTGTGAAACCGCAAATACGGCAACAAGATAGCCCATCGTACTTCCTGATAAATGCATGATATTCATAAATGACGGCATGACGGGGATGATGAGTCCAATTCCCAGAAAAGCAATGAATATATTGCTTAGAAGAATAATTAATACCGCCTTTTGTTCTTTAATTGGTTTATTCATTTGTTAACACCACTTTCTTTGTGAATCATTCTTGTGAAATACCTCTCCAAAACACTTTCCAAGAGGCTGCCAATTTATCCTTCAGCCGTTTCTCATCATTGCCGTATACAAGCTCAAGCAAAATGGAATCCACTACTCCCAAGAAAGCATAGGTCGGAGTTATGGCTGCATCTTCGACGATTAATTTGTCATTGATCCAATCCTGGAATTTACATTCCAGAATTGCCTGCACCTTTTCCTCGATATCTATGACTTCCTGCTCGATTTCTTTTTCAAGATGCGCTGGCGGAAAAAAGGACATACGCAGCCAAAACTTAATATGCTCATTTTTTTGGAAAAGATCGATGACCAATTGCAGGAATCCGTATAAATCTTTTTCAGGATTTTTTGAATCGACTTTACTGAAATATTGGAGTTTCGAAGATAGTTCCGTCTCTTTCGCATCACGTAAAACTTGCAGAAAAAGATCATCCTTGCCTTTAAAATGGGCGTAAATGGATTGCTTTTTCATGCCGACTTCTTCAGCTATTAGAGAAAGGGACGCTCCTTCATAACCATGAATCGTGAAAAATTTTAGAGCGGCTTCCTTAATTTCATTACTTTTCAATAATATCACCTCATATTTTAACGAACGTTCGTCAGTTATAATAGCAAATTAAATAAATATACGCAAGCAAAAAAAGTTCATAAAAAGGTATTAGGCAACAGAAATCATTCATAATAAGGGCGCTAAATTTGAAAAGGACAATATTGTTGTTACCAGCAATAGATATGTACTCAAGATTATTCACTAAATTCTCGCATATAATTCATGGATATTAAAGTGAGACAGGTGGGATGAAGTTGAATACGTATGACATCAGAAAAGTGATTCATTACTATTACGCAAAAATACAAGAATCGAATGATCCCTATTTTTGGTACTGTTTGGCTGAGACTCAAAGAAGAGCCGGTTTAACAAGTGAAGCGATGCAAACGATCGATAACGCCTTGTCGTTTCCAAATCCTTATCCTTCAAAGCAGGAACTGCTAGACATGAAATTGAGCCTCCAATCTGCCCTTTCAAGGGAAATGAACTTGTACAGAACAGTTACGATGACCTCAAAGCAAGGCGATATTGATGGGGATGGGATAAAGGACAATGTTTTTCTTACCGCAAACAAAAACCCTGATAGCCCCTTTTGGAGGAATGTAACTTTGGTTATCCAAAATGGAAGGACTAATCAATATGAACATGTTCCCATGAAAAATAACGCAGGATATAATCCGACCCTTTTTCTTGGTGATTTTACAGGTAACAAAGGGGATGACATTTTAGTGGTCATTGATACGGGAGGAAGCGGTGGTTCCATCTATGCGTATGTTTTTTCATATCTTAACAGTCAACTCATGACCATTTTTAATTCAGACGCATTCAATGAAACCTATAAATACGCTGTTAATTATGAAAACCAATACAAAGCAAAGTTGAACAGTTATTATCTAAAAGAAAGGTACATGCTTGACCTTACATATAAGGGTAAGGAATATTTATCTGAAATTTATAACAAGGAGGGTGTATTGAAGTCGCCGATAGAAGGGTGGATCAATCCTTTATCTGGTTTATATCCGGTTGATTACAACAGGGATGGCATATATGAGCTCGAAGCATATCAAAGGATCGCGGGGAGGTACAATGCCGACTCACTAGGATTTGTACAGACTGTATTGATATGGAACGGGCTAGCGTTTACGCCCGACAGGCAGAATGTGGCTATTTTTGGAGGGCAAATATAGCACATTGGCATAGAATGTTCATGAACTTGGTGCAGGCGAATTTTTCTTTCGTCCAAAAGTAACCGGTAAATATTCTTGGCAATTGTTCAGCGATTGTGTACATTTACGAAGATAATTGAACCGGCTAAGCGGACGTAATGGTTCCTGCACTTCATCTACGATTCCAAGTGGAGTAATGCAAGTAGGAATGTTTAGTAGGCAATACCTACTCGTGATTTTAAATAAGCACTACTTTTTATTTGGCTAAATGCAAATTCCGCTGTATCCGGCACGGATATTTCAACCCCATTCTCCGGTAAAAAGTCACCTTCCACACGATATGTACCAAAACTTTCTCCATCCGGCAAATATGTAGGACAGACAATGGTCCATTGAAGTGTTGATTGTTTCAGCATTTCGTAAACTTGATGATGTTCTTTCGCTGCGCGGGTAGACTTCTGCTTAGATTCACGTGACTGATAACGCAAAATATTTGGGGTTGTTCTACTTTGCAGGATACCTGCTGTTCCAATGGTAATAATTCGTTTGATACCTTCGTTTTCCATTGCTTCAATAATTAGTGGCATACTCTTTGATAAAGTGGTTGTCCCTTCAGTATTCAGTGCACTAAAAACTACATCAATCCCCTGCATGGCACGTACGATATCATCTTTATTTAAAACATTACCTTGAATAATGGTTAAATTGGCATCGTTCATGCCAATCTTCTCAGGAGTGCGAACCAAAACTGTAACATGATGTCTGTCTTGGAGACTATAAGTAACTAATTGCCCCCCAACCCGGCCAGTTGCACCCAAAATTAAAATATTCAAGAAACGAACCTCCTTTTGCGAATACAATCATTCCACTAACATTATATCGTCATTTTCAACAAATAGGAGCTTTAGTGCATGAAGACATCATAATTTAGCGCCTGCTGGCGGTACCCCAAGAAGAAAAACGTTCGGTGATAAGAAACAAAATGGGCCGCTCAAAAGCTTCCTGAGGGCCCATTTGAATTGGAAAAATACAAAAACGTTTAAGGACAATTCCTCCTACTATTCCTGTCCTTCTTTCAATTTTAGAAAAGAATCAACTGATTCATCTAATAATTTTTCGCGAATGGGATCTTCATTGACATCAGTATCCACTTCCATTCCATTGTAATGTAATTTACTAACCTGACTTTTATGTTGAGCTGGATTATGATTTTTATTTTTTTTGTTTGGCATATAAACTCCTTCTTTAACAGATAGTTTTCTTTAGTATGAACAATTGATCCAATATGAAATCCAATAATGTGTAAGATTATTTCAGCTTCTTTCCCGGATTGAGTCCAGGTATCCTGATGGAAGGTTAAAACAATATACTGGTTTAATTTAGAAATATTGACTGAA
The DNA here is from genome assembly GCF_025175645.1 of Peribacillus aracenensis. Taxonomy (NCBI): domain Bacteria; kingdom Bacillati; phylum Bacillota; class Bacilli; order Caryophanales; family Bacillaceae; genus Peribacillus; species Peribacillus aracenensis. Next base: position 55,512 of record NZ_JANZMJ010000026.1, read on the forward strand.
TATTAAAATATTATAATATTTAGTTTGCGTTAAAGTTTTTTGAATCGGAGTTTTATATTCGAAACAAAGGTTTTTGCTTGGTTAAAGTCAAATAATCTGACAGGAGGTTTTTATTATGAAGAAAAAGAATAAGGAATACTTCTTTTGTTTTTTGGTTAATAGTTTCAATAATTCTATCATTAACATTTTTACTTCCTTCTCTCGGCCAAACTGCTGTAAAGCAAACGGACTTTAAAGTAACCCAATTAGGAACAGGTTCTCCACTTTTAAGTACATCCCGCTCCGGTCCGGCTACTCTTGTAGAAGTTGGTAATGAAAAACTCCTCTTTGATGCTGGACGTGGAACAGCTTTACAATTAAATAAAGCGAATCTGTTACCAGGCAGTGTAGATAAGTTGTTTCTTACTCATTTGCATTCGGATCATACAATCGGCATACCGGACGTATGGCTTACAGGTTCTTTACCAACAGGAGGGAAAAGAGAGCAAGCATTTAACATTTGGGGACCTAAGGGAACAGAGAAAATGATGTTACATAGAACGTTACATTAAGAACCAAGACTGTTGAACTTCTTGAAGTTGTTGTTGAGCTTTTTCAAGCTGTTGCTGTGCTTGTTGGAATAATTGTGGATTTTCATTAGCTAGTGCAGATTGAATAGCCTGTTGGGCTTGTTGTGACGCATTGATAGCTTGCTGATATTGTTGTTTTTGTGTCATTTTAAAAGTCTCCTTCATTATTTTTATTAAAGGCTAAACCTTTAACTTTTTTTTATATTTTGTATTTAAATTTTGATATTATTCATGTATAGGTAGATCCATTTCTCCTTAAGTAGGTTAGAAGGCATGAACGGAAAAAATTTGATTTTCGTCAAGTCAATAAACGGTTAAAGCCCATTGAAAAATAAGATGAAAGGTGAACCATACCAACTTATGGTTATTCCCTACTTCAAATGAAATCCGTTATAAATCACCACTGGATATTATTTCAGCATAGAAACAACAAAAGAAAATGATGTCGGAACCATAGTTTAGTCGCTCATCGTTTTCATCTTCATCAATTTATTAGACCTGTCATATTAAAAAAACTCCCGAAGTTTTGAGAATACTAAGTCTATCCAACAATTGATCTGATTAACCGTGCTTTCATTAGGGGCGTTTCATAATTACATCGCATTGGCTTGACATACGAAGCTTTCGAACATAATCAGATATCCAGTTGATAAAGGTTATATCAACTATTACTAATGTATCCTATACATCGCCTTTGTATTGAGGTAAAGTCGCGATTTCCTTGTTTCATTTAAGGATTCGATAGTTGCCGATTATTTTAATAGTGGCGTAAGGGGAGAACCTTGGATCGATAAGACTTTATTTGTCATGAAACCTCTTAATAAAGAGAAGGGACTATCCGTAAGGAATGGTATCATAAATTATTCAATTAAAGGGGGCAGGATAGCGTAATAGCTTGCATGCAGATATAATGTTCAAAGAAGGAATTTAATGCTATGGTCCTTACTCTGATGTTTACCAGTGATTTGTGTCGAAATATTCGAAAAAGGGAGCCGAGGTGTATAATGAAGGATCCTGATAAGATTTACAACAATGCGGTTGAGACAATTTTGATAGTTTTTGGATGAAAATGGAATCTTGTGATGAGAGAGACGTAACAATGAATTGAAAAAAGTTTGATACCCGCAATTACTCAAAGAAATGTTCTAGCAAACCTGCAGCTTGATAACGTACAAAATATATAAGAAGCCGACCTAATACAAGGCCGGCTTTTGTTTTATGGGATGACTTTGCGTTTGCGAAAGTCGCAGAAGATGTTCATAAACATGGCTTCGGTATCTACATAATCGTGAAAACCTAAGCGACGGGCATAGTTCCATGGCACAACGCTCTGTTGCATTCACGAGAAGTCCCGCATCTGTCATCTCCAAGAGACTATCGTAAGCACCCGGCTTGCCAGGAAACTGCAACGGAATTCCAAGATCCTTCGAAATTGGGGTCTAAGACGCATTAACCAAGGAGAAGTTCATCGCACTTCCAAGCAAAAAGCCACAGACTATAGAAGGACGAAACGCCGATTAAGTCCAATTTTCCGCATTTTGAACGGGCCGATGTGCTCATTTACCTTGTATCCCTTCATCAAACTACATATTTTAGCCCACCACGATGGTTCGATGATCTCTACGGTGTTTACTAGCATGGCAAGGTTAGGCGGAACAAGTTCAGCCATTACATTCTAAGTCTTTCGTGGCACAAGCATCAAGAATATTTTTTACTAGAATAACCCAAAAGGTTCACCCCCTTACTAAAAAATCATGGAGGAGTATACAATGAGTCGATTAAATAATTACGAGGTTCTAAATCAACTGAAATACATTGATGGTATTACTATTATTGATAACAAAGGGACGATCTTGTTTACAGTCAAATTTAATCCTCGATTTCACTCTGAAGTTCAAGAACGAGAGGAAATATTAGGAGAAAGCTTATTTTCCGTATTTCCTACGTTGAATGAAAAATCGAGTACGTTGTTAAATGCAATGAAAACAGGTCGTCCCATTTTTAGAGGTAAACAAGAAATTGTTGATTTTATGGGTCGAAAAATTGAAACCACAAATATTTCTCTACCAATCAGAGCCCATGGGAAAATTATAGGAGCAATTGAATTTTCGAAAGAAATAAGTAAAGAAAATCATATTCCTAATAATGCAATCGAGATAAATTCAGAAATGTTTAAAGGTGATAAACGATTACTAGAAAATATTCATCCAGAACGAGCAAAATATACATTGAAAGATATTATTACGAATAACGAACAAATGAAAAATTTAAAGCTCTTAACCGAAAAGATTGCAAAAGGGAGCTCACCCGTCTTTATATATGGTGAAACAGGAACAGGAAAAGAATTATTTGCTCAAGCACTGCACAATGCCAGTAATCGTGTAGAAAAGCCTTTCATTGCGCAAAACTGTGCAGCAATTCCGGAAGCCTTAATTGAAAGTATTTTGTTCGGTACAATAAAAGGGAGTTTTACAGGAGCGGAAAATAATCCAGGCTTATTTGAAATAGCGGAAGGAGGAACGATTTTTCTAGATGAAATTAACTCAATGCCCATTCATCTACAGTCCAAGTTATTAAGAGTACTGCAAGACGGATATATTAGAAGATTAGGAGATAAAATTATTAGAAAAGTTGATGTACGAGTAATCACCGCATCCAATAAACGCCCTGAAGATTGTGTAAAGGATAAAGATATGAGACTTGATTTATATTACAGATTATGTGTAATGACACTCAATATTCCACCATTACGGGAACGGAAAGATGATATTAAGCTTTTATTGGAATCTTTTATTTCTAAATATAATGTGTTGCTGCACAAAAATATAACCAATGTATCAAGAGAGGTATATGACTTTCTCTTGAAGTACAACTGGCCAGGAAATGTACGGGAGTTGGAACATATTGTTGAATTTGCAATCAATCAAATAGATGACTGGGAAGATACACTTCAAATGAAAGATATTGAAGAGCGTGTGAAGAATTTCATTCGACATAGTGAAGAAGAGCTTCAGATTGAACCTTTAAAAGAAGCTGTTGCCAGATTAGAAAAGAAAATGATCGAAAAGGCAATCCAACAAACAAAAAACAATGTATCACAAGCAGCTAAAATACTCGAAATCCCAAGGCAAACTCTGCAAAATAAGATCAGATTGTACGAAATTGTGCCCAAAAGCTAACAATAGAGAAATAAACTTATGCACATAGTGCCCAAAAAATAACATTTACTGCTCAAATATTAACAATTTAATCATTTTTTATATCTGCAATCGACATATTTATAAAGAGAAACTCTTATTTTTCTGATTTTTCTGCTTAAATCAGCGGAAAATGATGAGTTCTTTTGGCATACTTCTTGCTTAAGTATACATATGAAACACAAGGGAATTACGACCTTTCAAAAATAGGAATAAATATTTAGTCATAAAGTTAGGAAAAGGGGTGAAAGGTTGATGTTAAGAAAATGATTATAAATGATTAGGAATTATATTTAAAAAAGGTACCTTATAGTGAAAAAATTTTATCGTCACAATGAAAACACAGCCGGTATTGATTAGGCAATATGGTGCTGTAAATTTTGAAACTAAGGGGGAAGTCAAATTGATATTTGGTGTATTGAAAGATATTAAAGTCGGGGAGTTCCGAGTAATAGCAACTCCGCTAGAGGTCGGAACTATTAAAAGCGATGGTCATACCGTCCTTATTCAAAAAGATGCGGGACTCCTAGCAGGGTTTAGCAATGAAGAATATGAAGAGCAAGGTGCTGAGATAGTAGACGAATTGAAGGAAATGTATGAAAGGGCTGACCTCTTAGCAAAGGTGAAAGAAATTGAAGAAATCGAGTACAAATTACTTAGAGAAAATCAAATTATCTATACCTGTATCCATCCAGCTGCTAATGAAAAACAAGTTCAAGCCATTCTTGACAGCAAATGTATTGCATTTACGGCAGAAGATTCACATCGATTCGGCTCAGTGAATTGTGAAGCAGCAGGTAAACAAGGAGCTCTAATGGGCCTACACTCGATGCTAACGATAAATGGAGGCAAAGGGAAATTTGTAAGTGGATTAGCAGGAGCACCCAGCATTAAAGTCCTCATCCTCGGGGGAGGTCTTGTCGGAAAATCCGCATTACAAGTTCTACATTCATTAGGAGCTTGGTGTACTGTAATGGATATAAACTTCGGTACTTTAAGGGAAATTGGAAAGATCTACAACGAAAAAGTAAACACTCAAATATCAACTAAACAAAATATCCAAAAAATACTTCCAGAAATTGATATAGTCATTAATAGCGTGAAATGGCCAAAAGGAAATAAGGATTATTTAATAGATAGAGATATGCTCAACTTAATGGAAAAAGGATCCGTCATTGTAGATATTAGCAATGATGCTGAAGGGGCAATCGAGTCCTTCCGTGAAACCACTCATGATAATCCTACGTATATTGAAAACGGCGTCGTTCACTATTGTGTGGGCAATATTCCAGGCGCTATAGCAAATTCCACATCCGTAGCATATGCTGCATCTGTATTAGGCCACCTTAGATCTATTCTAAACTCAGGTGTCACAGAAGCCTGTATAAAAGATGGTTTTTTAAGACGGAGTCTGACGGCGTATAAAGGCTATCTCACTCATGAAGAAACAAGTGCTATCCAAAAAAGACCATGGATAAAACCGGAAGACATCCTTGATATTACACAAGTGAAATTGGACACTGCCCCGCCCGCTACAGTTACAAGATCAGATTACTTTTTAAAATTCTAATCAGAAAAGGTGGATTCAGCTATGACGTTAAATACGCTATTGGTAGACTTCACTCTCGCAAGTATACTTATATTAATAAGTATGTTTATGCGGTCAAAAATCAAGTTATTGCAAAAGAATTTCATTCCCGCAAGTTTAATGGCAGGCTTTTTAGGGTTGGCGTTAGGTCCTGGATTCCTGAATATCCTACCTTTTTCAGCGGACATAGGTTCGTATGCGGGAGTCATCATAATTTTTGTGTTTGCTTCGGTAGGGATAAATGGATTTTCATTTACTCCGGGGAATATGAAAAAAGACCTCAAAAGAATGGGTGCATATGCTTCATACAAAATATTGATAATAGGCGTCCTCATTTTTATTCCAATTACATTTTCAATATTGGTTATTTCTAAATGGGTTCCTGATATTAATTATGGTTTTGGATTAATTTTAGCAACGGGATTCTATGGTGGTCATGGAACAGCAGCTGCGGTAGGATCAACCTTTGAAAATTTAGGTTTTGCCGCAGCAACAGATTTAGGTATGACATCAGCCACCATTGGTATTTTAGCAGGTATTTTCGGTGGACTAATATTTATAAAAATGGCCACAAAAAAAGGATATACACAATATGTTAAAGACTTCTCCCAAATATCAGAGGACATGAGGACAGGTTTAGTAAAGCCTAATAATCGAGTATCCATAGGGACGGAGACGATTTCACCCATAGCACTTGATCCATTAGCATTTCATGTTGCGCTTTTACTTATTCCATCCGGTTTAGGTTACTTGCTTAATACATATATTGCAGATACCTGGGGTCTTGACTTTCCAACATTTACCATAGCGTTCATCGTTGCCTTGTTAATGTATGCATTCCTGGGCAAGGGGAAAAAAGGTATCTATAAATATGTAGACGAAAATGTGGTAAATAGGTTAGGTAGTTCAGCAACGGATTACCTTGTATTCTTTGGAGTAGCCTCAATAAAACTACCTGTCGTTCTTGAATATGCACTTCCACTTGGATTATTAATGCTTTCAGGAATGATAATTGTCATTTTAATGTTATGGGCAGTCGGTCCAGCCATGAACTATGAAAGCTGGTTTGAGCGTTCAATATTTGTTTACGGTTATGCAACTGGTGTCTTTGCGATAGGGCTGACCCTATTAAGAGTAGTTGATCCAAATAATAAATCTAAGACACTCACAGATACAGCTATCGTTGGGCCGCTTAATACGCCTTTAGAATTATTTGCATGGTCAGCTGGACCGGCAATGCTATTAGGAGGACAACACTGGTCATTTGTTGGCATTTACGCGGCTATTTCTATTGTCTGCGTTGTAATATCTATTAAGTTTAAATGGTGGTACTGGAAAATTCCTTTAGAGGATAGGCCGGATGCATCTGCACTTGATCGCGATGGATGACCCAGATGGTATCCACGCCATTGGAAATAACACTTATAGTTACATTCACATTACAAATGACATACCAAGATTAGTAGAGCTCGGGATGATGATAGGTTGGTGACGGACAAACGATAATTATACATGATATTTTGCTGTTAGAAAGCTAAGGTAAGGGAATTATCGTTAATATGTCTTCAGTGTCAGGAATGGGGGCAGTTCAGATGCAATTGGGTGGTTATCAATAGCTGTCATATTAGGTTTAACTAAAAGCTGTGCAATGAATTTCTTACCATAAATCAGAGTTAGTGCTGTCGCTCCTACGATGGTTAATACTCCGATTATGGGTACGATACCTGATTGGAGAAAATAGGAGTATTCATTTCATAAATACACCTGTCCTGTCTGAAGATGTGGCTGGATATGGTTGTCTTCTTATTTTCAGATAGAGCCAAGCATTATACTTGCGCAACATTCGATATTAATAATGGAGGATATCTAAGATAATAAAGTTAAATATTATTTAGGTACACTAGCATAAATCCAGAAAAGGGCGCTTGAATTTAATAAAAGGAAAGCACATATTATACGTGACTAATATGTGCTCTTCTTTATTTTATAGGAAATTATAATGTAGGTTTTGAAATCTAATGCTCTAATACCATTCACAATGTTCTGAAGGTATATTGAAAAAGGAAGTTTAATTAAAACGGATACCCGTTTAATACTGTGCCAAAAAGATCGAATTCAGGATCTTTTGACGGAGTTATTGGAGGGGCTTCGGATCTCCCTATTGAAGAGTTAAAAACATCCTTACCTTCAACTGACTCTACAGAGTTTTCGTCATTCTCTTTATGCAATGGGTTATCAATCATACCCAAATCAACTCCTTTTTATAAGATTAACGATTGGTAAGTTATTAATTCCCTAAATATTTTGATTTTATGCTAAAAAATATGATGATGACTGGGATTAGTTGAAATGAACGGGTAAGAACTCGTAAGCAACCGTGCTAAAATTTTTATTACAGAATGCTTAATGATTATTTTATGTTCATAAAAAAGATTGGTACCGATTCTTTGATCAGATGAGGGGTGTAATGAGATTCGAAGCAGGATCATAACCGATTCCTGGACACGAATTTTTTGTGCATCGCCCTTCTTAGTAGCAAAAGGGTTGAAAAACCATCCCTACGATACACATTGTTAATGGATACTCAAGCGATTGGACAGGTTCTAATCCTATTGACTGGAAGGTTAAAGTGGAGTGAGAATCCTTTGCTTGTTAACAAAGTAAGCCCACTCAGAAAAGCCGATTTCCTTTAGTCTTTTTTTAACTTGTTCAAATTCATCGCCAATACGTTCAGGTGTATGCGAATCTGATCCAAATGTTACCTTCACATTATAGAAAAGAGCTCTTTCTAAAATGTCATCTGCTGGATACCACCCACCACACTCTTTTGTTTTACCAGAGGTATTAATCTCAATGGCGATATCTTCTTGACTAATGATTTGTAACGTTTTTTCAATACTGTCTGTTTCAATGGATGAAAAGGCAGGATAAAACCCTTTCATTGCATCAATATGGCCTAAGATTTGAAACACTCCGCTTTTTGCAGATTTCTGTATTAATTCATAGTATTCATTCTTTAATTTTGACTGTTCTTTAGAAGTTAAACCATTCCAACGCCCTTTTTTAAAAATGCTAATGTCTTGAACATAATGAACGGATCCAATTATGTAGTCAAAAGGGTGTAAAAGATATTGATCACGGTAGACTTCAATGTGATCAGGGAAGAAATCACTTTCCATTCCCAATAACACGTGAATTTTACCTTCATATGTTTCTTTTAAGCGAAGAACTTCCTCAATATAAGGGACAAGTTCACTTTTTGCCATGGCGATAGTTGGGTAGAGCTGGTCGTCCTCACTATAGAAATATGGAGAATGATCAGAAATCCCAATATATTGCAAACCGTATTCAATGGCTTGTTTTACATAATCCTCAATTGTGCCGATAGCATGTCCACATCGTTCATGGTGAGTGTGCAGGTCAAATTTTATTGTATTCGTCATTTGCTAAAGCCTCCTAAAAATAACCGGATTGTCTTTGTTATATCATATCCCAAATTCACATTCTTTCTCAAAACTTGAAAGAAGATTTATACCTTCCTTAAATCTGCGTTTTTTGGCGGGGTAACGGATAATTTTATACATTCGAGTAATTGTATAAATGTTGAATTTCCAAGACAAACTAGAATGTTCAAATATGTTAAAAGAAAGGAAAGATACAGAATGACTAAGGTATTGTACATCACAGCTCATCCTCATGATGATAAACAATCTTACAGTATGGCTGTTGGAAAAGCATTTATTGACACTTACAAAGAAGTAAATCCTAGCCATGAAATAGTGAATATTGACCTTTATAAAGAAAATATTCCTGAAATTGATGTAGATGTTTTCAGTGGTTGGGGGAAACTTCAATCAGGAAAGGGCTTTGAAGAACTTTCGGCGGATGAGAAAGCAAAAGTTAGTCGACTCTCAGAGTTATGTGAACAATTTATAGCTGCCGATAAATATATATTTGTAACACCTTTATGGAATTTTTCATTCCCGCCAGTAATGAAAGCATATATAGATTCTGTAGCTGTTGCAGGTAAATCATTTAAATACACCGAACAAGGCCCAGTTGGTCTTTTAACTGATAAGAAAGCCTTGCATATTCAAGCTCGTGGTGGTATTTATTCAGAAGGACCAGCTGCTGAAATGGAAATGGGTCACCGGTATCTAAAAATCATCATGCAATTCTTCGGAGTGCCTTCCTTTGAAGGTGTATTCGTTGAAGGACATGCAGCAATGCCTGATAAAGCACAAGAAATAAAAGAAAATGCTATAGCACGCTCAAAAGATTTAGCTTCTACTTTTTAAATCAAAGAGTCAACAACTTGTTGGCTCTTTTTTTTGTAAAAATAAATGGATTTATTCTTACCAATCAAGGACTATGGTTTTTTATTATGTGCGGCTATTCATTATTGTTGTTTTTGTATTCTGGCTTTTTAAAATTCCCCCTGATAATACATACGATGTAATCCTAGAAGTAGCACTCTTTAGTACACTTTATTTGAAAACGATTTGGAAGAATATTAACGAAAAAGTCTGCTTTTAACACTTGGTGGTTTAAAGATGCAAACGATATACCAATGCTTTTCTGTTTTGCTAGTGTGGTAGATGAGATGCCTTTGTAATTTCTTTACCCAGTGGGATGAAATCCTGAATTAAATGAGGGAGTTCTATAAGATGAAGTGAAAAATTCGATTCTTCACATAGACGAGGTCGAATTTGGAATTCTCTGTACTTTTTTTGTTTTAACTTCCATATTTTATGTATGTAGTATATTTTTATCAAACTCTGCTAATGGATAAGCAAGTCAATCATGGTACTTGAAAAAGGAGTGATACGATGAATAAGATGTATGACGTCATCATTACCGGTGCTGGATGTGCCGGCTCTGCTCTGGCAATTTATCTTGCTAAGGCAGGTTTCCATGTGTTGTTAGTTGACCGATCGACTTTTCCAAGGGACACATTATCAACCCATACCTTTTTCAATAATACTGTCGCTCTTCTTCGAGAAATAGGTGTAATGGGCAAATTATTGGAAACAAATGCACCACCGGTACGGGATATTAAATTTCAATTTGAGGATACCGTGATAGAAGGACTCATCCCTGTGGTTTACGGTGAGGCCAGTTGTTATTGCATTAGGAGAACTTATCTCGATCATATCCTACTTGAACAAGCCAAATCTCAAATGAATGTTACCGTTTTAGTAGGATTTCGTGTGACGGATGTCATCCGTGATGACGAAACAGTAATAGGCGTGAAAGGTTTAGACGGCAACAACAAGAAGCAAGATTTTTTAGCTCGTCTGGTAGTCGGGGCAGACGGCCGATCCTCTATTATTCGCAAGCTGGTAAAAAGTGAACTCAAAACAAGTATTCCGGCAACAGTCGGTATCCATTTTGGGTATTTTTCTGGATTTCGCCATGATGATGTCCCTAAATTTGAAGTATACAAGAGAAAAGATAACACAGCCATTCTCTTTCCGACGAATGATGATTTATATGTTATTGTCGGCATTTTCCCATTAGAAAATAAGGAATTGATAGAACGGTTGAAATCAAATCCGGAAAGCTGTCTGCGCAATCTCTTGACAGATAACTTTCCTAATACAACAATTGGAGCCCGCTTGAAAGATGCTGAAATCGCTGAACCTGTCAAAGGTATACTGGGATATGATAATTACTGGTATAAGGGAATGGGAAAAGGCTGGGCGTTGGTTGGTGATGCGGTTTGTTTTAAAGATCCTGGCATGGCGCAGGGGATCCATGATGCTATATGTGGAGCACGTATATTATCCAATATTCTATTAAAATATAAGGGGCAATCCAATAAATCGAATCAAATGTCTGAAGAATATCAAAAGGCAATAGAAGATGAGTTTATGGTTCGGTTTCACATGGGATGCCAAATTTCGAAGAATGAACGCATATCTGAACAACAGGAAGCTGTCAACAAGCTGATTAGTTCCCATCCAGAGGCTATAGAGAAGTTTTTAGGGATTTACAATTACGCAAACGAGCCCGCTGTTTTAGAAAAAGAACTCGCACGAATTATGCAGTCGAACTAGCAATGATTTAATGATCCAAGGACAAAAATATTTCGTTATAAACATTGAGCAACAATTTACTGTTAAAGAACAAAAAAATTTCATCATAGCTGTTCTTTTAATCCGTGATATTATTTTACATCAATATGGATTTCTTGGTAATAGGTATAACGGTTGTATAAAAAGTCAGAAAAATATAAAATATACTTAAATCGGAGTATGATAGATTGGCTCCGTATTAATTATCATGACTAAGGAAATTTGCAATTACTTCTTAATATTAATTTTTATTTCTTAAAAGAAAAGAGTGAGTTTTATGAGGAAAGACATTAAAAATATTTATTGTGTAGGTAGAAACTATGCTTTGCATGCAAAAGAGTTGAATAATGAAATCCCAACTTCCCCTTTTTTATTTTCAAAACCAACTCATTCGCTTGTTGAAGCAAAAGGTCAGTCAATTACTTTGCCGGGTAATCAGGGTTCCGTTCATTTTGAAACTGAACTTGTCATACATATCGCAAAGCAGTACGAACCAGGAATGAAAGTAGATGAAATGGTTGATGCGATGGCAATTGGGTTGGATTTAACACTTAGAGATGTTCAATCACAGTTAAAACAGAAACAGCACCCTTGGCTTTTGGCTAAAGGTTTCAAAAATTCAGCTGTTGTTAGTGATTTCATTCCATTTCCAGGTGTCGAAGCATGTGAACAATTAGATTTTTCTTTGTTAAAGAATGGAGAGCGTGTACAAGTCGGAAATATTAAAGACTTACTATTTGATTTGCAAACGATTATAGAATTTACAGAAGAGCATTTTGGACTTAGGAAAGGAGATATTATTTTTACAGGTACTCCAAGTGGTGTAGGACCTCTTTCAGACCAAGACAAGCTTTCACTAAACTGGGGTGGAAATGAAATTGGATCCTGTTCAGTTACACTGAATTCATGAAAAAAGGAGCAGTCATTTTGACTGTTTTTTTTTATGGAACAATTCAAACTTAGACAAAAAGAAGAAACTCGTCTAAAATGAAGAGAACAATTTAACAACATGGAAACTGCCAATATGGCACGTACTTTTTCAAAAAGTTAAATCATTAAATTTAGGCTTTGGAAAATTAATTTTTAATGAATTAGAACAATTTAATTGAATGAAGATAATCAATTTTAATTATAAAGGATAGAACAGGGTGGAATGTGCATGAAAAACAACCAAGAAAAGAAGTATTTAGATAATTGGCTATCTCTTACTAATATTCAAATGAGCATTACGAATGAGCTGGAAAGTGCTTTGCAAAAAAATCATAACCTTTCGTTAAAAGAGTTTTACGTTCTATACTTTTTATCCAAAACAAGCGAAAAACAATTGAGGCTACAACAATTACAAGAAATGGTAGGATTAAGTCAAAGTGCTATATCTAGGCTGGTAGTCAGACTGGAAGCAAAAAGCTGCGGCGTTTTACAAAGGCAAATATGCGAAGATGATCGACGAGGTATTTACACACGTTTAACTAGAATAGGTGAAGAAAAACTACAAATTTCCTTAAATACTGTTCATGAAATTCTGCACTCTGCTTTTTCGAAAGGAAACCTTCAAGATGAGTTACAATCCTTAATCAAAAAATTATAATATAGTTTCTTACATCCTTTAAGTACTAAGTGAAGTCGGTTATTTCTACATATCTTAGATAGGAATATTCCTTTGCCCAGTAAGATTTAAATGAACTGAAATTATTTAAATCTTAGTGTTGCCTTTCGTTTTTATTATGGACGGAACTGTTGACAAAAAGAGAAGTGTCAATGCGAAAATAAATGTAAGCGCATGCATTCAAGAGGGTGTTTTACTTACTCCTTTATCATATGAAAATCACCTACTGCAGTAAATTCATTTGAAACTATTTTCATTCTTCGACGTATTACATCAAGAGTAATTGAGAAATTTCATGAAATGCGAATAGATTTCTTGTCATTTCTTATTACTCCCCATTTTACTTACATATTCTTAAGACGGTTTGAGATAATTTCGAAGGGAAGAAGAAGCATGTTCAAAAAGATTTTAGCAAGTTTAGGAAAAGGAGCCGCAACTGTAGATTTACAATGTGGTAATCGTAATTATCAAGCGGGAGAAAGCATCCAAGGGGAGGTTGTCATTCAAGGTGGTGAGGTGGAACAGAACATTAATCAATTGACTGTCCGGCTTATGATGAATGTGGTATTAAAACAAGAAAGCGTTTCTAAGGAAGTTGCCCATATACCATTAGTTAATCGAGATTGTATTCACCCCAAAGAACGTAAGGTCATTCCTTTTCATTACGTCCTGCCTACGAATATACCTATTTCAAGGGGAACTGTCTCATACTATCTGGATACACATCTTGATATTGAGGGTGGGGTTGACCGCAAAGATGTAGACCGGCTAGTCATCCAACCCCAGATTTCTATTCAAGCCATTTTTAATGCAATGACTCAATTAGGTTTTCGCGAGACAGCCGACTCCGGTAAACTCGACCAATATGGACAGGAATTTGCTTTTTTTCCCACTCAACAATTCATGGGACAAGTAAATGAAGTTGAAATGCGTTTTGCCAATGAAGAATCAGGTATCCGGGTCTGGATGGAAGTTGACTGTAAAAGCGGATACAAGGAAATTGAAGCAAAACGTGAGTTTCATTTAAATCAAAATGTTCTTGAACATGAAGCAGGACTTGAAAAACTACTAGGAAAATATATATCGGAAGCTATTGATCAGCCTTATGCTTTTACACAGCCTTTCTCTTATTCCGCAAACCAGCATCATGGTCGCGCTTCCCAATTAAACGCTATACCTGGAATGGTTGGTGGATTGGCAGTGGGTGTTTTAGGGACGATGCTATTTACTGAGATGATGGAAGGTTTTGATATTGAGGAAATGTTTGAAGAGGAAACAGAGGATTTTGATGGGGGATTTGATTCATTTTTTGATAATGGAGATGGGGAATCCTAATCAAGCCATTAGTTAGTTCCTATGTTAACGTAGAAAAGAAAAAGTACCCACTAATCATTGCTTGGGTAAGGATTGGAAAACAAGCGTTACTTACTTTGATCAGTAAGTAACGCTTGTTTTATTGTTGTTTTGCCAGGAGGGCACATTTAATAGCGCAATTTACTTCCATTTAACCGATTGTGATAAACGGATTAGGTGATGGTGATCATGAAGCTAATCATTTTATGTGGATTTTATGTTTTATGGACTTTATATATTAAACGCAATCTTTAATTAAGGATGAATTAGGTTACCTACATGTTTTTTCTTTTCTTGACGCTTATTTGATGGTACCGACATTTTGATTTGCTGAAAAAATGAATAAACAATCATATAAAGCCCATTCTATATACAAGAATGATAAAAAGGAGATTACATCGTGAAGCCATATGAAATAAAAAATATGATTATTGATGACGAGTTTGATGGTGAAGAATCGGTTACAGCCGATTTTACTCACAATGAAAAAGATTATAGCATTACTTTTAAAAAAGAAGATCTTGAAATAATTAATACATGGGTTTTTGAGGATGGTTCATCTCTTCCAGCAAATTTATCAGGTACTATCATTGAATCGATAAGGGAAGATATTAAAAAGAGAATCTAGTCATTTGCACTAAATTCTTTTTTATGGTCAGTTTCTTAATAGAAGAAAAATTTAAACCTTGTTCTTTATGATAAAAGATAATGAAGAATCATTGCTTGTGGTGCAATACCAATAAGAGTGATAAGGCGTATATTTGTTTACTTCGGAAAACTATAGTGGACAAGGAATCTTAACTGTTTTGTTAACTAAATTAGTCGATGTGGCTAATAGGTATTTGAAAAATATGGCTTTATGAACATAAGAAAAGCCCTTAAGAAAAAAGGGCTTTTTCGTAGTGACCCATTATGGTAACCAACTAAGTTTCTCTTGAGGATCTTTAATTTAAAAATACGATGCGAAAGTTCATTCACTCATATTTTTTTAAAACGATTGCTGCATTATGACCTCCAAAACCAAATGAATTGGATAGACCAGTATTTATTTCCACCTTACGGGCAATACCCGGTACATAATCTAAATCACATAATGAGTCAGGCTTTTCCAAGTTGATGGTTGGAGGAATGATTCCTTCCTGTAAACTTTTTGCCAAAGCAATTGCTTCCACGCCTCCAGCTGCTCCTAACATATGACCAAGCATAGATTTATTAGCTGTTATTGGGATTTGATAAGCTTTTGATTCAAATAGTTTTTTAATTGCCAGTGTCTCAGAACGATCTCCAACTTCTGTACTTGTTGCATGAGCGCTAATGACATCAATCTCTTCAGGAGAAATTTTTGCGTTTTTCAAAGCCATTTTCATTGCAAGATAGGCTCCTTTACCTTCTGGGTGTGTAGCCACCATATGATAGGCATCAGAACTTGCACCATACCCAATGACTTCAGCGTGAATTTTTGCATTTCTACGTAAAGCGTGAGACAAAGATTCCAAGATTAAAATTCCTGCTCCTTCTGACATGACAAATCCATCTCGATTTACATCAAAAGGACGGCTAGCTTTAGTTGGATTATCGTTTCTCGTTGATAATGCTGTAGCATTGCCAAAACTAGCTAACGATAAATCTGTTATAGCTGCCTCTGCTCCTCCTGCAAAAACGGCATCAGCTTCTCCAAAGCGAATAAGTCTAAATGCTTCACCAATAGCTGTATTACCGATCGCACAAGCGGAAACAGGTGACATAGTAGGTCCCATTGCGTTCCACTTAATACTAATTTGGGCCGCGGCAGCATTTGAAATCATGGCTGGTACCAGGGTTGGACTGACTCTTCTTGGACCTTTCTCTCGAAGAGTATCCACATTATCAATAAATGTTTCAATTCCTCCTATCCCCGAACCAACATATACGCCAAGTCTTTCCAGATTGACATCATCCATATCTAAATCAGAATCAGCCCAAGCTTGTTCAGCAGCAGCCAAAGCAAATTGAGTAAAGCGATCTAGACGACGTGCTTCATTTTTTCCTAAGATATCATCTGCATTAAAGTCACGAATAATTCCTGCAATTTTTGCTTTATGATTGCTTACGTCAAATGTATCAATGGAGGAAATGCCAGACTTCCCTTCAATCAGATTCCTCCAAAATTTTTCTACGTTGTTTCCAATAGGAGAGACTACTCCCATTCCTGTAATAACGACTCTTTCCATTTTTTATCACTCCAAATGAATAGTATACTTGTATTATACTTCGGGGTTATCCTATTACAAGTGAGTGTTTATCCTGGTATAATAACTACTAGGTTAAATTGTTATGAAGGGGGTTTTAGAAATGAATGATAAAACCAGGCTTGAAGCTTTGTCTTCATTTTTGAAATCGAAGCGATCCCAAATAAAGCCTGAATCTATAGGTATACCCGCTGGTACACGGAGAAGAACACCTGGCTTACGAAGAGAAGAAGTTGCACATTTGGCGGGAGTCAGTACTACTTGGTATACGTGGCTAGAGCAAGGACGGGATATAAAGGTCTCCACAAGCGTATTGGATTGTATATCCACAGCTCTACAATTAAATAATGATGAACGGGAGTATCTATATGATTTAGCTTTAGAGGTGAAATCATCCATTATTCATCGAAAGAAGGATCGACCAAAACTAAGTCCTTCTTTGGAAAGAATTTTAGCTGAGTTAACGTATTGTCCTACTATCGTTACAGATCGACATTGTCATATTGTAGGCTGGAACAATGCTGCTGCTCATGTATTTTTAGATTTTGAACAACTCCCGGATGACCAACGAAATTTGATCCATCTAATATTTACAAGAAAAGAATTAAAAGCATTAGCTGTGAATTGGGAGCATTTTGTTAAAGGGTTTCTTGCCATTTTTCGTGCCTATTATGGTCACTACTTAGGGGATGAATGGTATAACCTATTTATTAAAGAAATGAGTGATTCCCATCCGGAATTTCAATCTTTATGGCAAGAAAGTCAAGTGAGCAAAGCTCCAGAAATGATGATTGAATTTAGACATGCTAAAGCCGGAAAGATGCTGTTTAATTTAACTTCTCTCCAAGTCCAGGGGGACATGGACTTAAGGTGCAGTATCTATACACCAGTAGAGGGAACAGCTACAGAAGATAAATTAAAACGATTAATGAAGAAAATCTCCATTGAAAGTTCATAACCAGTATTCACTGTCTTTTATAGATAGATTATCATGGTCAAACCTTACCCAAACTAATCAACATTCCCGATCTTATCCGAAGTAAAGCTGTCATTTCATGCTTTTTCGGAACAGTTCGAATTTAGTAATAAAAACCAAAATTTCAATACTCTGTTTAAATCTTCCGCTTCAATTTCCTCGTTAATACATCAATGTTTATAGAGGGAGGTTAGTAGAAGAGAGATTTAAAACACAATCATACTTAGATTATGTTTTGAAAAAAATTGAGATCGGTCTGGAAGGGCCTTTGTAATCTCTCAGAATTACCAATAATATTCTAGATTGTTTGGCGGCATAAAGGAAAGAGGCAAACATATTTTTCTGCAACTTTATGGGGATATATGGATATGTAAAAAGGTGCACTTTAAACTGAGTGCACCTTTTTGTTTTATGAATTATATATTTCTCTGTTCATATTCACAATATCTTTACTTGAGAGGGGTTTGAGGTTAGAAGCTGATAACTTTTCTATTACCTTATCCCGTAGGAAGGGGGCTTTTTCTTTATTTGCTTTTTCCAATGCTTTTGTTAGTTCTGTGCAGTATGCAGGAGTTCCTGGCTGCTGTCTCCACGAATCACTTAAAGAACCACTATCTACTGTGTCGAAGCCTAGCTGGTTTTGCTTCAAAAAAACTAGGGTTGATGCTTCAGTCTTTTTATGGAACTAAGGGGGTCTTCACTAGGTGTGACAACTTTGTTCTTTAAATTTCAGAATCTTCTGGTTGGATACCTCCTATATTTCTCTCTTCGACTACCATGCGTAATCCACGCTTCGGTCTGAGTGTAATAGACGGAAGTGGCTTTACTTCATGATGGTCCGGCGCCAGCCTTATCCGATATCGTTGAGCAATGCACGCTAGGACAAGCACAGCTTCCATCATTGCGAAATGATTACCGATACAAACTCTTGCCCCTCCGCCAAACGGAAAGTAAGCGAACGGAGGTAGAGTTTTCACAAAGTTGTTTTCAAATCGCTCTGGATTAAAAGACTCTGGATTATTAAAATACTCTTGCTTGTGGTGCATCACATACTGACTTAACAGGATCATATCGCCTTTTTTAAAATGATATCCTCCTATTACCACATCCTCCACCACTTTCCGAGATATGATATAGCCAGGAGGGTATATGCGCATTGATTCATTGATAATATTTTGTGTGTACGTTAATTTCATATAATCGCCAGGAGTAGGGTTACGATCGCCGATTACGTTATCTATTTCATTGAAAAGTTTAGTTTCCACTTCAGGGTGTTGTGAAAGCAAGTATAAGGTCCAGGAAAGCACGTTTGCAGTTGTTTCGTGACCGGCAAGGAAAATGGTCATTAGCTCATCACGTACCTGCTGGTTTGTCATACCTAAGCCATCCTCATCATCTCGGGCATCCATTAAAATCCCAAGCATGTCCTCATGTCTCTCTGAATCTGCCCTACGTTTTTCAATAATGTTATAAATCACTGTATCAAGTCTTTGTATCGAATTTTTATATTCACGGTTATTTTTAGTCGGAACCCATAGTGGCAAGTGAAGAAGTGTTCTCATCCTTTTAACAGCAATTCTCATAGATGCTTCTATAGGTTCCCCGAGCTCGTCATATCCTTCTTTGAGGTTCAAACTGAACATGGTCTTGCTGATGATACCGAGAGCAAGGCTCATCATATCCTCCGTAATAATCCGTTCTTCCCTGTTTTTCCAAGTGGAAATATAGTTCATTGTTATATCAATCATATCCTGTGCATAATTGCTAATATGAGATTTTTTGAAAGAAGGTTGAATAAGCCTTCTTTGGCGCATGTGAATTTCCTTCTCACTTGTAAGAAGGCCTTCTCCGAGTAATGGTTTTAAGGCTTTGAAGTCATTTGATTTCAAGAAGGATTTTTGTTTTGTTACAAGTACCTGCTTAATTAAATCTGGATTTGAAATGAAGTAAACATTTTGGAAAGGTCCAAAACGAATTTTAGCAACTTCTCCATATTCATTTGCTAAACGGGTAAGAAAGCCAAGTGTATCTGAAGTAAACTCATTTGAATGGCCAGTAATTAGTCTTCCTTTAGGGCCCTGGGGAGAATCATTTGAAAAATCTGTGTCACTCACTGGTTTGTTTCCTCCATATCTTATAATCATTTATATTCATTCTATGATGAAAGTATTGATTGGTTTGGACAAGTTGTTAATAAGAAGACCAATAAATACAATATTTTTTAAAGATAGTTAATCAATTTGAATTTAAAGTGTTTATGAAATGGTAAAGGCACCCATCCCTTGGTTGTCACTTTCTTTTACTAATGAAAGCAAGAATGTATGGAACAAACTTACAAAAGTTATTATCTTGTTGACTGCTGGCACATGGCATAATGAAGCCAATACAGGTAATATTCCGCTAAAACTTGCTCGATATATGCTCCTCCTAACCATCCATTTGGTACTGTTCATGAAACTAAAGCAGATGCAGTGGCTTCGGAAGAGGGTTACGGTCCATGGCAATAGTAATACAGTTATTTCTGGCAGGACTCCAGATGAATGGATAAAGCACAAGGGATTTTTGGTGAATGAAGGGTTAGAGGATGTTAAAAGAGGAATAAATGCTACGCATATTCTTCAAGAATTTTTTCTAATGGGAGTTCTTGCAGGGAAAGGATATTCTCCCGAAAAAGCATGTGAAAAAGTAGAAGAATGGGAACGTACCGGGGAATCCAAACTTCTTCAGCAAAGCAAAAATATGTATAAATAGAGTGAAACCTATCATGCTGCAAGCGAGGACAGTTCTCTTAGCCCTTTTAAAAACCTAGAGTAGAATTAGAATTATCATGGTGAACCGATCACAAATAGTGGTAAAACAGAGGGCGGAAATTGTTATTAATAATGAATGGATCGAAAGGTTAATATGAAATATACTAATGTTGAGGACAGGGAAACCTGTCTTTTTCTAATATATCGTGAAAGCGGATAATACAATATGAAGGTTTAAAGCGGCATTGCGCAGTTTCGTAATGCAAGAACAGCGAAAACCATATATATTAACGCTGTTCTTATATTTTAAATACTGTAATTATTTCAAAATCCACAAATTCTTTCATTTGTTTTAGTTCCTGGATCCAGTTTAGTAAGCTGGTAAAACCCTCTTCGTTATTTTCAAAAGATAGGGGTTTCCCGACCACAATGTCCCGAAATTTTACAGCACGGGCCACGTGTACGTGTTGGGCAATATCCACACCAACAACTAGATGTTGATCCGTAATTCTCTCAATTAGTTGATTTTGTTGTGCATTTTAAAATTCATAGTAGGGCTACCTCCTTAAGACTTTGAGTTAGATTGGTCTCTATACACGTATCTTACTGAGGGTTTCTATTATTTAAAACCTGATATTTAACGATCTACAGGAATGCTAACGGAGTTGCTTTGGCAGCTCTTTTTCTTATAGAGCTAATGTGGCAGTTAGTCTGATTCATTAGTGTTTTAAGAAATTAGTTTTTCATTTGGGATTATCAAAGTCACCATTGATCAATGGGAGATAAAATTAAATATGGGAGAAATCATAATAGAACCATGCTTCCTGAGGCACAATAAATTGAAAAGATATAAAAAATGATGCAAAGCGAGGAACTTTATGAAAAAGCTTATAATGTTTTTCCTATGTCTTCTTATCTTAATTCTTCCATCACAAGTTTTTGCTCAACGAAAAGTACCTATTCTAGTTTATCATTCGATTGACGAGTTTACAGGGCAAGGTTCTAAGGAGCTATATGTAACTCCTGATAATTTCCAGAAACAAATGATTTATTTAAAAGAACATGGCTACACATTATTAACTTTTGATCGGTGGCAAGACATTTATAAAGCAAATAAACCCATTTTCATTACCTTTGATGACGGATACAAAAACAATCTGAATGCATTCGCTATCTTTCAAAAACTTAAAGACGAACGTTTTAAACCAAGTGGTACCATTTTTGTTATTTCTGACTTTATCGGTCGTTCAAACCGATTATCTAAATCGAACTTAAAAATGATGGCTGATTCGGGTATAATCTCAATCCAGTCTCATACTGCTACACATCCTGATTTGACGGAAATAAAAAATTATGAATATGAACTGAAAGGGTCCAAAGATAAAATTCAAAAAATAACAGGCAAACCAGTAAATGCTCTTGCGTATCCATACGGAAATTTCAATGAAAAAGTCGTAGAAGAAACGAAGAAATATTATTTATTTGGACTTACGACAACTCCTGAACTATTTTCGGAGAAGGGCATTAAAGATGAACTTTATCTTTTACCACGAATTTATATCAAGTATTCGACTACTCTTGATGAATTTGCAAAGATTGTTGAAGGCGGTTCCTATACCAGGTAATCGCTTTTTTCTTTTGGAACCAAGGGAAAAGTACTTACTATTGTTTTATAAGCAAATGGGTGCGGAAAATAAGGGGAAACATCAAATATAATTCAAAAGTTTAAGGAGATAGATATTGAACTAAATGGCTGATTCATGATTCAGTATAAAATATCAAGCCTCGACCGATAATATGCACTTATTTTAAGTGTTATTTTGGACAGCCAATCTTAAAAACCCAGCTATCTTCAAATTAGAAGATAAGTTGGGCAATGATTTATAGCTCTATTCTGATCTTTTTAGAAAAAAAGGCAACTTCTCATTAGTATATTAATCTGAAGTGTTCAATAAAAAATAAAAGCCAGCAAACCCTGCCTATATTAATGATACTCTGCTTAATATATTTATTTGAAAAACTTCATATAGAAGAAGGCAGCCTAAAACGATCATCCTTTTTAATTCGTTAAAGTTATTCCTTTTAATACCTCATCCCAAACGGCATTATTACTGGGATCATTACGAGGAACTTGTACAAAGCAAATCCCCTCATTTGGCCAGTTCATGTCTATAACTCCATTTAAACCTTCTACAGGCTGCATAATCAACAGGTTAAACTTACCCGTTGTAAGTTGAGATAAAATAGATTGCAATTCAATAATATCTTCATAGTTTGCCGTTGACCACTCATATCTGATGAATAAAGTATTTTTGCTTTGTTGGATTTTTGTAAGGAAATTTTGGATGCGGTGATTCAGCTTATTTTTAAATGCTGGATATTGAACAATCCAATTTTGGTTTGGAATCATTGGAAAATCATGAACGGAATCAATTTTATATTTACTATCATGAACAAAATGTGCTTTTGATGGTTGAGTACCCCCTGGTTCAAGAACAACATTTCCTTCATCAACAAAATGAGCGAGTATATTTTTCTCATTCATATTTTCTAGCTCCATATATCCCTCAAATTTATTCTTTAATAATCTATTTACTTCAGGGAGAAAACCAGATTGAACCCAATCCAAGGGAAATGAATTCCTTCTTAAATTATGCCTCTTTGTATGGAGGGCAGGACCACACCAGCTGCCCAAACCAGTGATCAATTCATATGATCCTTTTATGTCCAATAAATTCAAATAATCACTCCTCTGCTTTTTAATATTTTATAAAAGAGCAATTCTATTTGATTGGACATTTAAAAAATGTGTTAAAAAGATGCAACATAAGAAATGTGTTATAACATTACATAGCTACATTTAAAAGGTTTCCGCGGAAGTTTTTTTCATAGTTAAACTAATGCCTTCAATTCCTTCTTTTCAATAATGCTTTCTGTCTTTTCTTTAGTTTGCCAATTAACGTTCTTTTAAATAAAAGGCTGTTTTCGCATACTTTGTTGCTAATCACCAAGTAATGCGGTGTGGTTGATTTCCCCTCCATTGCTCGCTTTCGCCTCCTCGGCGTGAACGCCTGTGGGGTCTCACCTGTCCCGCTGCTCCCGCAGGGGCCTCGCACTTCCGCTCCAATCAACTTTAAATCGTTTTGTTTTAAAAACAACAATCTTTACGAAAAGAGCTAAATAAAAAGGGCAGTTAGGATCCATAAATAACTGTGTGGCAATCCAACCAAGATGATCACTTTCTCTTTTTAAAAATCTACTTAAAGAAGTACCTATACCTTTAGCTTTTGTATTAATAAAATCAAAAAAAATTTTTCCTCATCTTCATCTAACCAATGGAAGGGAAGAAAAGGAATATTTAGCATTGTATTTGTATGTAGTTCAATTCCTGAGTTAGAAATCATTTTTTTGTAAATTAACCTGCCTATTCGACGGCTTTTATCATCATCCGGAAATTCCCAATCTTGTCGCAGTAAAGCAATCTTTTCATGCTTTCTACTATCAGTTCAGTAATAACGAAGTCATATCTAGCCGATTGTGATAATTAAGGTATAATGATAGGGGAAGATATTTTTTAACGGATTAGGTGAAGATGAACATGAAGCTAATCATTGCCGAGAAACCCGATCAAGGTTCAACGCTTGCGGCTCAATTTAAAACGAAGAAACAGCAAGGCTATATAGAAATCATGCCGAATGAACTTTTTCCCGATGGAGCATATGTAACTTGGGCCGTCGGGCATTTATGTCAACTCGTTTCGCCGGAAACCTATCATATAAAATGGAAAAAATGGTCGATGGAAACGTTGCCGATGATTCCTGAGAAATTTCAATATGAAGTGACCCGACAAAAGGCAAAGCAATTCAATGTTGTGAAGACTTTGCTGAGGAAACCGGAAGTCGATGAAATCATTCATGCAGGTGATGCCGGGCGTGAAGGAGAATTGATTGTACGCAACATCGTTAATCTATGCAATGTCAATAAACCGATGAAACGGTTATGGATTTCCTCTTTGACCCCAAAAGCGATTTATGAGGGATTCCAAAATCTGAAGAGTGAGGAAAAAACCAGGCCGCTCTATTATGAAGCGTATACGAGAGCTTGCGCGGACTGGGTTGTGGGAATGAATGCGTCGAGAGCGTATAGTATTTTATTGAAACAAAGGGGCGTTTCGGATGTGTTTTCAGCTGGAAGGGTTCAGACACCGACACTCGCCCTGATTGTGAAGCGGGAAATGGAAATTGAGCAATTCAAATCCGAACCGTTCTGGGAAGTGTTCGCTGACTTCAAGATGGATGGGAAGAAATATAAGGGAAAATGGCAGCAGAACAATGATCCGAGAATCAAGACAAAAGAAATGGCTGATAAAATTGCCGCTTTTTGCAAGGATAAGGAAGCTGAAATAGCTGAAATGGATACAGAAAGGAAAGAATTTCAGCCGCCTTTGTTATTTAACCTCTCTTCATTGCAAGCGACTGTGAACAAGGTTTATAAATATTCACCGAAACAGACGCTTGATATCGTACAAAGTTTATATCAAAAAGGGATCGTTTCTTATCCACGTTCAGATTCCAATTATGTGACGGAGGGGGAAGCTGAAACATTTCCCGATATTTTGCAAAAACTAAGCGGATTTTCGGAATATGAATCCCTGTTTCCCTTGCCGCAACCGAACATCATGAATAATAAACGGTTTGTAAATGAAAAGAAAGTGACTGATCACTATGCTATCATCCCGACTGAGCAGGTAACCGATCCAAAGCGGCTTTCAGCTGAAGAACGGAATATTTATGACTTGGTGGTACGCCGTTTGATTGCGGCCCATTATGAGAAAGCCATTTTCGATTACACCACCATTAAAACGCTTGTCGATAAGCGTGCCGAATTCATTTCTAAAGGAAAGCAGCAGATTCAAGAGGGATGGCGCAAAGTGATTTTCCAAAATGACAAGGAAGACGATGATATCATTTTGCCGTCCGTCTCAAAAGGGGATTCCGGAAAGGTCGCCAATATAAAGGTGAAAGAAGGAAAAACCCAGCCTCCTAAGCGCTATACAGAAGGTCAGCTGATCACTTTAATGAAGACTGCCGGAAAGCATCTGGATAATGAAGAGTTAGAAAAGGTGCTGATGAAAACCGAGGGTCTTGGAACCGAAGCAACCCGGGCTGGCATCATTACCATGCTCAAAGACCGTAAATACATCAATGTTAAAAAAAACCAGGTGTTTGCGACAGATAAAGGGAAAGTGCTGATTACTGCGATTGGGGAGAAAATCCTGGCTTCACCCGAGATGACAGCCAAATGGGAACAGCGTTTAAGGGAAATCGGTGAAGGGAAGGCATCAGCTGGCGGATTTATGGAAGCTGTTAAAAAGATGTCAGCAAAAATTATCAGTGATGCCGTGGAATCATCGGAAAGCTGGAATTTTCAAGGGCTGGACACCGAGTCGATTCAACGAAGCGGCCCAAAAAAGAGAAGTTCAGCATCTGTAGGCAGCTGTAAACTATGCGGTTCTAAGATTGTCGATAAAGGGGAATTCTATGGATGTGTAAGTTATCAAAAAACAAAGTGTAACTTCACTATCTCCAAAAAAATCCTTAATAAGAAAATCAGTCAAGCAAATATAAAAAAGCTGTTGGCGAGCGGTGAAACGGATTTGATAAGCGGTTTTAAAAAAGGGGAAAAGACCTTTGATGCCATTTTATCCTGGTCCGACTCTGAAAAGAAGATCAGTTTTACATTCCCGACAGAACAAAACGTCAAGCAAACTTGAGAAGAAACTTCATTAAAGGCGCCCTGAGACTTATATTTTCTTGTTTCGGGGTCGTTTATAT
>NZ_JANZMJ010000027.1:0-77787 GCF_025175645.1 Peribacillus aracenensis
TCCTGCTTTAACCGAAGGTTTTCCTTCTGTATGGCGGCTAATTCCTTTGGGGTCATGGACTCTTCTCCTAAACCGATAGGAGTAAATTCTTTAACCCATTTATAAATAGTAACTTCTGATACGCCATATTCGCCGCTTAATTCTTTGACCGAATTACCCGAGTGATAAAGATCTACAATAGTCTTCTTGAATTCATTATTATATTTTTTACCTGTATTCTTACGTTCCAAGACGGACACATCCTCTCAAAAATCATTGTAAGGACTTAACTAAAATGTGTCCATGAAACTATACTAACTCCACAAATGTGTTTTCCTCTTAAAGTAATATTTTTATTCCCGTTTGCCAATTTATAATAATTAATGATGTTAATATTAAGCCAAAAGAAAATAATAAGTTTAGGCTAGCTTTAATAAAACTTTTAGTTTTCAAAACTCTTAATACTGCATCAATTAAACTTAATAAAGCAATGGATAAAATAAAAGCTAATATAATCAATATATACTCACTCATTTAACTCCTCTTTTTTGTTAGTTTTAAAATATTTATATTATTAACTTCGAAGTATATACCACTTGTCTCAATAAGTAAGAAGGCCGCCAATTGGCGGCCTTCTTACTTATTGAGACAAATGTTTGTAATCTAATATTTCTATCTTAAAACCATGATTACATTTCAGTTGATTAAGCTTTTCACTGTCACAGGATGGAGATATTCTTAATTTAACTTGGTCGTCTACATAATCCAATGGTTCATTACGTTCGGAAGAAACTTGAATGTGTATATCGACATCGTAAGAATGATTTTCATTGTAACTTATGCCAACAATTCTTTGCCATTGCCAACTCAAATTACGTCCATACTCTTTTTCAATTTTCTTATCTAGAGTTGGAAACACAATATCTCCAAAAATATCCTCTGTTGTTCCATACCATCCTTCCACTTTTGAAACCGATTCTGCTTTAACTGCTTGCATCGGAGTAAAGGCAAATAAAAAAAATCCTAATAAGATTAAATATCGCTTAGCCATCAAGATTCACCTCATATTTCTGTTTACTCCTTATTCTTTAGCTAAACTCAATAGTTATGCCTTAGTAAACTAACCTGCTCCTTAGTTCCATAAGAAAAAGCATTCCTTCTTAATTAAGAATCGCACACAGTTGAATTAATTATTTGGTTTCCTGTTATTAATAAACCACTCGATATCATGTTCTTTTAACCTATAGACAAGTTCGAAATAATTTTCTTCTGAAAGGGCCCCTTTTTTTCTCCACTTTTGCAGTTCTTTATAGTGTAAACTTATAAAATAGCCTTCCAAATCCCTTCTTGAAATACCCTGTTTTTTCGCCATTTCAGCAATAGAAAGACCCTCTTCCCAGTATTGCTCATATTCCTTTTGACTAACTTTTAGCAAATTATAGATTGGTTCATAATCATAGTGGATTTGATAAACTACTTTCCCTTCTTGTTCAGAGTTGAAGTTTGCAGCTGGTCAGTTGTTGTCGAGGAAGTTTATTTATGGGTATTGAAGGTTATTTGGCTCTAGTAGGTATTTTCCCAGCAGAAATACGTTCATCGGGCGTTGGATTAGCAACTGCAGCAAGTCGACTAGGGTCTGCAATCGGAACATTCTTACTCCCTCTTATTGTTTCAGTTAGGTCTACAATACACATTACTATGGCTGACTGGTATTTTAGTTATCGGAACTATAGTTTCAATTGCTTTGGCGCCAGAAACAAAGAGTTTAACTCTTAATGAAGCAAGTCATCTAGAAGAATAAAGTTATATAATCCTAGATTATTCAACATACTGCTCAAAATCCCGCCGAAAAGCGGACTGACCACTTAAAATGGGACACATAAAAACACCTTTAAGTTGAAATTAGGATATTGGATACCTAAATATAACTTAGAGGTGTTTTTCTTTGGGCACAAGAGTGAGTTATCCGGCGGAAGTCAAATTAAAGGCAGTAGAAATGCGAATGGACGGTGTTCCTGTTTAGAAAGTGATGGATTAGTTGAATATTAAAAATAGGAGACAGATCAAACCTGGATAAAGTGGTACCGGAACGGAGAAACCTGTCTGGAAACAATATGCTTATGGGAAAGGTCCCCAATTTGAGAGGAATGGCCAAATTATAAGCCGAAAACGGTTATCTTAAACAACAGATTGAAGTGCTAAAAAAGTACGAGGAGTTGGAGAGTACCAGAAGCAGCAATGGCCCTTATACGTAAAAGAGCACTACCCTTTTTCATTAACTAGATCATAAAAATTGGCGTATATTATGTTCAATTTGTACGCCTTTTTGGTGAAAATTTAACATCTTTTACACATTAATCTGAACATATCAAATATGTCCACTATGTATAATATATGAGCGTTAGCGGTCCCCTTTACTTTGAAAAAGGGTCGTGTAACCTTGATGGGTGTTGGAGCTGAGGTAACCTGCTCCATATCCTCTGCGAAAGTTGAGTAACTTAAATATTTTCGTTTTTATAAAGGCGGCCGTTTTCTACATAGTGATTTGCAACGTGTTTAGCGCTCTCAATATTTTTTTTTGACAGTTTTCGAATTTCTTTAGCTGGAACTCCTGCTACGAGAGACCCTGGTTCCACTATTTTACCTTCCGATACTAATGCTCCGGCAGCAACCAACGCTCCTTTGCCAATAAACGCTCCATTTAAAACAGTCGCTCCCATTCCAATAAGAGCATCGTCTTCTATTGTGCAACCATGTATGATTGCATTATGCCCTATAGTAACATTTTTACCAATATTAACTGGAAACCCCGGGTCAACATGCACAACTGCCCCATCTTGAATATTTGAACCTTCATCAACTATAATTTTTTCATTATCCCCTCGCAATATTGCATTGAACCATACAGAAGTATCCTTTTTCAGTACAATATTCCCTATTAATTGGACTCCCGGGGCAATGTAGGTGCTCTTATCAACCTGTGGATCTTTCCCTTTTAATTTGTAATTCATAAACAACTGCCTTTCACTTCTTAGCTTTTTAAGAGCCATTCTTACAAAACAATTAGTCTCCTTTTTTACTAATGTTTTCAGTCTCGAAATATTTTTGACCACGAATTTGGTCATTTTTTAAATGTTCTTCAACCAAACGAACGGCCTTTTCTTCATCCCTATCGTTAAGAGCCTCTAGTATCATCCTGTGTTCCTTTATTATTTCAGCGTAATGGTCAGAATAATTAACGATTGTTGCTCGATATAACAGTAATAAAGAACGAACCTGATCCAACAATTGAATCAACCGTTTATTGCTTATTGAATGAATAATGATTTCATGGAATTTTGTATTGAGCTCTAAAAAGGAGTGACCGTCCTCGCCGGGTTCTAATAATGACTCTGCCTTCGTTACGATATTGTCTATTTTTTTTAATTCTATATCTGAAATTTCCTTTACTGCTAATCTAATTATTTCTCTTTCAAGTAACAGTCTACTCGAACACAGTTCTTCAAAATCCTTTTGGTCAAGTTCAATCACGGTTGCTCCTTGATTATTTTGGATCAACAATTGTTCCTTTTGCAATTGACGTAAGGCCTCCCTTAAAGGGGTTCTACTAATTCCGTATTCTTCTGCCAGTTTGGATGCATTTATTCGAGATCCGGGTTTAATTTGTCCCGATATTATTAAATGCTTAATTAGCTCATAAATTTGTTGATATATGGGTTGAGATTGTTGTATAACCTTCAATAAAATTGCCCCTTTTCTTTGATGGTTTATAGATCCGGGATCCGCATCTATTAAGATTATAATACAGAAGTTTTTTTAGTAAGTCAATGCCATTTTAGATGGCGGTGAGTATGCGACTTTCAATCAAATAAAAGAAGCTGGTGCCACAGTTAAAAAAGATTCTAAAAGTCATATCGTTGTATTCCGGAAAATATTGCGAGTTGATGACGGAGAAACAGAAGAAGGGAAGAAAAACATTCCCATGCTGCGCTATTATCGAGTATTTAAAATCGGAGAACAAACCGATCGAGCCAAAGCATGAACTAGAAAAATTTGTTCATGACCCAATCAAGGAAGCGGAAAAGGTAAAGGGAAATTATTTTAATGTCCCATCATTTAATTTTAATTCGGGTGGCGCATGGTACAGACCGTTTGAAGATCACATTAATGTACCGCCAAAAGAAGATTTTGAGGATATAAACGAATACTACAGCACACTTTTCCATGAAATGATACATAGCACGGGTCACCAAGACCGATTAAATAGGGAAGGAATTACAAAGCATAATAGATTCGGTAGTAAATTATACAGTAAAGAGGAATTAGTGGCAGAGCTTGGAGCTTCTATGTTGTGTGGTGTTACCGGAATAGATAACGAGACCATAGATAATTCAGCTAGTTATATAGATTCATGGTTACAGGCTTTGAAAAATGATAAAACGCTTATTATTAAGGCTTCACAACAGGCGCAAAAAGCAAGTGACCACATACAAGGGAGTGCATTTGAAAATTATAAATACCCCCTGCATGAAAACCATGCAGGGGAAATAAAGGAGATTGATAGGGATGGAAACCGTAACACTATATACTTATAATGGAAGTCTTAAAACTCTCATAAAATGGTTATAGGGAAACATTGATGGCTTGAGTTTAGATGTCTTTTTAGACAGCTATACTTGGGATGAATCTGAATGGCTGTATATTCTAATAAAACAGTTAATGATTAGATTAAAACGAGGATTATCATTATTTAAAAAGGGAGATCAAGAAGGAATTTTACATGCCAGCACCAATAAAAAATATAAATACCAATTTATTTATTTCGATCAATTAGGCTCGATTGGTGATATACAAAAAAATACATTAGAAGAAATGGCAAAAAGCATTTATGAATATGGATTTACACCATGCTTAAAAGGGGTACGGAAACGATTCAAGGAATGAGGGGCCACATGTGTAAAAACTTCCAATTGTTACGAATTATCTTTTTCCATTTCCTTTAGCTTGCGATAAAACGAAGCCTGACTGACTCCTGTAATCGTGCATATATCTTTTACGGTTTTATCGGTAGTTTTACGTAATTCAATCGCATGATTCATTCCCGGATGCTTATCTGTATATTTTTTTACTCTTCCTCGATATTTACCTTTTTTGCTTAGCCAATTTAATCTCTGAACGTTGCTTCTCTTTAATCATTTCTCGGCCGCTCCGCATGGGATTTGCAAACATTCGAACCAATCTTGGATAACATCGAGAGGTTTCTTCAGCAAAATAGTTAGCTAAAAAGCATGGTGGCTTCGAGGGGAAGCCACCATTTTGTTAATTTTGAACTGGTTCTTTTATAGTTAAAATTACACAGAAACCAAGTACTAACAATACACCAAAGAATCCAAAGGCAAGATTATAATTGCCTGTCGCATCAAGAATAGCACCAACAATCAATGGAGAAAAGAAACCGCCTAGATTCCCCCCGCTATTAACTGTAGCTATTGCAACAGGGTACGTATCTCTATTGGTTAGTCCCATCGGATAGGCAGTAAATGCCGGCAAGCCGATATTAAGGAAGAAACCCGCCAGACCTAAACTAAGAGCTACAAGCATACCGTTGTTTGGTATGTTGATAATGACAAGCATCATAATCGATGTAGTAATAGCTGTTATTAACATTGTTGGTTTACGTCTTTTTAAAAAGACTTTGTCAGATAACCAGCCACCCAAAATGGCCCCAATCAATCCACCAATTGCAGGAGTCGAAGCTACAAAACCCATCTTCAAAAGCGAGTAGCCTTTAGCGTTGACTAGATACATAGGGACCCAAGTTAACATACCGTATACCACGCTATTCATTAGAAAATAAGATAGTGTATTCCCCCAAATATTCCACGTAGTGAAAATGCCTTTATTAGTGGTTAATGGTTTCACTTTTTTATAACGAATCA
This sequence comes from Peribacillus aracenensis, assembly GCF_025175645.1. Lineage (NCBI taxonomy): Bacteria > Bacillati > Bacillota > Bacilli > Caryophanales > Bacillaceae > Peribacillus > Peribacillus aracenensis. The sequence goes on from NZ_JANZMJ010000027.1 coordinate 5,919, forward strand.
CCTTATCAATCCAGCCAAGTGATTTCTGTTCATCCGATATGACTTCCGTAATTACTTCACTTTGACGAATATATTCTAATTCATCTTTAGAAACATTTGGACTATCTTCTGGTTTCGTTCTTACAAATAAATACCATACTATCGCTAAAACAATTCCTGGAACGGCAAACCAGAAAAACACTTGACGCCAGCCAAAAGCTAATGCAATAGAAGTAGCGACAATCGGTACAATAATTGGAGCAAACTGTGTTGATGCAAAGTAAACGCCGGTAGCAGTTCCTTTTTCTTTAGCTGGGAACCATTGATTAATAGTAGACGTCATACTTACAGGAACTGGTCCTTCTGCCAAACCTAATACTAAGCGGAGCAAAATAAAAATAGTAGCGCTTGAGACTGTTCCAAGTAAGAAGGTAATCACTGAGAAAGCAATTACGGCTATAGTAACGATACCACGGGATCCTTTTTTGCTTAGCCAGAAGCCTGCGGGAATTTGGGAGACGGCATAACCTAAAAAGAAGAAACTCGCGATAGCACCGGACTGAAAATTAGTTAAAGCTAAATCCTTTTTTAAGAATGGTAATAATACCCCAATATTCATTCGGTCAGCCATACAAACTACATAAAGACAAAAAATAATGGTGAGTACTACCCAGCGGTAACGTGTTTTTTTCTTTAAGACAGGACTAATATTGGCTTTAGATATTGGCAAACTCATTTTCAATTCCCCCCTATTAACAATCCCAAAATATTGTTCAACTTTATTGACCGGCATTAAATTCATTTCGTATTCGTTTACATTTGGTGATATAATGATTAAATGATTTTACGCTTGTATGACTTCTTGATGGTTTGATGTCGATGATTCTTTAAAAATTCTTTTTACAATAGAGATTGCTGTATCATCTGCACCCGTTAATCCGCCCTTGCCAACAACAACAAGCCCATCATATTTTCCACCTATAATCCTGCCAAGATCTTCTTGAGGAATTACATAATCAATTAATTCAATTCCTTTTGCTTCTAAGACACGAAGGACGTTGACCATTGTATCGCAACCAGTTATATAGATACCTCTAATGTCAACTCGTTCATCGTTTAAGACATGGGTAACAATTCCCCCAAAAACCTGCGTTGATGTTATTCGCAGCTTCACCCGAATTCAGTCCAAATTCTCCCTCTTTTGCTGATAAAGTAAGAACATTTGCAGATAAAGCCGTTTCTAGGACAACTATGTTAGGTTTCTGACTTTCTACAGTTTTAATCGTTTTTGCTACTACTCGTTGTATTTCAAGAGGAGCAGTTTCCTTTTTATCAATTAAAGCCTCTACAGAAATTGGAATTTGGCAAGCACACTCTTTATCTAATAACGCTTTCAATTGGGTTTTTGTGATAGGAGTTGCACTGCCAGCGACAGCAAGCACCGTTCCGCTAATTTCTTGTTCAGAAATTTCTGCACTACATAATTCATGGTTTTCAGCTGCATACCCCCTTACTATTGCTAACTTTTCTGAGAATGGCCCTGGTTCAATTGCTAATACATTCCAATTTAATTATGAAAACGCTTTCACAATTACCTCTACGAATTCGATTGTGATTGCGCCTACAATGACAACATTGATATCCCCCTCTTTTATCTTAATATTAAAGATCCAAAACATTAGGCTGAGCCTCAAGATCGGATTATTCCTGCCCTCTCTTTTAGCATCAGCCGGAATCGTTTGTATTTCATAGAAGGAACTCTGGGAACCTCGCTCCTCCCCCTGTTTATTTAGTTTGAATCCTCATTGATATATACTTATCTTCCAGATATTCATCCAATCCTTGATGACCGCCTTCCCGGCCCATTCCACTCTCTTTCATGCCGCCAAACGGAGCCTGGGCAACAGTAGGATTCGCATCGTTCATACCGATAATCCCAAATTCTAATGCTTCTGAAACTCTAACTGCCCGGCTAATATCCTGAGTATAAAAATAAGCAGCTAAACCATATTCTGTGCTATTCGCATGTTGGAGGACTTCCTCTTCGGTATCAAATGGAATGATTGGAGCAACCGGTCCAAAAGTTTCCTCGTTTGTAATCAACATGTCCGTGTTGACTTCCCCTAACACGGTGGGCTCATAGAACAATCCATCAGACAATTCACCTTCAAGTCTTTTCCCGCCATTCAGAAGTTTAGCTCCTTTGTTCAATGCATCCTTTACATGTTTTTCTACCTTTTCTATACCGTTTTGACTTACAAGAGGGCCCATCTGGACACTTGGATCTATACTGTTTCCAACTTTCAGTTCCTGCACCTTTTTCACGAAAATATCTGAGAACTTCTCAATCACTGACCGTTGCACGTAGATCCGATTTGAACAAACGCACGTCTGCCCCGTATTTTTAAATTTACTAAAAACGGCACCAGCCGAGGCTAATTCTAAATCAGCATCTTCAAAGACTATAAACGGTGCATGTCCGCCAAGCTCCAGAGATAACCGCTTCAATTGATTCGCTGACTTTGTAACCAACAATTTTCCTACCTCTGTAGATCCGGTGAAAGATACTTTTCTTACAATCGGGTTTTCGAAAATGGCATCCGATATAGGCCCCGGACTCCCCGTGACTATATTAATTACCCCGTGGGGAACACCCGCCATATTCACCAATTTAGCAAACGCGATCGCACTGATTGAAGATTGAGCAGCAGGCTTCACAATTGATGTACATCCAGCTGCCATCGCAGGACCTACTTTCCGCGTTATCATGGCCAATGGGAAATTCCAGGGAGTAATCGCAGCAACCACCCCGATAGGCTGCCGAATCACTGTCAACCTTTTGTCAGGGGCAGAAGCTGGGATGACTTCACCGTAAATCCGGCGTCCCTCTTCAGCAAACCACTCCAGGTAACTTGCGGCAAAATCCACTTCTCCTTGCGATTCTGTAAAAGGTTTTCCCATTTCCAAACTCATGATTTCAGCCAATTGATCTTTGTATTTATGCATAAGGTCCCGTATCTTTAGGAGATATTTAGCACGTTCAATAGCCGTTAATTTTGACCACGACTTAAAGGCTTGTTCAGCCGCTGCAATCGCCTGCTGTGTTTCGTCGTGCCCGCCTTTTGGAACATCAGCTACAACTTTCCCAGTTGACGGATTGGTAATCGAAAAAGTTTTTCCGTCGGTTGCAGCCATCCATTCACCATTCACATACATTTTCAGTTCGGTAAAATCAACCAGCTTATGTGTTTCAGTATTTATCATTATGATTCTCCTTTACACTGCTTACTTATATTTTCCTTAAACCGACATTCTGTCGCCATTATCAATATCTGTTTTTAACGATAATCCCTCGTTTTCCATAAGGAATGTATATCCCAGAGAAGCTTTTAAACAAATAACGACCGGAATGATAAGCAATCGTAAAATTGTTAAAATAAACAATCAAAAACCCTGTTGCTACAGGCGCTAACCATCAAGCTATGTTACCTACAAAAGTCTACAGCCCAGCCAGCTTTCTTGTCGCTAAGCCTTCACCGCCGATAGCAAGAGATATCGACAAAAAGCCGCCAAGTAATTAGTGATTCTATTGATTATCTTTAAAATTAAAATCCTTCTAAATTACCATGGTAAGCTTTCTCAATAATTAATTGAATGTCGGCAGGATTTGTCAGTCTGGGGTTTACGAGTACGTTTCCGCTCCTCATTGCATCCTCCACTAGTTTTGGTACAAGCTCTAGATCTACCCCAAGGTCCTTTATATTAAGAGGGATGTTCATGGTTTGATTCATTTCAACAACAGAGTCTATGGCTTTTTCAGCTGCTTGTATAACGGATAAACCGGTTACATCATTTCCTAAGGCAACAGCTATATCTCTGTATCGTTCAGGACATGCATGCAGGTTGAATTTCATAACAAAAGGTAAGAGTGTCGCATTGGCTATGCCATGCGCAATATCAAAGCCCCCCCCAAGCGCATGAGAAATGGCATGTACATTCCCCAAACGTGACTGTGCAAAAGCGGCTCCGGCCAACATAGAGGCTACAAGCATTTTCTCCCTGCTTTCTATATTTGTTCCAATGAAATAGGCTTTCGTTAAATTTTCACCAATCATTTTCATCGCCTGAGTAGCGAATGCCTGACTGACAGGGTTAGCAGCCTTTGAGGTATAAGACTCAATTGCATGGGTCAGTGCATCCATGCCAGTCGCTGCAGTAATACCCTGAGGCAGTCCCAGAGTAAGAACGGGATCAAGTATTGCCATAGTCGGGAATACATAAGAACTAAGCACACCTAATTTAAAAGAGGTTTCTTTATTCGTGACAACTGTTGAATTTGTGACTTCACTGCCTGTTCCTGCCGTAGTCGGAACGGCGATGATTGGAAGTGGGCGATATTGGATCTTCCCTACGCCTTCATAATCCAATATACTGCCGGCATTGGTGGCCATCACTGCGATGCCCTTACCCGTGTCAATACTGCTGCCGCCTCCTATAGCCAACACTGCGTCACTTTTAACATATTTCAGAAGTTGTGTACCTCTATGAAACGTTTCAGCAGAAGGGTTTTGCTCTACCTCATCGTAAATATCGTAGTCCAGACTTGCCACCTCGAGTGATTTTTCAATTCCCTCTAAAAGGTTGGCTGCCCGTACACCTTTATCTGTTACGATGAGTACCCTTTCTACACCTAATTTCTTTACGAATTCTCCTGTTTTTTTAGAGATTCCATTGCCGCATTCTACCTGTGTCGGCATAAAATACTTATATGGTATTGAAGACATGGTTAATAACTCCCTTTCTGCAAAGTGTATTTCCAAAAATTAAAACCAAAACTCAGAAACTTTTAATCTTCTAAAGAGGTTAAGACGCCCTGCAAATGTCGCTTCATAGCCAAGACGGATCCCTCTGGATCTCTGTTTTCGATACAATCAAGGATATCTTTATGTTCTTGCAGAACCTCCCATGCTAACTCAACAGTTCCTGACTCTACAATTTGCCGCATTTCCAGTAATTGCAGCGTTTGCTTCTTTTCCGTAACGATTGAAAGAACCAGCGGTTGAAATCGGTGGTAAGCTTGTCCGTGAAGAAGCCAAATTTATTCCTGCAATATTGAACATGCGTATGAATGTAAAAAATGTAAAGGTGATGCAGATCGGCCAGCGCAAATTAAGCGTGGAAAAGTGCCACAACCAGCCATTCAACGTAGTAGAGCAATTCCTAGCGTACTTGCCAAAATCAGCTATGACCAAATTTGCACAATACCTGCCACCATGCAGCATATGATTGGCTGTTGCCTATTTACGAACGAATGAAAGATTTGATGATGTCTAAATCTGTTTTACATGTCGATGAAACGTATTCACAAATTATCCATCGTTCTGATGGTAAATCTGGTCAATCCAACGCCTATAACTGGGTATATCGAAGTTTGCCAAGCCAAGGACCCACGATGATCCTGTTTCAAAGCTCCTTATCATGAGCTCGGTCTGTCCTTGAATTTCACGGAAGGTTATTCTGGTACGATTATTTGATGGCTACTCTGCCTATGATAAAATTGGCGGCATTACCTTCGCGAATTGTTGGGCGCATGTTCGTGCATCGATAGAAGAACTAATTCGTTACCGATATGAACTCCCAGTGTACAAAACGTTAATAAATCCAACCACAATAATACGATCGTAAATTGCAATGTTAAAAAGTGATAACCTTTACATTAGGGTGTTGCTCGCATTCATTGATTAATTCAATTTCAAAAGTTAAAGTATTTCGTTTATCGGGTTTATTAATATAAATAGTCGCTATTTCATCCTCTGATTGAAGAGAAATATCACTCTTACTATTCTTCGAAGTATCTACCATATTTACTTTTTACTTTATAAAACTTGCCCTTCCTTTATTGTCAAGATGTTGGAACGCCCTTTTTTTAAGATTTTATTTCCCCTAAATCATTCATGGCAATAATTGATTTTTCGTCATATCCTAATTCTTTCAAAACTTCATCAGTATTCTGACCAAGTAGGGGGGCTGAAGTTTTAATAGTTCCGGGTGTTTCAGAAAACTTAGTTGGAATACCAATCATCTCCATTTTCCCGATAACCGGATGTTCAACTTCTTGAATCATATCACGAGCTTGATAGTGTGGATCTTTAACAGCTTCAGCAAAATTATTAATAGGACCCGCCGGAACGCCAGCTTTTTCACAAGCATTTATCCAAAAATATTTATCCTTAGTCATAAGTACGTTCTCTATATCTTTCTCAAGTTCATCTACATGTTGATTTCGTAAAAGATTTGTTTTATAGCGTGGGTCATCTATCCATTCTTTTTTACCGATGACTTCTTCAGCGAATTTCTCCCATGTTCTTTGATTTGCGCAACCCAACATCATATATCCGTCTTTGGTTTGAACCGCCTGATACGGGGCTGAAACACGATGGCGCCAACCAGTAGGTTCTGGCAATGTTCCGTTTGCAAAATAGGCCCCTGCCTCCCAGGTAAACCATGGAAGTCCTATTTCAGCTAAAGCAATGTCCACGTGCTGTCCTTTGCTTGTTTTCATTTTATGAATAACAGCTGCTAGGATAGAATACGCAGCTGTTATTCCAGCCCCTATATCATAAACAGCAATTCCTGATTTCATGGGACGCTCTCCTTTTTCCCCAGTCATACTCATGAGTCCAGTCATACCCTGCGCAACTAAATCGAAACCGCCTCTTTGGGAATAAGGTCCAGTTTGTCCATATCCGGAGATGGAACAATAAATAATTCCAGAATTTATTTCTTTTAAAGTTTCATAATCAATCTTTAAAGATTTGGTAACACCTGGACGAAAGTTTTCAACGACAACATCCGCTTCTTTAGCCAGTTTATAAAAAACGTTCCTACCTTCCTGACTTTTCAAATTCAAAGCTACGCTTTTTTTATTTCTATTAATTTGAAAAAAACACGTTGATTCCCCGTTCACATATGGTCCCATTTGTCGGGAATCATCTCCACCATTTATTTTTTCTATCTTAGTAACATCAGCCCCAAGATCAGCTAAGACCATGGTACAATATGGGCCTGCCATAATCTGTGATACATCCAAAACTTTTATACCTTTTAATGGTCCCAACATTATCACCTCATATGTTTTGTTAAAAAGCCTAATGTAACCGCATTCATATAAGCTAGTGATTACAGTATAATCTTTTCATTATTTCCTTTTATATTTTTCCTTAATAATTTCCCTTCCTTTTTTCTTATTATTTTTAAAGTTTGTATTTCTACGAAAGTGACGTAAGGGCTTTCATCATTTCCCTACAAAAAATTATGAATATGTGAATTTCGGCTTCCTTTTTTCAAGAAATGCGCTGACACCTTCTTTGTAATCCTCGCTCTCAAAAGATGAAAGCACTAACCGTGCGACTTCATCTTGTTCTTTTATTTCACCATTTAAAACCTCTTGGATAATTGTTTTCGACCCTCGAACTGACATTTGTGCATTCTTTGCTATCAATTCTGCATATTCGTAAGTCCTTTCTATAATTTTCTCCGGCTCATAAAGGCGGTCTATTAATCTCATATGGTACGCTTCATCCGCTTTGATGATCCTCCCTGAGAACAAGATATCCTTGGCGTTGGACGGTCCAACAAGATCCACTAGATTTTTTGTTCCAGGCAAATTATAGATCAGACCTAATTTTGCAGGAGTAATTCCAAACATCCCTGTAGTATCAGCAAAGCGAAAATCGCAAGCTAACGCTAATTCGCATCCTCCGCCCACGCAATAACTTTGAATCATTGCGATTGTTGGTTTTGATAACCTTGCCAATTTTTCTTCTGCTTTTAAAGTTGCTTGATTATAAGTATTTGCTCCTTCTGCGCTATACCTTAAGGTTTTAAACTCACTTATATCCGCCCCTGCTGCAAAGGAAGTTTCATCTATGCCCCGAAGAATAAGCACCTTGATGTTTCGGTCTTGTTCCACCTCACCCAACAATTCATCCATTTTTTTCCACATATCAAATGTTAACGCGTTTCGTTTTTCCGGCCGATTAAAGAACAGTGTTGCAATAGCACCATCTTTTGCTAAATAAAGGTCATATTTTTTTACCATTAAACTAGCTCCTCCCCAGATATCACCTGATCATCTATTAATTGTTGAATTTCCTCTTTGGATAATTTAAGCTCATCCGGTTTACTAACCACTTTTTCACCAAAACTTGAAATGCCATTAAAATTTACGAGGAAAATAGCCATAACCTGTTTCTATTATTTATTAGCTTAATAAGCCGTGATCCTCTGATATTACACTTAGAATACGCATCCCGGATCCGGGATGCGGTAAAATATATTCCAATATTACAATAAAATCCGGAAAGTAGTCAATGCTATCTTTGAAATTTTCTTAACTTTTTTGCTACTCTTAATTTACGAGGACTTTAATAACTTAACTCAACTTTTGCACAAAAAATTAAATGTAATTTGTTTGTTGTAGAAGGCCGATGGCCTTTCAAATATGTTCCTTGACAAACTTGATAATAAATGAAAAACACCTCGTTCTTTGGTATAGTGTGTGATTTTCAAAAGAATATCCAGGATAAAAATCTAAAAAAGGGACGAATTCGTCCAAGAGGTCCAATTGAAGCGAAAATATAGATTCATTTAAAATAAAAAGGTGATAGGGTGAATATCTCCCCAAAAAATATGAGTAACCTCACCTGCTTGGGATGGCTTTCTAATCTCTAAATGGAATGCCAAAATAATAATATATATAAAGAACTGATTCAACCGGTTGTCCTAATATATATGGTAATCAAAAAGTGGGCTACTATAAGTTTGTGAATTTTTAGAAAATACCAAAAACAGTGTATTGACAATTTCAGAATCTTTATATAATATCAAAAATACAACTAGAGAATCCCGGATCCGGGGTTCAACACCCGAAACCAAACACTCCAGTCTCAATAGATCTTTCGCTATCAAAAAAACATAATAGAAAGGAGAAGGGTATGAAGGGTATTACTCACTCCAAGCCGATTTATCAATAAGTGTATGCAATCATCAAAGATTCGATTTTAAAAGGAGAGATGAAACCCGCTTCAAAAATTTCCGTGGCCAAACTCGCCGAAAATTTTTAAATCAGCAGAACGCCGTTAAGTGAGTCCTTAAAACAGCTCCAAAGAGGTACTCCTTGTTCAAGACAGCCGCGGATCAACCGTCGTCTCCATAGATCACAAAGATTTCGAGGATTTGCTCAGTTGCAGAATCATTTTGGAACAAAAAATCATACAAGAGCACCAAAGCATTTTAGATGCTGTGAAATAGAGAGACTCAACATGAAGATGGTGGAAGAACATTTTTCGTTAGAGGATTTGAAAGGGTCCGTTTACAAATTATAGAAGCGCCCCATTTAAAGTTAGCGAAGAAAGTAGACGTGATTGTCGAAAATTCCATCCGACTGTTGATGGTATCCAAGTCAACATCATCAAAAATTCCATGAATATGTTTTAATTGGATCCCTATGAAACTCTAGGACGAGCATTTGGAACAAAATCATTTATTAATAGAGGGAGTTGGTTAAAGTGAAAAAAGTAGGATTAATTGGTACAGGTGCGATTGGGAAAGGTGTATTGAAAAACTTAATTAAAAATAACTGTGACGTACTTGCTTACGACATATCTGAAAAAGCAAAGGAAAATATAAGAAATCTGGGTGGCTTCGTTGCTAATCACCCCAAGGAAGTCATTCAATTTTCAGAGATAGTTTTCTTAAGCTTGCCTAGTCCACAAATTATTAAAGATTTGTTTCTGGGGACGGAAGGAATAGCTAAAGAAATGAAAAGCCACACAACAATTTTAGATCTAAGTACCATTGACCCTGCAACGGCAAGGGAAATGAACGATTTGTGTCATCAATATAATTCACATTACTTTGATTGCCCAGTTAGTGGTGGACCCGCTGGTGCAGATGAGGGAACTCTTACAATAATGGTAGGTGGTGACAAAGATCAATTTGATAACATTGTCGAATATTTAGGTTACATAGGTTCTAATATTGAATATATTGGGGAGTCAGGATTAGCACAAGTATTGAAACTATGTCATAACATGATCGGTGCAGCAAACATAGTTGCTCTTGGAGAGGCATTTGCGACAGGAGTCAAACATGGTTTGAGTGTAAAAGTCATGGCAAATGTAATTGGAAAAAGTTTGGCGGGTAGCAGGCCATTAGAATATTTTGGACCAAACATTGTAAACAATACTTACGATAATGTTAAATTCATGTTAAATCACATGCATAAAGATCTTGGACTTTATGTAAATATGACCCGACAAGTAGGCATACCATCATTTATTGGTACAAACACATATAACCTGTACAATGCTGCTAAAACTCACAATAAAGGATCATTAGATCATACAGCGGTGTGTCAAATTATAGAGGATTTAGCATCAGTGAAATTGGTAGAAAATAATCACTTGAAAAATGAAGTCGAAGGAGTTATGGTTGGATCAAAAAAAAGGACAAATGAAGTAAAAAAGATAGGATTAATTGGTGTAGGTGCTATTGGGGAAGGCGTATTGAAAAACTTAATAAAAAATAACTGTGAAGTACTTGCTTACGATATATCTGAAAAAGGAAAAGCAAAAATAAGGAATTTAGGTGGCCTCGTTGCAAATCATCCAAAGGAAGTCGTTCAATTTTCAGAGATAGTTTTCTTAAGCTTGCCTAGTCCACAAATTATTAAAGATTTGTTTCTGGGGACGGAAGGAATAGCTAAAGAAATGAAGAGCCACACAACAATTTTAGATCTAAGTACCATTGACCCTGCAACGGCAAGGGAAATGAACGATTTGTGTAAACAATATAATTCACATTACTTTGATTGTCCAGTTAGTGGAGGACCCGCTGGTGCAGATGAGGGAACTCTTACAATAATGGTAGGTGGTGACAGTGAGCAGTTTGTAAATATTATTGAAGATTTAGGTTATATAGGTACTAACATTGAATACATCGGAGAGTCAGGGATAGCCCAAGCACTAAAGCTATGTCATAACATGGTTGGTGCAGCAAGCATAGTTGCTCTTGGAGAGGCATTTGCGACAGGAGTCAAACATGGATTGGATGTTAAAGTCATGGCAGATGTAATTGGGAAAAGTGTGAGTAATAGTAAAGTATTACAATACTTTGGACCAAACATTATAAATAACACCTATGATAACGTTAAGTTTATGTTAAATCACGCGCATAAGGATCTTGGCCTCTATGTAAACATGACTCAGGATGTAGGAGTACCATCCTTTATTGGTGCAAGTACATATAACTTGTTCCATATAGCGAAAATTCATAACAAAGGTTCATTAGACCAAACAGCTGTTTGTCAAGTAATTGAAGATTTTTCATCAGTAAAATTGGTTGAAAATTCGATTCCAAACAAATGAAGTATCAAAAAACCTTTTGAGGGCTAGGGCAAGTATACCATTTATTGGATGTATATTCATAGTGCTTATGCTAATGATTATTTTTCCAGATTTATTTAGCTACCTACCATCTCTATTTTATAATTAATAAAGAAGTTTTTAAGTATCAAATATTATTTGACTAGATTTGATACTAAGAAAAAATATGCTCTTTATTAAAAAAATCAAAAGGAAGGTGTTTGAAATGAAAACAGGAACTATTTCAAGAGAACTAATGCTAATTGATGGAGAATGGACTGAAGCTGTAAGTAAAGAATTCTTCCAAATAGAGAGTCCTGCAAAAAGAGGCTCTGTTATCGCAGAAGTACCAAAGGCAAATGCAGCGGATGTAGATATTGCAGTAAATGTAGCTAATAAGGCTTTCAAAAGTTGGAAAAAGATACCGGCTAGAGAACGAGGAATACTACTTTGGAAAATTTCGGATGCTATTGAAGAGCAATTTGAAGATCTAGCTCGAACAATTGCTACAGAAACCGGTAATGCTCTATATACACAGGCTAAAGGAGAAGTAAAAGGAGCTGCTGATGTTATTCGTTATTTCGGTGGAGTAGCAGGAGAGTTAAAGGGGGAAACAATGCCCGTAGATAATAATTTATTTGCCTACACACAACGAGAACCATATGGAGTAGTTGGAGGGATAATTCCTTGGAACTCCCCTTTCCAACTCGCTGCATTAAAAATAGCTCCAGCGATAGCTGCAGGCAATACGATTGTTTTAAAAGCTGCTGAAGATGCACCTCTAGCTGTACTTAAATTAGCAAAAATTTGTTCAGAGTATCTACCCGCAGGGGTAGTAAACATTCTTACAGGTTTTGGTGAAGAATGTGGATTACCTCTTGCAAAGCATCCGCTTGTAAAAAAACTAACATTTACAGGTTCTACTCAAACTGGAAGAATTATTATGCACGAAGCCGCGGATCGAATCATTCCAATTTCTCTAGAATTAGGTGGTAAGAGCCCACAAATCGTATATCCTGATGCAGACAGCGATAAAGTAATAAAAAATGTAATCTCAGCAATGCGTTTTGCACGTCAAGGGCAGTCTTGCTCCGCCGGATCACGACTTTATCTTCATAAATCAATTTATGATTCATTTTTAGAGAAATTAATCGGGAATTTGAAGCTTCTAAAAGTGGGGGATCCACTTGATGAAAATAATGATATAGGTTGTATTATTAATGAAAAACAATTTAATAAGGTTTGTAATTATATAGAAGAAGGAATTAATCATAAAGATACTGAGCTTCTTTTAGGAGGATTACCACCAAAAGATGGCCCCTTTTCCGAGGGTTATTATTTAGAACCTACTGTTTTTGCATCTCCTCACGATGATTTGAGAATAGCTAAAGAAGAGATTTTTGGACCAGTTTTAATTGTTATTCCATGGGAAGATGAAAAAGAAGTCATTGAAATGGCAAATAGGAGCGATTACGGATTAGCTGCTTATATTTGGACTAATGATACTACAAGAGCAATGAGAACTGCTAATCAATTAGAATCTGGATGGGTACAGATAAATCGAGGAGCTGGCATGTTGACAGGTCACTCTTATGGGGGTTTCAAACAGAGTGGTATAGGAAGAGAATATTCATTAGAGGGTATGATAGACAGTTTTACTCAAACGAAAAGCATTATGGTAGATTTCGATGAGTAAAACGTTAAATTAGTAAAATAAAGGTAGAATTCAACATTAGAGAGGGTATCCTGAAAAGCTAGACTGTCAGGATATCTCGTTTTCTTTTTCACAAAGATGTAACGCCTGTTTTCATCAGGTGACTAATTTAGGAATAGGTGTAGCTTTAATGCATAGTTAGTTTTAGAAGATCAACAAAATTTGGTGAATAATAGGAAGGAAATAAGATCATTGAATTTGAGGAATGAGCTAAATTTAAAGGAAAGTATAGAAGCATATCGTTTGATTATGTACAAATTAGCAAAGAAGAATGGACTTTCTGATTCACATGTAATAAAAATCAGTCAACAATTAGATAAAAAAATCAATATGTTTCAAAAAAATCACGTAGACTCAACCTTTGTCAAAAGCAAAAAATTGCCAAGCTGAAAGTCGCCAGAAAAGTCCTTGAGCAAAGCTCTCTCTTTTTTTATTTAACCTTTAGTTTTACTGAATATATGCTCTTGTCTTTTTTAAAACTTAATTTATTAATTATGAAATTGAACAAAGTATCAAGAGAGGCAACGGTATACTAGGCATACATATACACAATATCAAAAATAAAGATGGCGAAATTGATGACAAGGGAGCAGTTCCTGCTAAATTAATTAATGGTGGATATGGACTTGAAGATGTATTGGATAAGTCTAGTAAGGATAGAATAATTTTATCCGCGGCAAAATATATATACGAGAATCAAGAACAAAAGGGAATATTAGGTGGTAGTCTATCTTTTGAGGTTATTGAAGAAGTATTAGATAATATGATGACAAATGAATATTATTATGATGATGAAAGTGGAGCATTTATTGAAAAACCTCATTTAAGAAGATTACTTTTGTTAGACGGATTTGAGATTAGGGATAAAAAGCTAGTTCGTAGGATTGATTCTATAAATAGTTACATTGAGAAGGAAAGTTTACTCGTTCAATTACTAAATAAATATAATTTAAAAACGGCAAAAGGACATTATGATTTGGCTATTAGTGCATTTACAAGAGGTGAATGGGCTTCTTGCAATGCACAAATAAGAAGTTACGTTGAATCATTCTACGGATTTGAACGGTAAAGTATTTGATAGCAGTAATAACGCAAAGCAAGCATTAACTCAAGAACCTAATAAGTTATTTTATCCAGAGTTTAATGAGTGGAAAGATGGGGGGAAAGGCTTTTTCCAAGGTTTTTGGGAAAGATTACACGCAGAAGGTTCGCATCCTGGATTGTCTAATGAAGATGATGCTAATTTCCGTTTGAATTTAGTGCAAATAACTACATTAGAGGTTCTTAATAGATATGATAAAATAAAGGCTGCAGATACTTTAGTATTTTAATAGTTGGAATCCTCACTTTCTATTTATTTTCTTCCCAGATTTAACGGGTTACCACCTTTGTGTGACTCTTTGATGGCGTACATTCAGCTAGAATACATCAACAAATAGAAAAAAGGAGTCATTTTCTTAGAAAGTTGATTCCTTTTTTCTGATTTTTAAAATGTTGAGGTGCAAAATATCCCTCAAGAAATCATTACCTTAAGCAAAGGCTCATTTTTGACGAGTTTCTTCTATTATATAGAACTATTTTGATAGTCTCTTTCATATTCTTTAACCAACTTATAAAATGACGTCTTTTTAACGCCTAACTCCGCCATGGCTTTAACAGCTGTCATCTCTCCTCCTTTCCAACGATCATAAACTTCTTTGAACTCCTCTGCAGCCTGAACTTTTGGTCGACCAAAAGCTATACCGTTTTGCAAAGCAACATCTATCCCTTCACGCTGCCGTTTCCGAATGCGATCCCGTTCCTCTTCTGCCATCCAAGAAAGAATCTGCAAAACTAAATCCGCAATGAATGTACCGAGGCTATCTTTAAATTGAGTAGTATCCAACAGTGGCATATCCATCACGACGATATCTGCTTGAATATTTTTGGTAATGTCATTCCATTCCTGTAGAATCTCTTCTTTGTTCCGACCAAAGCGATCCAGAGAATGAATGTAAAGAACATCTCCTTTTCGAATCATACGTTTTAATAATTGATATTGAACCCGATTGAAATTTTTTCCACTTTGTTTATCTAAAAAGATATCACGTTCATTTAGACCTTTTTCCAACATGGCTTGAAGTTGTCGTCCTTCATTTTGATCTTTGCTACTCACTCTTATGTATCCAAATTTGCGGACATCCATTTTTTTACTCCTTCTTCTACTTTTCTCTCTCTTATTCTATCAATAGCGTTCGTAAAAGTATATGCAAAATAGAGAACGTTCATAAAGTATTTTTTAGCTTTAACGAACGTTAAAACAAGATGATTTTGCATAAAAATGAACCGTTCGTAAAAGTCTACTTTTACGAACGATAGCAACAATGCTATACCACCCATTTCGGAAATTTTTTTTTATCCTATGAACAGAGATGGAGACTATTGTGTCATTTTCCTAATTAGAGCATAAGGTATATAACCCATTTAATTAATTTCCTCCTTAAAAACAATTAAGGAGATGTCTTATGTCAGGTTGTGAATCAAGGTGTGACGACGGTTTTGGATTTGGTGGAGGTTTCGCCTTTATAGTCGTCTTGTTTATACTCTTAATCATTGTTGGAGCTAGCTTTGTTGGTGGCTACGGCGGTGGTTACGGCGGCGGTTACGGATATGGCGCCTGTTGTTAAAAATAGTATGAAAAAAGCCGACCTTTATTGGTCGGCTTCTTCAAATTTGATTCCTATTTCTGGGAATGATAGCTATTTTGAGGACTCTAATTATGGTCCAGACGACAAAGCGCGAAAAACTATGATAATAAATAAAGCCCCGAATTTCCTACGCTTAGAATCTTCAAGGGTCTCATATCTTAATCAACTAACGCACCCGTTAGTTCATTAACTCAATCTTTATTACCTTTTCTTTCTTTTGTCATATGTAAAACTAATGCTACAAATAATGAGATAAAGAAATAGCGTAAATCAATTTTTACACAACCAATACATCCAGTTAGGTAATCATAGCAAGCGAAAAGAAAAAGAAATATTGATAATGCAAAGAATAGTTTAGCAGCACTTTTGTTTCTTGTATTCATAAATCCTCTCCCAACAGCTAAGATAGCAATATTACTCTTGAAGTATAGCACCTGTTAGTTCATTAACAAATTAAGCGTTGAAGTATGTTTAATAAATGGTTTGCCAAAACCTATCACTTTTCATATCTTCAACTACTTTTTTTAATGTATTTAAAATCTGTTTAACATTCTCATAACTAAATATAATCATTTGAACTGGGGAGCTACTTGTAGTACCTCCATTTTTTGAACAAGGAAAAATCCTTATTTGAGAATCAAATGCCTCAATCAGCCAGTGTGTAGCATAAGGGTATTCAGGTGTTATTTCATCATTATACTTATCCCTTTCTCCAATTGGTAAAAACTCATATCTTATACACCGATTGCCTTTTCGTTTAAATCTTTGACGTTTGGCTTTATTTAAAGCATTATATCTATTTTCTAATTTTTTCTTTAATCGCTTTCTCATTTTTCACCTCTATTTAACATTACTTAATGAACTAAACTGCCCCGTTAGTTCATTTAGACTTCTTGCAGAGTTGACACAAACTATGACATAAAAAAAAGGGATTTACCGTCTAGTATGTAAGAATTATTACTAACACCAACATCCCCTTGCAATAGAATTTAACTCCATCTCTTTCCTCACTTTTTATTTTTGGAAGTATCACCTGATAATTAAAAGGTATATTGGATTGGAAAGTTCGATTACCTTTGCTTCTTACTTAGAAGAAATCCAATAGTTGCAGCTAAAATCACTAGAAAGATACCTATACACGCAGTAACTATGCCTTCTATTTTGTCTTTTGCATAAAAACAAATATATGTATTAAAAGAGACAAAAATTAAAAAAATTAATAACTTTGTAACTAAGAATTTGTGAAATGGTTGATTAATAGGCAATTATAGATACCTGAAATGTTCTTACTTTTATGACCTTCTACAGAAATGTACGAAGACACAAAGATAAGTACATTGGGGACATGAATTTGAGTACATAGAGTTATTAATCCACTCAAAACCGCACCAATTCAATCTCATACAAAATCGAGTACATTATAACAGTCATATAAATTTATCTGTAAACACAAAGGGGAAGGCAATATCTATACCCTCCCCTTTTTCGAACAACATATGTTTTTAATCTTCTTGATTACTTTATAAAAAGATTGATTATTTTTGTGATTCTTATTAATGAATCGCGCTCAATTGCTGAATAATAATGAATCCTTATTTTTTTTCATAATTAATAATAATTTTTTCAGTTAACTTCTTTATTAGATTAATGTAATTCTTTAATTCATGATTTGAATCTTCAAAATTCCTTCTTGCTGTGAATGTTCTGTTTGAATGGGTACACTTACATCTGAAGTCATAGATGATATCAACTACTTTTTTTAAATCCTTAAGGTCTTTGTCTTCTTTAATTAATTTCATTTCTTTTAATATATAAATAATTGACCTATTAGCAGTTAAAAATGCCTTATCATGCAAACTTCCTCTAAAATAATTCTCTAAAACAAGTGTTAATTTCTCACGGTCATTACGTTTTTTGTTATATGTATCTACCATTTCTATAACAATTTTTATATCCTCATCACTATGTTTTGAAAACCAATCAGAATTTATGATATGTTTTACATCTTGAACAGTAGCGTACAAATGAACCTCATCAAAAATGCACTCTAAAATTTGATAATAAGCAAGATATTTGAACTCACTTTCTTCCATTTTCATTGCCTGATAATAATAATTTATTAAATCTTTATCATATAATTTGAATAATTCATGTTCATTAATGCTATCAAAGCTTTCCATCTCTTCATAATGATGATCAAGAAAGCTGTCATCATCAAAATCAGGAATTTTAGCGATATCTAAATGTACAGTATATTGATGGGCCAATTTGAATAATATATTTTTAGCAGCCTCATAACCTTTTGTAAGAAAAGAAGGATCATCCGACTTTACATTCAAAAAATTATTCATATTATAAATTTTCAATGAAGAAATATCAGTTTCCTCATAGATTTCTTCGCCTTCAGCACGCTGTTCCTTTAAGCTATGATTCCAGAAATATTCACTGATTTTAGAAATTTCAAAAGTTATCCCTTTGTCATTTAATTTGTCTGGTACCGAGTGAAGACCTTCAAACATACCAGAATAGCCTTTGTATGTATTACTAATCACAATGGGAAATTCAATATAATTCTCATCATAACAACATTCTCTTTCTATGTAATTAAATTCAAAATATTTTCTTATATTATCTATAGTATTATTTAGAATATCACTACCATTGTCTATTTCACTATCACTATATATACTCTCACCGAATACTAACGGCCGTCTCCACTCACCATTATCCAAGTGAAAGCTCCCATTAAAATCGATATTTAATGATATAACAATATTACTATCCCTGGTTTTAATATACTGAGTGAGTTTAATAATTTTATCTATCTGATCAAAATTATTAATATCCAAGTCTATTTCAAAATCTCCATTCCACATAACTGAATGCAATACTAGATATTCTTCATCATGAATGATTACATCTATTTCAGGGTAGCTAATAGCAAGATTATTTAATACATTTAATAATTTTTCTATCTTTTCAATTTCCTGTGTATCATGATATTCATGTTCATAACGTTCTCCTTTATAACATATCAATAAATTATTTTTCTCTAAAGAGACTTCAATATTAGGAAATTGCTTTACCATTTCGTTCAATTGCTCACCTAATGCCATAAAATACTCTCCTTAATCAAAAGACATGAATTTAAATGTACAAGAATTTAAATATTCCATTTATTATAGCAACTTATTTCCTTTTATGTTGTGCAACTATCCTGCCCCTTTTTTCCATAAGAAAAGAGCTGCCACAGCAACCCCATTACCTTTTAGCATATAAGGTGGAACGTGGAACTCCTGTAGATTTTACTATGTCATTTACACTCATTCCGTTAGTTTCACGTTCATTATAAAGCTTAATAGCTCGTTTTAAAGTCTTTTCATCTCGTCCTGGTCTTCCCATATGTTTCCCTTGCTTTTTTGCTCTCTCCCGACCTTCTGTAGTTCTTTCTACAATAAGATCACGTTCAAATTGTGCGAAAGAACCTAAAATATTAAAAAGGAGTGTTTGTAAGCTATTTCCTTCGTTTGAACCATCAAACTTCATATCCTCTTTCACAAATCTAACTTTAACCCCTTTTTCAGCCAATCCTTGAACTATTTTATTTAAGTCCATAATAGAACGAGCTAAACGATCTATTTTAGTTACCACTAATGTATCTCCTTCTCGCACAAATTCCATAGCTTCATAAAGTTGAGTTCTTTGTTTGGTACTTGTTCCAGTTACTTTCTCAACAAAAAGCTTTTCGCACCCTTCATTTGCCAAGATTTCCTTTTGCGTTTCTAAATCCTGGCCAGTAGTTGAAACTCTTGCATAACCAATTAACAAAATGTATCACCCTTTGTCTAAAAGTCTTAAATGTTTTGTATGTATAATTATAGACTAACTTTTAGACGTAAAACAAGAATTAATAAACAAAAAAAATTCTATTTTTAAGAGTGTCTTAAAGTTTTAACTTTTAGACAGAGGAAATGGTGGGTCTCCCGTAGCCTTCTTTAATGATGTGTTATCGGAACTTGATGATATCCGTCAATCACATTTACTGAATACGATACAAGGGAAAGTGCAAACATTTGGGACGATACCACCGTTGATGGAATCGGTATTTCAGGCTTAGAACGAGGAATGAACCAATGGAACCCCAGATGATAGCTAAACTATAAAATGGACACAGGTAGAGAAGATGCATATTTTTTTAACAATTATAATTAATGTACCCGATGATTTGTCAACAATGATAGAAGTATATTTAGAAAAATTTGATAAAATTAGAATATAGAAAAAAGACCAATGAAAATAAATTTTTAAAAAACTGAATTTCATTTTAGTTATGGCAATTTATTTTCACCTAATTAAGTAACAGAGATTTTTGGTTATATTTTTCTACGCAGAGGTAACACTGTACATGTGAAAGAAATTAACTAATTTTAGCTCTTTCTAAAAATCTATTTAAAGTTATAATTAGTTATAACATCCAGAATATGTTTTTGGTGTGATGTCCCTTGCTGGAAAGGAGGGACTAATCGAATGCAAATATTGGAAATGTTGATACTGGCTTCCGATTTAATAAGTGCTTTTAATGAATTATCAAGCTTCATACCATTAGATTCGGATTTTAAGCCACCATTGTTTATCATTTTCGGATATTCAGATCCTTCGAAAAGCCAAAAAAAAACAGCAATCTAATGTGGCGTTAGATTAGCTGTCAATACTTTTGTTCTAGCTAGAACATTTTAATCAAGGCAAACAGACATCAAAAACAGACATCATGAGAATCGGGTGTGCAACCACCTGATTCTTTTTTTTTGCGGATTTTCCAAAATGGAGTACCGCCTGTATGTACTGTGTATATACATACTTTAAGTTAATTATAAATGAATCATTTTGTAAATACAATGCAATGCAAAGCAAAGCAATGTATTGAAATAAAGTGAAGTCACTCCTTGGGGGACCTTCTCTTTATCGTTACCAATCATTTACTAGGAAATAGAAACCAGTGTGGATAATGATACTGGTTTTTTGTTTTAAAAAAACTTCTATATAGATAATCTAAAAGCATTTTAACTAACTGACGTCATACCTTTTATAAAGGGGGAAATTCAAAATGACATACCGACCTACTGTTAGATATCCATCCATTTATCAGGACTATGTAAATGAAGTTAATAATGCGACTTCATTAGATCGCAACCAAATTTTCCGTCTGGCCTTATTTATAGCAGCTCATTCAAAAGAATATAACGATATCCTTAAAAAATATAAGAAGGGTGACGTCCCTCTCCCCTGCCCAGCATGGAGGATAGAGGAAGAGAAATGTTGGCAAGAACAAAGCTATATTAAAAAAGAAGATACGCCCCAGGTCAAAATCATTGAACAAGGTGGCATTAAACTCATTATCGGATGATCATTTATCTTTTTGGCTTATCGACACTCTTAATAGCGTGGGAAGCTGATGCCTTATTTGCCAAGGCCTTAGCCAATTCTTTTGATATTCCATCTTTATTACTCATCTATATCACCTCACATATCAAGAGCCTTGCCGTTAAGCCTTTAAAATATACCTCCCTCCACTCTTTAAAGGAGGACCGAGATACCTACTTACCAACCTACCCAAACATAAAACCCTTTTTAGGAAGGAGAAAGCCAATGAGAAGAGATAAGCCATTGAATCCTAGCCTTTCCCCTAACAAAAAAAGAAACCCGGAACCTCAAAAAAGAAAGGTCCGGACTGATAAGCTGCATGATATAAAAATCCCTGTTTCCGAAATAACGAATACGATTGTATTGCGTGAATCAAGGAAACATTGGTATGGATCTAAAACCAAAACTTCCACAGAACTGCTTTTATATGGCCTTGAGAACCTTTTTGTATTTCCTGACGTCACCTATATAGACCATCCCTCCACCGTCCATTGTAAGGTTGATCATGAGACATTTCGGAAAATAGGGGAATATGGTATCGAATGGAATTGTAGTACCAGACAGGCAGCTCATAGAATTTTTATGGAGGCTTTAAAGAAGAAACAACTAGGGGGCATAACAGATGGGGAAATATAGCAAAGCGAATCTCATCAATGAAGAACTATCACTTATAGGGTCCACTAACTTTATCGGAAAAATGCTTCATAAAATGAATAAAACATCCATGATTTTATTATCCATAAAGGTTCCCCTAAATAGTTATTTAAGAGCCGAAGTGTTTTGTGAGGATATTCAAGATTTATCAGAAATGTCGTTTGACCAAAAGGATTTATTGACGCTGCTATACGAAGATTTTCTTTATGAGGGAAAGAGAAACCCAGATTTAAAGAAGATTTTTAAGGTCCTCAATACATTGGAACATGAATCTGGAAAGACTGCTGTTTTGGAGAAGAAAACGGACTCCATTTTTAAACTCATTCATAAGGAACAACATGAAGAACTGCAACCTTTACATTTAAGAATGAGGCGAAAATATGCCCTTCGTGGAGAAGTCTTGCTTGCTGATTTGGAGGAAGACCACCCAAACCATGGCTTTACCATTGAACGAGTCATTGAACTTCTCTACATGGATTTTATTGATAAACTACGTAAAGGAGATAATACTGAAGCTATGAGCACCATTCTTCGTATCCTAGATAATGATGAATAATATATAGCCTAAAGGCTTTTGCAGGGTTAACCCTGCTTTTGTCTTTAGGCAAGAATTTATGATCTTCTGTATTTTAAATCAAATAGGTAATTGTAAGCCAAAATGAATTTAATTTTGCTGTAGGGCGTTTCTCAGCATTGGATACCACTTGGTAGTAGTTTGATTATGTAAGGTTTAATCCTTTCATCATCATCAAATGACATAATCGTTTCAATAACTTTCTTTCGAACATGCTCACCTTCTCCAAAGTAATACAGAGCATTAACATAACCGTCTTTGAATGTTTCTAAATCTTTTATTGTAACCTCTTTTATTCGTTCTCTTCTTTCCTTATAGAAAGTAGAACTTGGAACGCCCTGTTTCATAATCTCTTTTGAGTTACCAAACTTGATACCTTGCCAGCCATCACACCAGAGCATAACACTATCATTTGTGAACTTAATATCTGGTTTCACATAGTCGGTGTAAATGTTGTACACACACTTTCCAAACACTGGATTACTTTCAATTACAAAACCGTTTTCTAATTGCATGTTATCGCCTCTTTTACTATGTGGTGAACGTGTATCTTAAAATCAAGATCGATTCTTTTTGGAATCCCGGTTGATCGAAAGCGTATGTTAGTTCATTAAAAAGCAATTTGTAGGTTCGGATTTTACCAATCCTCACCCGCAAAAGGATTATAGTTTATAATCTTCTCTTTAATTTGCTCAATGCATTCGTCTATTTCATCTTTAGATTTAAGTCGATGATATTCTATAGCATAATCTAAAGCAGTTGGGTTATCCTCCCATACAGATAAGGAAGATTTTATTTTTCCCAGTTCATTTTTTATATATTTAGGATTCATAGAAGCTAGTTTTTCTAATACTTCTTTATATTCTTTATATACATATCCCACCAAATTAATCTTTTCTTGGTCTTTACTAATTAAATAATCTTGTAGAGTCTTAGAGTCTTGATCAATTAAGAAAGATAATTTATAAAATTGAAATGAATAATTTATTTTCCCAATTATTTTATTTATTAAATCATCACCATCTTTTATTTTTTCGAATAACTGTAAATTAAGCGAAAGCTTTTCGATTAAATCATTATATTTATCGAAAAAATCATGATCTTGCATATTTCGTATATCTTCAACTAGTTCATAATATCCAAGAGGGATATCAATTCCTTGAATACTTTTTATATCTAGTTCTTCTTTATTATCATCTATAAATTTAGCAAATATATCTGCTGTTTCTTGTCCATATTTGTCTTTTGCAAATGTCTTCTTTTTTATAGCTTGTTCCTGGAATTCTTGTTCTAATTGCAACTTCTGTTTTCTTTTAAACTTTTGTATAATCCATGATAATCTTCTTTCCATTCGACTTTCTATATCTTTATATATTAATACACCATGCCTAAATTCTTCATTCATTCTTATTTTAATTTGATTCATATGGCTGGAATGAAGTATTGGGCTGTGATAAGTATAGTCAGTTTTTCTTTCATATCCTTTTATCATTTTTTTCTCGGTACGCGTAATGAAATCAAAATCAATGGTCAACTCTGACGTTTCCAAATCTAAAAAATAACAAAGGCCTGTTATATTATATATTGCCTTTTCTAATTCATTTCTTCTACGAGCATCTGTAATACCTTTTGCTATTGAAAATTTCATGTATGTAGCTTTATCTAAAATCCAAAAATCTTGAATCCCTTCAGATTGATAAAGGTTATGTCTCTTTTCCCAATCCGTAGATGAAAGTGGACTGTGTTGGAACTCAAATGCCCATCGTAAACCTTCCATTCCTTTTTCTCTGTGTTGTATAAAAACATCTGCTATTTGCCCTGTTTCGGGAATATGAACTTCAGAATCAACATCGGCTGTTGGGAAATTTTGTTTAAGCCAACTGAATAGAATTTCCTTTCCATTTATATGAGAATTAGTTTCTGGTTCTGAATTTGTTACTACACACTCTGAATTATAATGTGCAAAATGTGCACTCATTATCTTTCCTTTTTTAAAAATTACATTAGTTTGACAGTTTGGGCAGTATATTTTCTTATCTTTAGCTAGTTGCCTAATTGCGCTTTCTTCACAACTTGAAGCATATAAAGTTTCTTTTTCCGATGTTACACATCTTAACAATTTGATCACCTTCCCTTTTAGCATGCGTATGGACATTATGAATACCAACAAGATTTTTGATTCCTCTTTATTATAAACACAAAATCCACTGCATGATTAAATGTCCTTTATTTTGAATCGAATAGGTAATTGCAAGTCTTAATGAGAGTTAATTTCGTTGCAGAGCGTTTCTCAGCATTGATTATAAAAAGTTGTGTTTAGTTTTTTATCTGGTAAAAGGTATATTTTCACTTTCAGATAGGTTTGCGTTTAGTTTTTTTAATGAATAAACTATTTTATATACTTATTTTTATTAACATAATCTACCTTATAGATAACTCAACAATCAATGCTACAATTATTATGAGGTGGTAACTTTGTTTATTTCTCCAATGCTATTGCACAAAACAGAGCAACCCTTCGAGGACGATGATTTCATAACTGAGCTCAAGCTTGATGGAATTCGTTTGATTCTTTCTAAGTTTGATAATCAGATTAAATTGTATACTCGTCACAATAATGAAGTCACAACGAAATTTTCCGAACTGCTCCAGTTGGATATTCCGAATGGAATTATTCTTGATGGTGAAATAATTGTGACTGATCAACAAGGTAAGCCTGATTTTGAACAGGTTATCTTTATCGTAAACAACTAAAAGGGTGATAGGATAACTGTCTATTCTTTATTTACATATAAACAAAGGAAAACGCACCTGTTAAGTGACAATAAAAGTTGTTTAATTTGATCTTAAACACAAATGACACCGTTCAAGTAATTTCGAACGGTGTTAAATATTTCCTTATACTGGGTTACCGCCAACAAAATGCGGATTTCGCACGCTATTCCGTTTTTTTACAATAAAAAGCCGGATTCCTGTATGCTAAGAGGTTCCGGCTTCATTGTTTAAAGGTTTAAGGCCTTAATGAACTTAAATTAGTCACTTGTTCACTATCAAAATTGTATTCGCCTAAGAAATTGATATGTCCCCATCCAATAAGGTTAAGTAGTTCTTCCTGAAGTTTACCTTGCTATTTGCGGTGTTTTGTTGCTTGCTGCAGTTACACCGTGTTCCAAACACTAATCGCATTGATGGTAATGTTTAATGCATTTGCCCGTTGGAGTTGATCTTGTAACGCACGTTCTCGCAGCTCGACATGTTTGCATCCTTTGAGCATATAATCAGCTCAATTCTCCGATTTACCACTATTTACGATACGGTTCACCATATCATCTCTGAGGTGAAATTTTTAGGGCACCCCAAACAAGAGGGCCCTGAAATGTTTAGGACGGCGAACTGTGGCTTAGCAAAATCACAATTCGCCGACAAGTGATGATGATTCGGATGTTTGGAGAGGTGGCGTGAAATCAAGCAGTTCGATCTCTGTGTGTTTGCATTATTCTACAACATACTAACGTTCCATCTTTAAGCTATGATTCGATTCCAAGTATTAATCAAATTAGCCTTGTAATACTCTTGTTTCTATAATTATGAAATGAGCAATACGTGTCTTTATTAACCAAGTTCCGTTTTGACGTACATATGTGTCTTCGTATTTGATACTATAATCACTGAGAACTTCTTTGCCATCTTCATCTCTCACCATTTTTTGCTGTGAGTACGAAACACCTGTTGCAGTATCGCCGTCCACTTGTACATTATGTTGTGCATTAGTGGAGAAGTAACGTTTGACAAGAGAAGCGTGACCTTTGAACTGCTCTTCCAATTCATCTCTTCCTGAAACATCAGATACCAATTGGTCGCCAAAATAAACCATATACCGATGATCAGGCGTAAGTAAAAGCATTTGTTCTGAAGTCTTTTTTTCATCTCCCAAATTGAGATAAGCATCAACCAATTCTCTTAATTCAAATTTTGCTTGTAAAATTTCTAACGTCATAAATTTTTTCCTCCTTTAATTTCTGAACCGAACTGTATGAACATGTTTTATTCCTCCACGTATTTAAAAAATAATAGTTGCAGGTGTTACATCTGCAGGATATTTAGCTTCTGCCACTTCTCTTGCTTCTACCATCTCATACCATGCATTTGCTGCTACACTTGGATCTGTTTCTGTACCAGCCTTCATAAACATACCTAATGAAAGATGTGCAACATACACGCCTTTATCTGTAACATCAGTATGCAGGTTCATTACATAATTGCGTAAGCCTGCTAGTGCAATACCGATATTACCCATCATTGGAATCGGATATAGTGCAGATAAACCTGTTGTGAAAAGAATCGCTCCTTCTCCTTTTTCCACCATATCAGGTAATACTTGTTCAACTACACGAATCGCACTGCCAACGTATCCATCAAATTGTTGTAGTGCATTTTCATACGTTGTTTGCGTAGCAGGTGTTGGTACACCGCCAATTGTAGGACTGAATTCAACGATATCAATAAATCCGTAATCTGCTTTGATTGCATCAAAAGCAGATTTGACTTCTTCTGCGTTGTAAAGGTTAGCTGCATAGCCTTTACTTTCGATGCCGATTGCTTGTAATTCATTAGCTAATGCATCTAGTTTTTCTTGCGTACGTGATACTAATAGTGCACGATAGCCATTTTCTCCAAATTTCTTTGCAAGTGCTAATCCAAGTCCTGAACCTGCACCGACGATCACGATATTTTTCATTTGTATTACCTCCAAATTATTTATTTACTTACTTTGCTAGAGCTTGGCGAACAATTGGTGCTACTTTATTGGCCAGTAGATCAATTGCTTTTTCTACTCTAGAAAGTGATTGACCTCCCATATCGAATTGACCCATGAAACGGCTGTGACCAAATACTTCATGCTGATATAATATCTTTTCAGTTAATTCTTCTGCACTGCCAACTGCTAAAATTTGATTAGCTGCCCGTTGCGAGTATAGAGATTCCTTTGTAACAAAAAATCTCTGCCCTCTCTCTTTCATAAAATGTCCAAAATAATTCATATAATGAGGATAAAACTCATCAATTGCTTTCTCACCAGTATCTGCGATATATGCATGACCTGTTACAGATATACGCAGTTTATCAAGGTCATGCCCAGCTTCACGAGCAGCTTTCCAATATAAATCAGATAAATATTTGACACTTTCAGGGTGACCGCCTAGTAAACCAAGAGCCATATTCACCCCTAATTTTCCTGCACGTACTGCACTTTCTGGAGTGCCGCCCACACCTATCCATAATGGCAGTTTTTGTTGATATGGGCGGGGTGAAATACTTGCATTTTCCAGTGATGAACGGAATCTACCGGACCAGCTAATATTTTCTTCTTCTTGCAATGCCAGAAAGAGCTTCAGCTTTTCTTCAAATAACTCATTATAGTTATTTAAATCAGCACCGAATAATGAAAAGGATTCTAAAAAGGCTCCACGACCTACAATGATTTCTGTTCGCCCTTTAGACAATAAATCCAATGTTGCAAAATCCTCATATACACGGACTGGATCAGCAGTGCTAATCACAGATAATGTACTTGTCAATTTAATCTGCTTCGTTTCTCGTGCAATGGCTGCTAATATCATTGCATAAGAAGAGGTTACAAAATCTGAACGATGATGTTCACCGATGCCAAACACATCTAATCCTGCTTCATCAGCTAACTTCGCCATTGTTATTATTTCAGATATACGTTCTTCTGCAGACTTAGTCTCTTTATCTTGGTTTGGTATTCTTTCTCCTAATGAATAAATCCCGAATTCAAATGGAGATGATCTTTGTTGTTCCATTATCTATCGATCTCTCCTTTTTTTAGATTAAAATGAATAACAATGCAATAGCTATAATTCCAAGAAATAGAATAGTTGAAGTTTCTTTAAATCCATCTTTTACTCGTAAATGTGTTATAACTCCACCAATAGAGGTAAATACAATGATTAAGGCTCCAATAATTGCAAAGTTTGTTGACCAAAAACCAATGATTAAAAAGATAGCTGCTGTCAATTCTACAATACCCGTGACAACTCTAAACCATTGTGGCAATCTCCATTGTTCAAATGCCTCTTTATGCATATTTGAACCAAAAGTTTTTCCCATTCCGGCCATGATAAACATTAATGCTAATAAACCTTGTAAAATCCAAGTTAAAATTGTCATTTCTTTCACTCCTTTTTCTTCTTTTATTTATTAAATACGATTGGCATTTTATGAATATATGCATTATTACGAACTGCATCATATAAACATTTGGCAACATTTTCTCGTGATACATTCATCTTTCCTTTTGTATTTCCAAAAGATATATCATAAGTCTGACCTGTGTATTTGACATTAGGGTTGATGATACGAACAACTGTCCAATCTAAATTTGATGTTTTTATGATTGGTTCTATTTGCTTCATTTCCTGATAACCAGTTGGAAATAGGACTTTCGCCATTATACTAGGTAAGATTGTTATTAATTGTGATGTATCTTCTTTGGCTTTTAAAGTAGGTGTAGCTAATGTAATGAAACGTTTCTTATTTAGTCTTTTCATTACTGTTATTATTGATTTATGTGCTGAAGTAATCGGTAACTCTTTTACCTTTCTGGATTTATCTAATGAAGGTCCCAGCGTACTGATAACTGTATCTGAATTAACAATTGCTTCTTCAATTTTTGTTTCATTATCCAAATTCCCTACAATTATTTCTAAATTTTCGTGGGTTATTGTTAATGCATTATTTCTTCTAACATATGCAACGACGTGGTCTCCATTAGTTAATGCCTCTTGAACGACCATTTTCCCGATTGCTCCGTTTGCTCCGAAAATAGTTATTTTCATTGTGAATTCCACCTCTTTTAAACTATTTTTGTTTATACAACAATTGTTGTATAATTGAATTGTAAACTCATTATATCTAATCCTCAACCGTCACTTTTGGGCTTTTTTCGTATATACAACAAAATGCTAAAAATGACGGAAAAGTTTTTAGTTTTTCTATTTTATTTGCTTTTTTAGGATAGTCTAGAGACAGTGATATTATTAAGATGTCAATAAAGAAATTGTTAATTAGAGGAGTAAAACAAAACATGGTAAAGGAAATTGATAAACAACTAACAAAACGTAAGTATCAAGCAATTAATACAAAAAATAATCTTTTACTGGCCGCAAAAAAATTAATGACAGAAAAAAGGTTTGATCAGATTACCATTGATGAGATTAGGAAAGAAGCTGATGTTTCAATTGGTACGTTTTATCATCATTTCAAGTCAAAAGATGAAATCTTTTCAATCTTATTTTCAAAAATAGACAAAGAATTGTTTGATGACTTTCATCAAGGTAATAATGATATGCCTGCTGAGGATATCCTTATTAACTATTTTAATACATTGGCAATTACTCTTACTGAATTTGGATGGCCAATTGTAAAAGAAAAATTTTTCCATGACAATATTTTTTATAGTAAGAATCAAAAATTGAGAAGTGTATTGCTTGAAATCATCATTGACGGTCAGTCAAATGGGTGTATAAAAAAAAGAATGCCCTCAGAAGAACTAACTGATTATTTACTGACCATGGCAAGAGGAATTGTTTTAGAGTGGTGTTATTGGGAAGGAACCTATTCATTAAAGGATAAAATGAATTTTTATATGGAAGAAATGATTCATCCTTACGTAATGTGAGAAGGCTTTCTGTTTATGTTATTTAAATAAATTTAAAAATGAGTGAGAGGTTACTTATGACAATTAAAACAGATCCTCGAATAATTCGTACCCGTAAATTAATTATGGATTCCTTTGTTCAACTTTCCATGAAAAAAGATTTTAAAAATATTACCATCAGCGATATTACATCAAAAGCTACAGTTAACCGTGCAACATTTTATTATCACTTTACCGATAAATATGACCTGTTAAACAAGGTGCTAAAAGAAGATTTAATGACAAAAGTATTAAAAGAGATTGAGAAGCATGAAAAGGTAAATCATAAAACAATTACGAGCATTTTTCTATCTATAATTTCCTTCCAAAGTTCTTTATCTTCACAGTGCAAAAAAAGTTTTGAAGCCTTTAGTACAACTATCGAGAATGTAATTAAAAAAGAATTGGAAAAAGTATTTTATCAAATGTTGATGAAAGAAACCTCTTCTGAAAATGAAGAGGTAGTAAGGGCAGGATCTGTTATGTTAAGCTGGGGAATTTATGGAGCATCAATAGACTGGCAGCATAATAGTAGTATGAGTCCCGAAGAATATATAAATATGATGATGCCTTCGTTAATTAGTGGAGTAGACAAGTTGAATTGAAATTTACATTTTTTTAAACCCCGTATAGACACATACGGGGTTTTTTAATTTTTTATAATCTGTAAGTTTGACAAAAAATCATCATATAGGTTACATTGAATTTGACCGAATGGTAATTCGGCGAATAAATATTCGATAAGGAGAGATTTCAATGAAAACTCAAGGCATCAAAAAAATTACGCCAAAACTACATCATATTGGTTTGACTACAGGGCGTTTCGAAGAAATGGTAGATTGGTATAAAAACGTATTAGAAATGGAGCCAGTTCATTATTCGGAGAATCCAGCTGGGGATATTGGAGTGGAAGTAAAAGGTGTTTGGGTAACGAATGATGAAGCTAACCATCGTATAGCCATCATGGGAATTCCAGGATTAGTAAATGATGAGAACAGAAGTAAACATTCTCGACTTCAACATATGGCTTTTGAGTATGACACACTAGATGATCTATTAGATACGTATGTACGTTTAAAGAAAATTGGTATTAAACCTCATTTAACAGCAGATCAAGGTGTTAGTATTGCTTTTTATTATGATGATCCCGATGGTAACACCGTTGAATTAACAATGGATACTTTTGGAGATTGGAATAAATCAACAGAATATATGAAAAATTCATCAATCTTTGCGAAAAAACCTATGGGGAAATATGTTGACGTTGAAAAGCTTTTGGAAGCACGTGAACAAGGTATTTCCTCTAATGAAATTCACGAACGTGCATATGCCGGTGAATATGAACCTGATACTCCCATGGATCCAACAAAAATGCTTTAACATAATAAAAAACTAGAAAAATAATGATATTCATCTAGTTTGGATAAAGATGAAGTAGATACACAGTAGGTATAATTAAGGATTAAACAACTGAAGTGGATATTGTGATTCCTGAAGCCACTGGAATCAGACGTTATTCGGAGGTGTTGGTCTTTCATCAACATCTAAGTATTGAAACAAGCAAGTGACAAAAAATTTATCATTAAAGGAGAGTATACAAAATGACAAAAACATTTCAAAACAAAGTAGCTTTAATTACAGGTGCAACCGGAGGAATTGGAAAAGAGACAGCTTTAACACTCGCAGAACGTGGTGTAAAGGTTGTTATTAGCGGTCGTCGTCGAGAATTAGGGAACCAAGTAGTTGACGAAATTATAGTGAAAGGCGGAGAGGCGTTGTTTGTGACTTCTGACATTGGAAATGAACAAGAGGTACAAGAACTTATCAAGAAAACTGTTTCTCACTTTGGAAAGTTAGATATTCTTGTTAATAATGCAGGAATCTATTTAGAGACGGTACCAGTAGCTCAAGCAGATGGAGAGCTTTTCGAAAAAATGTTACAAACAAATGTGATGGGTGTTTTCTATACAATGAAGTATGCAATTCAGCAAATGCAAGAACAAGGACATGGTGGAGCAATTGTTAACTTAGCATCTACTGCTGGCTTAAACGGTATCCCTTACGGAGGACCTTATGCTGCTACGAAACATGCTGTCGTAGGTTTAACAAAATCAGCTGCAATCGAATATGCACCAGAAAATATACGTGTAAATGCAGTAGCTCCAGGAGCCATTAAGACGGATAGCATTGCGCAATTTATTGAACAAGGTACCTATGATGAAAATATGATTATTCAAATGCATCCAATGATGCGTATGGGCCGTCCTCAAGAAATTGCGGATGCTATTGTTTGGTTAAGTTCAGATGAGGCATCTTTTGCCACAGGAACGATTTTAAACGTTGATGGCGGATTCACTGCTAAATAATATCTAGGTTGATTAAGGTATTGGACAGACTCTTATAGGGGGGCCAACCACATGCCCATCATACCGTTATTATTAGGATAAATAGGAGGATTTCCAATGAAAGCTATATTAATGAAAGAATATGGAAATGAAGACGTACTATTAGAAACGGAAGTAGAACTACCTGCTGTTGGTGAAGAAGAAGTACTTGTAGAAGTCAAAGCATTTTCAATTAATCACGTGGATATCGTAACTCGTGAAGGTGATTTTAAAGCTTTTGGACCCTTGACCTTCCCTCATTTATTAGGTTTAGATTTTGTCGGGGTAGTAAAAGAAGTAGGAGCATTATGTCAGTCCATCAAAATAGGGGATCTCGTTACGGGTATTAACTATGGAGGTACCTATGCTGAATATATTACGATTGCTGAGCAAGCTGTCGTGAAACTAATTCAAGACGTCAATGTGAAAGAAACTGCAGCTTTTCCTGTAATAGCAGTAACGGCATGGGCAGCAGTAATGGATCATGGGTTAGTAAAACCAAATCAAAAAGTACTCATTCATGGTGGTGCTGGTGGTGTTGGACATATTGCCATTCAATTAGCTAAACAAGCAGGAGCTTATGTATATACAACAGGAGCAGAGCGTAATACAGCATTTTTAAAGAAGCTAGGTGCAGATGAAGTCATTAACTACGCAACAACTGACTTTACAACAGTAGCAACTGATGTGGACGTCGTAATTGATACAATTGGTGGTGACGTACAAGAGAAAAGTTTCCAATCACTAAAACAAGGTGGGCGTCTTATTTCCGTTGTGACAAAACCAAGTGAAGAGCTATCTGAAAAGTATGGAGTGTATTCCGACTTTATTCGTGGAAATGTGTCGAAGGAGACAATGATAAAACTCGTAAATGACTTAGTTGCAGGACGTTTAACATGTCATGTCGAAAAAGAATATCCATTTTCATTAGATGGAGTTCGTAAAGCGCAAGTAGAATTATCACAGGGGCATACTCGCGGAAAGCGAATTGTTATTATCTAATCAAAGGCTATTCTGTCGCTAACCTTCCAAAGAGTGAATAAACGTGATGAACTTAACCCATCTCAATTATTTTTAGACGGGTTAAGTTCATTTTTTATATAAAAATAAAAAGATTCATATATCATCTAATCCCCTGCTATTTTTAGACAGTTTCTTAAATGTGTCGTAAAAACGATAAAACTAAAAAAATGTCGGTTGCGTGATAGTGGTCATGGATTTATAATTCAGTTATACAACATATGTTGTATAAGCGAAATGTGTAGTTAAAGGAGGTATTAAGCGTCAATATAACATTTATTTGGTGAAAATGGTGCAATTGGGCAACTTGTATTAAATAAAGCTCTTCAGAATGGTGATGTAGTGACCACATATGTTCGCCGCGAAAATTCGATTTCAATCAACCATAAAAATTTAAAAATAATTGTGGGTGATTTATCAAATATACAGAAAGTTGAAGAAGCAATTAGTGAAGCACATGTGGACTAAGGAATTGGACAGACTCTTATAGGGGGTCACCAACAATACGCGGAAAATAACGTATGTTTCATTTATATTTATAAATTCAATAATAAATAAAAGGAGAGAAACAGAAATGTCAAAGGTATTATTTGTTAAAGTAAACGATCGTCCATTGGACCAATCAGTAAGTGCAAAAATGTATGATGTATTTTTACAGAACTATAGGGTAGCAAATGGATCAGATGAGATTGTTGAATTAGATCTATTTAAAGAAGGTTTACCATTCTATGGAAACGACGCTATTACAGGTGTATATAAACGTAACCAAGGTTTTGAACTTACAGCTGAAGAAGAGAAAGCAGCTAATTTAGTTGAGAAATATTTAGATCAATTCCTTTCAATGGACAAAATTGTATTTGCATTTCCTTTATGGAATAAAACAGTGCCAGCACCACTAACTACGTATCTTTCATATCTGACACAAGCAGGAAGAATGTTTAATTACACTGCTGAGGGTCCTGTTGGATATGCTGGTGACAAAAAAGTAATGATATTAAATGCTCGTGGAGGAGATTATTCATTAGATACGATGGCTCCTGCAGAAATGGCAGTAAATTTAGTGAAAAATATTATTAATATCTGGGGAATAAAAAATCCAGAAGAAGTAATTATTGAAGGGCATAACATGTATCCTGAACGTTCGAAAGAAATCATTACTACTGGGTTAGAGAACGTCATAAGGGCAGCTTCAAAATTCTAGTTAATAAAGTGAATATATAAGGGCAGTTTCATATTTTGAATAAACACATTTGGAACAATCTCTTTAAACTAAATTGTTTACATCAACATGTATGTATTTTGGACAAGTTGCCAAGCTTATACCAAAAGGCGTGTTGTTGAATAATTAAAATTCAAAATTGAAAGAGGCGAACTAATTATGACAAATAAGGATAGAATCATTCGTCCAGTTTTGCACCATTATGGGCTAACAACTACTCGCTTTGATGAAATGAAGAATTGGTATGCTAAGGTAATAGGTATGGTTCCTACTTTTGAATCTTCAGACCCTACAGGTAATCGAGCTGGAATGAATGCTACTTGGGTTACTAATGATAAGGCAAATCATCGTATTGGTATTATAGCCATTCCGGGTTTAACGGATGATTCTGAAAAACATCTTCATACAAAGATTCATCATGTCGCATATGAATATTCATCACTGGATGATTTATTAGATACTTATGTTAGATTATCAGAAATTGGAATAGAACCTGTAATCTCACATGATCACGGTGCGAGCATTGCCTTCTATTATCGAGATCCAGATCAGAACATTGTGGAATTAAATACAGATACTTTTGGGGACTGGGAAAAGTCTACTGAATTCATGCAAAAGTCTCCTCAGTTTGCAGCACACCCAAACGGAGCAACTATTGACCCTAAACTTTTGGTCGAAGCTCGAGAGCTAGGAATTTCTTCAGCAGAAATCCATAAGCGAGCTTATGCTGGAGAGTATGAGCCATCCACACCTGCAGATCCACGTGCTCTAACGTAATATTATTAATATGATTTATAAAATGAACGCTTGAATAAGGTAGATGCCATAAATAAATTACAAAATGAAGGACATAAGGTAGCAATGGTTGGAGATGGTATTAATGAAATGAGATGTTTCTACGAAGAAACATCTCATTTTTTATAAAAAGAATTTTAATACTCAACGTATTCATTAGGATCATTTTAAAATTACTTGTAGCGAAGGTTTTATTTAAATATTGTTATAAATTTTTCCGTAGTTGATTTTAACCTTTACTTTTAATTCCTGACATTCTTTTTCTAATTCTTTTACTCTCTTTCGAAGACTTGCAATTATTACGTCTTTAGATTCTTCTGATATATTTCTTTTGACTTGTTTTATACTCAATATACCTTCTTGTTGGCTACGAAGATATTCAATCCTTTCTCTAAGATTTGGGGTTCTATAAAGGTATGTTTTAGAAACCCCAGCGTGTGTTGCTACTGAATTGAAATTTATTTTTTGTTGAGTTTTGATCATGTGTTTTATAGACTGTTCGACTTTTCCAAGAGTTTTTTCACTTTTTTCTTTCGCCTTTTCTACAAGTCCAGATACATTAGGTTTTAGATTCCCCATTGCTTTAGACCTCTTTTCTTTCATTATTTGTATACTCCCTACGCTCCTTGCTCAAACCGTAAATACCATCGCCCGCCTCAAGCGAAGATGCAATATCCTTATAACGTTTTAACTTCGGCTGTATCAATTCAATGGATCTGAGCCTATTCGATTTTTTGTAAATCTCGATGTCAGATTCGATTTTAATAATTTGCTCCTTGTAATAATCCAAGAAAGTATGGTCCGAATGAAAGCTCCGGCAGTTGTTTTTGATGCAAGGCGGTTCCAACGTTTGTTCTAGAAAGTCACAAGAAAGTTTAGGACTCTTAATACAGAAACCATGATCCAGCCTAATGGAGTCCATATTGTGTCGTATCCATTCTAATTCTAAACCGTTTTCTTTTGCTTGATCTTCTAAGTCAGCTTCAATAATACTGCCATTAGGGGAAAGCCTAACGGCCCCTTTAGCTCTGGCCTTTTCCCATTCGCCCCTCAAGGTATTATCGTGTATTTGTGCGTAAATTAAAGTCATTTCTGGGCTTGCATGGGCCATCAACTTTTGTAAGTGGAGGATGTTCATCCCGTTATTAATCATGTTCACACCATATCTATGTCTAAAGGCATGATTTTTGATATGAAAGATTTCTCCGGAACTGTCCCTAATCTGACAACGATGGGTAAGCTTGTTCAAGTTATCGTTAAAAACTTTTGCCGAAATCGGAAGACTTTTTCTCCTCCCGTCTATATTTGGAAAAAGAAGGCTTCTTTGATTTGAATCTGATGATTCAGTATCCATTAATTTGACCTGCGTATGTATTACAGCCGCAATATCATCAGTGATGGGGACTTTATGATTAGTATAGTTCACTTTCCTTTGATCTCCGATTAACCACCAGCCGTCACTTTTCTTTTCTAGACAGTTTTTCTTCAATAAAAGGGTGTCGGATATACGGAACCCTGATGCTTCAAGTACTAACAGAATTGGGACATAATGAGCATTTAATTCAGAAAGGTTTTCAAGAATCTGTTCCCAGACATCGTCAGGTATATACTTTATATCTTCGGCTTTCAACCGTTCTTTCTTTGGAAAATCTTCCGGGAAAATCAAGTGATTTATCGGCTTCTTGGGTGCAAAATCCCATTCCAGCCTTTGGATATAAGATATGTAGGCTTGTACTTCGTACAAATATACTCTAATTCTGTTCTTCATTTGTTCTTCGATGGTATTTTTGCTGTTTCCTTTGAGTGGCAATGTCCGTAAATGCCCCATAAAAGACAAAATGTCATTACGTGACAATAAACTCAAGTCATCCCATTCAGGATATCTTACAGCGATAAATTTAAAAAACGCTGATAGGGGAGGGATTATACTTCTTGACCGAGCGAAACTTAAGTTTTGCTGTATGACCATTCGTTGCTCCAGGTATTTTTTAACCCATTTTCGAAACGGTGTGACAACCGTTTCGAAAGAAATAGTGTACTCACCTCTAGTCTGGTTAAAATCAATGGGTAATTTGCGGACATCCCATCGGTCTTTTTCAATTTCAGCTCTATTATCATAATAATCTGAAAAAAACTCGTATATTTGATTATAGAGATTGATATATATTGAAGCTTTTATGTATTCTTTATTGCCAATTGCGTTTTTTCCGTGAGTAACTATGGGCAAATTTCGCGAAGCTAAAAATGTGCGGTATTCTAAAAGAAATTTATCCTTGTTGATATCGATAATCGAAATTGAATTGGGGTATTTTAGAGATATAAACTTAGCTAATGCTTTAACGGCAGGATAATATCCGTCCCAAAGAGATGTATGGCGATAGGTTTTATTTTGTAGTCTTACTGAAAAATAAAACTTTACTTCGTTCCGAATGTTAGGATTGCTGATTTTTGCAAAGTTCATATTTCTCGCCTTAAATTTCATCTTGCCTGAATACTTGATAGGACATTGTTCTATATTCCATACATCTTCGGCCCAATAACCAGTTAGATTTTCTATCATGTAACTGACTTGTTTAGCTAATCGAAAAGTATCTTTATACATAAAATCCTTCTCTCACTGTTATTCTTTCTTGGTGTTTCTGTTCTTTATTGCTTGAGTGTAACTTTCGCGAAGTTGATCTTCATTAATATGTACATATGTATTTATGGTGGTCTGGACCTGTGCATGACCTAATAGCTTTTGTATGACAGAAATTTCTACACCTTTCGCATGTAGTTCCGATGCAAAAGTATGTCTTAACATATGAGGGGTAAAATCTATTCCCGTCTTTTTCCTGATTCTTTTAATCATCGATTCTACGGTGTTCCGGCTTAGTGGGTATCCTTTGTTAGGACCTTGTAATTTTATGAATACATGGTTAGAGTCGACTTCATTTGCATGGTAATCAATTAGGTAGTCTTGGAATAGATTCATCGTTTCTTCACTTACAAAAACGATTCTATTTTCACCAGCAGCCGTCTTTGACTTTTTAACTCTAATAGTGTTTTTTATAATATTAAAATCTTCGATTTCAAGTCCAATCGCTTCCCCTATACGTAAGCCACCCTCATATAATATTCGCATTAATAATTCATCTCTTACGTTAGTACAATTGTCATGTATAGTTTGTACTTCTCCTTGTGTTAATGTCTTTATCTGCCTTTTTGTTTCTTTCACCTTTAATATATTTTTGTCTATTAATCTATTTTTTGATATATGATGCAAAAATGGTTTGTAGTTTCTATTGCGTGAGGAAATCTTTTTTGTGCTAGCTTCCTTTAATCCATTCTCATGCATGTTCAACCGGTCTAAAAAATCATAGAAGGACATTACACAGGTTAATATAGTGTTGATTGTTCTCTCAGAACGAACCGAGTTAATTGGCCTTATCGTAGTGATTTTTTCTGACTTATGAGAAGTTCTTAGCCAACCTATGAATTTAGCTACATCTTCTATGGAAATGGACTCATAGGATAATTCCTTTTCCACTAAATACTCAAAATATAGTTTCAAGTGATAACAATAAGATCGTAAAGTATTAACTGATCTTCCTATGTTATCCATATACTTTAAGTATTTAATTACTGGTATAACTGGCTCTCCTCCACCGTCAACTAATATGTAACGGTTCCCTTCACCCTCAATTTTATTAATTGTTATTTCATGTACTTTCATATGCATCACCAATCCACATAGTATCAATTATGATAATCATTGTCTACTTTGGTAACTATATCCACTAGATATATATAACGATTAAACACCGTAGAAATTCCCCTCATACACCTATTTATGATTACTATTAATACGGTGTATTTTTGTGGTATAAATAAAAGCAATGATGCAAAGATTTTCTTCTAAAAAATCAGAACATGCTATACAGTATTGCGTTTTTGACGTAATTTATCATAATGGTAAAAAGGTAACTCATTTACCTCTAAATGAGAGAAAAGAGCTGCTTGAAGAAATAGTGGAAGATTCGAATCTGATTTGTAAGGTTAAATGGATGTATGGTAATGGCCCGGCTTATTTTGAGCTTGTAAAGCAACAAGGGCTAGAAGGAATTGTCCAAAAAAAAGCAAATTCAAAATATCAGATTGGCAAAAGATCGCAGGAATGGCGCAAGGTAATCAACTATCAATATACCGATGTTGTGATTACCGGATTACGAAAAGATGAATTCGGTTTGCTTTTAGGGATTGAAGATAATAACCGGATAAAGCCAGCTGGCATAATGGAGTTTGTCACTCCTGCAGCAAGGAAAAAATTCTATAGTCAGTATCAGGATTTAATTGTTGATGAGAATAAGAAGTTCATTTATTTAGATCCGAAGATTAAGTGCAAGGTAAAGTTTAGAAATTATACAAAGGCAGGCTTGCTCCGCATTCCGTCTTTCGTAGAATATATATAATCAAATAAAATAGTGAAGGTGATTTTACTTTGTCTGAAGAGATTCCAGAAGAAAAAAAGGAATATGACACCACAATTATTTATGACTACGTAGATTATCCTGACATCGTTAGTGGTCGCTGTGACAATTGCGGTAAAGCTCAGTTTGAAAGTTCGGTTAAGAACTATGTATATATTCGTAAATGCAGAGAGTGTGGCATGAAGAAATCGATTTAACCCTATATAGTTATAGGGTTTTTTGGTTTATCCATAAAAAAAGCCGATTTCAGGAATCGACTGTTACATTAATGTACTACTTCTTTAGTTGAGTAAATTAGATTGGCTTATCTTTGTTTAGTAACTTTAATGCCGCCTTTCCCGCCTTTCTCATTTCAGGATTTTTTAGAATAGCTGCTCCACTTACTGCTAGCGCAAACGTCCATCTTTTGAATTCAGAATCTTTTTGACAACCTATTTCAACCATACCCTTAATACGATCATTGAGATCGTCTCTTTCTTCTCTACTTAAATTTGGGTCTTTTAGTTGTTCAGCATAAATATCTATTGCTCTGTCAATTGTACTATATACTCTTTCTTGAGATTTCGAACCTGCTTTTCTCATATCGTTAATTATTTCTATGATTACAGGAGGTAAAGTTTCAAGTTCTTCCGAGGTTAATTCATTTAGGTCATAATTGTTTTTCTTTAGTTTTATTAAGGTTTTATCAACCTTTACTTTTTCACTCATGGTTACACCTCTTTCTCAATTGTTTTATTTATTGCATGTTTTGTTAATGGGGGTTACCGAATTCTTTAGTGAACATAAGCTATGTGCACTAGTCTTGGTTTTATATGTAGCAAATGTTACTAGAGTATCATATATGCCCGTGGTTATTAATTTTGTATAGGGGACACCTGTATCAATGGACCCTTTTGTTCCGATATATGCTAAATCATTTTGATGAATCTTTTGAGTATTATTCAACCATTCATTTGCAATATACAGATTTTTGACAGCATTGCTATATGCACCATTTAGATTCGCATTCCATTGTTCTGAAGATATATTCTTTTTGGAAATTGGTAATGTATTGAATGTGAATACACCACTAATGGATTTATTAATCGCACCACCATATTTAAACTTTGTCGCAGATGTTAACCAACTTGCTGATCGGATATCTAAATAAAGTTTAGTAGATACCCAACCACCTAATGAGTGCCCTGTTAAGTACCAATTATATGATGCATATGTAGGGAATTTTTTGTAAATGTAATTCATATACAGCTGAGCTTGGTTACTCTGACCAGGGCTCGTCTCACTAACAGATACATAAGCAGTTTTAAAGTCAATAAGGTTTTCGCTTCCGGCAAAAACTAAAAACAACTTTTTACTTCCTGGAATCGCAACAGCCATGGCTTTTAGCCCTGTCTTATCGAGTGTATGAGTACCACTTCCTTTAGCAACAGTAGCCATAGGATGATTTCTTTCATTATCTACATCAATTACATCAATTACCTTGTATTTACCTGGCGCCCCTAAGAAGCCTGAATCGTCTAATCTTTTTTGCATGTTAGTTACATCACTGGCAGTTCCTTGGGCACGATAAACTATGTCTGATAGTTTATGGTACACTCCGTTGGGATTATCGCTGTAAGCTGCTTCTGTATTACTTACATCAAAATTGAAGAAAGATAAGATAATAACAATTGATAACAAGACTTGTATCTTTAATACTTTTTTCATTCGTCCACCTCTGATCCTTATTTTTTATGCACAAAACTAAGGGCGGATTGAATCCCCACCCCCACACATAATTAAATCGGTTTTCCATGGTATTTTATTTGCTATGATGACAACGAACCCACAAGAGCATAATATCCCAGTACTCTATAACGACGGTTCCATACTTAGCTACAAAGCATAACCAATTCCATTAATATACTACCATTCTATCCTTTTCCATGTTTCTTCATTTTAGCATATAACTTAAAACGTGGAGCCCCTAGTTCAAATACGAAATACCTCCTTATTTTGAATCGAACAGGTAATTATAAGACTAAAGGAA
Organism: Peribacillus aracenensis; assembly: GCF_025175645.1. Lineage (NCBI taxonomy): Bacteria > Bacillati > Bacillota > Bacilli > Caryophanales > Bacillaceae > Peribacillus > Peribacillus aracenensis. The sequence continues at coordinate 48,010 of NZ_JANZMJ010000027.1, forward strand.
GTTAATTGCGTTGTAGAGCGTTTCTCAAACACCTAAGTTTTAAAAAAGGATGAAAAACAGTACAGTTACGTTCAGTTTACCAAGGTAAATAGAAAAAACAGAAACCAGTGTCGGTTCTAGACGCTGGTTTTTTAATTGGATTTATCAAGACTATTTAGTGTAAACCTATACTTCTTCATAAGAATCAAGGTCTGTGTGAACCTATCCTGAAGACAGATTGGCAGGGTTTAAACCCTGCTTTTTCCTTTAGGATACAACTTTTATTTGAAATGACCATCTGAATAAAATAAAAGATATGTTTCAACTTTCGTTTAGGTTTTCACTCAACTTTTCAGTTCAATAGATTTTAAGTATTTTAGAGTATAAAAAATATACTTTGGGCGGCAGCACTACAGACTGATCAGAAAGGAAAAACACCTTTCTGTCATTCTGTACGTGTCGCTTCGGCATTATAAGGCCCGATAACCACGATCTGTACGGCTACCGCCTGCATTTCGTAGGTTCCTGTTCCTTTTACGGTTTCACCGCCATACCGAACGAGCCGAAAACCTAATTCAAAACCATCGGTAACTACCTGGCTGAAGCCAGGTAGCAAGTCGCTAGCTTCGCATTGCTCCTAAAGATTAGAAACGCTCGGACCAAATGTGTATCCTTCTTTGTTCTCCCAATTATAATCATTTGCTCCATAAGGACTATCAATGGGCACTGCGCTTCGCTTGTAAACTTTGTGAACTTTTTAAGAAACCCACTTAAAAACTTCACAAACTTCAAGCCCATGACAGCCCTTTTACGCAAAGATTCGGAGGTGGCATCAAAGAAAGGAGTTGTCGAAAATGACAGCACTAACACTAACAATTATATGTACAATTTTTATCTTGGGAGCAGCAACATTTTTGATGCTTTGGACACTAAAAAATGTCCAAAGTGAAATGCTCAAAATTGCAGGAATCATCATCTATGGATTCTGCTTCGTAATCACAGTAGTACATCTAATAGTGGTAGCAATCATGGCATGTATTTAAGAACAAAGCGAAGGGTGAACCTTCGCCTTTTTTAGTTTAACTAAAAAGGTTCGTAAGCAAAAAACATACATGTAAACCTATGTGCATTGCTTGGAGAATTGAACCCCAAGCAAACCAACGGTATCACTGCTTCGCATTGATACCAAAAAAAACTTTATGGTATCGTAGTAAAAACTTATGTAATAGTCCAACATCTTTGTAAAAGTAATAAAGGAAACATAAGTTCACCAAAAATCTTCTTTCTTTATATTAGACTCAAATTCCCTTAATACTTTAATAAGTTTATATGCTGTAGTTGGTTTCGGCGTTCTTGAATGGTCCGATGTTAAAAGACTTATTAAGCTTTGGCTGATTTTGCTTTTCTTTGCTAACCATTCCTGCTTAATATCGTAAACCTCTAAAAAATCACCAAACTCTGTTTTCTCTTTAGTTTCTTCTTTTAGCCAACCAAAAATCATTATGTTTCACCTCTCCCTATCCATTTTTGACAACGAAAAAGGGAGTTATACATGTGAATTGTAAAGGTTTTTGATAAAGTAGTTTCCTGCTAGAGTTAATAGCATTCTTCTAATCTCAAATACTTTGAATATGCTTTTGCTGTTAAGCCAAAACATCAGCGCCATACCTATCGGCTTAACAGCAGAGCAGTGGACCAAAAAGAATACACAAAATATCGACAAAGTAAGCTCCTATTTAGACCCCAAAAGAATATCATGGACGGCAGCACTACAGACTGATCAGAAAGGAAAAGCATCTTTCTGTCATTCTGTACGTGTCGCTTCGGCATTAAAAGGCCCGATAACCACGATCTGTACGGCAAACGCCTACATTTCGTAGGTTCCTGTTCCCTTTACGGTTTCACCGCCATACCGAACGAGCCGAAAACCTCAAAATATTAAGAGATTAAAAGAATAAAACGCCAAAGGAGAACAGCCATACGGCTGTTTTTTTTATATTTTTCCCTTTTGCCTTACGAATCGTACAATGTACGCAATCTGACTAAGCTTCCAACAGGGGCAGATTCCTAGGCTTCGCCCTACCCCTGTAGGAAGCAAAGTCAGAGCGTCAGCCAATCAAGGGGCCTAAAACTTTTTCATTAAAAACGCTGCGCAACATAAAAAACTTTTAAGCTAAGATCACCCTTGACCGTCTGCCGATGCTCATTGTTCGTTCTACTTGCAAAAGGGGAAAAATAATCCCCCTTTGGGGAACTGAATCGCTTCTCCAGGCAAAAGAAAAAACCAAAATCAAAGGAGGAAAAGAAAATGACAAAAGAAGAAAAAAAAGCAATCAAAAGATTAGAAAAAGAGTTCAAAAAATTAAAGGAGGATATACAAAATAAAGCAGAGTTCTTTACTGATATATCAACTAAAGAATCGTATATATGGACGTTTAAAATTGATGGTTCGATTATAAAATACAGCTACATTTTTAGTACTGAAGAAGTGAAAAAGGCATTTGCTTAAATCAAAGGAGGAAATAAAAAATGGCTATTAGTGTATATGAAATCGTTACAAACAAAATTGTTGAGAAACTAGAACAAGGAACAGTTCCTTGGCAAAAACCTTGGGTGAACTGCAATACAGCAGTAAATTGGAAAACTCAAAAGCAGTATAGAGGAATTAATACAATGTTATTAGACCCAGGTGAGTATATTACTTTTAAACAAGTTCAGGAAATAAAAGGGGCCAAAATTAAAAAAGGCGCAAAATCAGAAATCGTGGTTTTCTGGAAGTGGATTGAAACAGAAAATAAAGATACAGGAAAAGAAGAAAAAATTCCATTACTTAGGTACTACAAGGTTTTTAATATAAATCAATGTGAAGGTATTGAAAGCAAGCGTAAAGAAGTAGAAACGTATGAACATAACCCAATAGAAGAAGCTGAAAACATTATAAAAGGGTATATAAATTCACCAAGCTTTAGTTATAACAGTGGTAGGGCATATTATCAACCTAGTATAGACCATATAAACATTCCACCAATGAAGGATTTTAGACAAGTTGAAGAATATTACGCCACGACCTTCCACGAGCTTACCCATAGCACAGGGCACCCCAGCAGGTTACCAAGAATTGGAATAACCTCAGCTACAGCCCATTTCGGCTCAGAAGAGTATTCACAAGAAGAACTTGTTGCAGAGATTGGGGCAAGCATGTTAACAGGTTTAGCAGGTTTTATAGATGTGACTTTTGACAACTCAGCTTCGTATATACAGTCTTGGTTACGAAAATTAAAAGATGATAAAACATTAATTGTTAAAGCAGCCAGTCAAGCACAAAAAGCAGTAGATTATATTTTAGGAGTTAACTATAAAGAAAATAATTAATAAAAACAGTAGCACATAAAATCACAAGCACAAAAGCCGTTTTTTAAGAATGGACTCAAACCAACACAAAAAAATCAATGGATGGATCAGATCCATTGATTTTTTACGAATTGAAGGAAAAAACATACGTTTTTTCTTGATTATAAGGCAGGCATCGAGCCTGCCGACGGATGCTGAAGCATCCTAAAACCTTAAAACCTAATAAAGAAACCATTTAACTAAAGTTAAATGGTCCCCCATTTGAAATGAATTTCAAAACAAATGTTTGTAAAAGTTGTGTTTTGACTTTCGATGAGGTTTTCACATTGCTTTAAAAGGTATGTGGTTACCTATGTTTACCGTACTCTTTAACACACATAGGTTCTTTTTTCTATAAGTTTTGTGATAACATTACTAATATTTGGACTACATATTATCATTCTGGTTCATTCACTAATTATGGTGATCAACGTACTATGAAGATAACTATCAACAACGAAATTTGGACTACTGTAAAAGCAAGTAGCTCTGCATCTGGAACATTCACAGCAAGACTGCAAAAAAAGACAGATGGTGTCTGGAAGAATTACAAAACAAAATATCCTGCTAAAAATGGCACTACATTAATGAATTGGACGGTTGATAATAAAAAAGCTGACTACCGTGTTAAATTTGAAAACTCGAGTGGTAAAAAAATAACTTATACATTTAAATGAATGCAATAATATTGAATTAGAATTTTAATATCCTTATTTGGGCGGCAGCACTACAGACTGATCAGAAAGGAAAAGCATCTTTCTGTCATTCTGTACGTGTCGCTTCGGCATTAAAAGGCCCGATAACAACGATCTGTACGGCAAACGCCTACATTTCGTAGGTTCCTGTTCCCTTTACGGTTTCACCGCCATACCGAACGAGCCGAAAACCTCAAAATATTAAGAGATTAAAAGAATAAAACGCCAAAGGAGAACAGCCATACGGCTGTTTTTTTTATATTTTTCCCTTTTGCCTTACGAATCGTACAATGTACGCAATCTGACTAAGCTTCCAACAGGGGCAGATTCCTAGGCTTCGCCCTACCCCTGTAGGAAGCAAAGTCAGAGCGTCAGCCAATCAAGGGGCCTAAAACTTTTTCATTAAAAACGCTGCGCAACATAAAAAACTTTTAAGCTAAGATCACCCTTGAACGTCTGCCGATGCTCATTGTTCGTTCTACTTGCAAAAGGGGAAAAATAATCCCCTTTGGGGAATGAATCGCTTCTCCAGGCAAAAAGAAAATCAAAAACTCAAACAAAAGTACAAAACCCAAAATCAAGGGAGGAAAAGAAAAAAATGAATAATGATAATCATTTTGTTTATGTGTGTCAAAGTTGCCAAGAGCTTTTTGAGGATTTTACAAGTTCATGTGATTTATGCGGTAATAGTGACATAGAAAAAGTACACAAAGGCGATATGGGAATGGATGAAGAAACAAGAACAGAAGATACAAATGGCCATTTACCTATGACAACTGAAAAATTATTCAAACGCTACGACATGCAGGACGAAAGGGACTTCGAAATTGAGACATTAGCGCAAATGAAATACTGGCTTGTAGACTTCTGGAACACTAATCCAGACGATGATATGACAGACGAAGAGCATGAAGAAATGATTGAAAAAATCATGGAATCTGACAAAGACGAACTTTTTGAAAGATTGGCAGGCATCGACTATACATATGATGAACTTGACGAAAACAGTTAATAGTTCTTGCTAAGGCACTATAAAAACGCTGATATAGCTACATTCCCTATTGAATTTATAGTGTCTAAATGGTATAATATTAATATGGGAAAGAGGTGATAAGTTATGAATACAGTAACAGAATGGTGTTCAAATTGTGAAAATGAAGTTGAACTGCCAGAGTTATTTCGACCGCATCAATGCCCATTTTGTAAAAATAAAATCTTGCCTTGTGCTCAATGTGTAAGTCAAAAATGCGGTGAATGTCCTTTAGAAAATAAAAAGTGAAAAGGGGAAAAAATAATGATTATGAAAAAAGAAGATATTTTTTCAATTAAGAAGGGTGGGAACTTTTATAGAGTATATAGAAAAAGGACACGAATTGGTAAGTTTTTACTTTTAAGTGATGCAGAAAAATACTTTGAGAAACTTATCATACAGGAGCAAAAAGCTATTACAGGGGTTTTTATCGGATATGATATACCAGAAGCATTAGAAGTAAAGTGGGATAGTATTATGCCAGCACTAGGTAATATGTATAAAACTATATCTTATGAGGGAGATAAAATTCACTTAATCAATGGAGAAGCTGATTTAAAATTCATTAGTGATTTATTAATGGCTTATAATACCTTATTAAAAATTAATTTGACTTTAGATGTTTTTATGGTTGATAAATCATTAATAGAAGCATAATTTTTAGTGTCTAAATGGTATAAAAAAGGATCAGCAACAACGTTAGCATTAGTAATATATAAAATCACAAGCACAAAGGGGAGCTTAAAGTGGAATTAACGCCAATATTTGAAGTTGTACGAATCAAACAAGAAATAAGAGAGAACACAGGACCCTATGATAACTTTGTAATTCGGTCACCATATGATGCTCAAGAGTTGGCCGCATCTTACATAGCAGATGAAGACAGAGAGGTTTTTCTTGTCATGATGCTTAATACAAAAAATCAAGTTATCGGTCTTCATAAGGCGCATGTAGGAAGTCTAAACTCTTCTATAGTACATCCTAGAGAGGTTATGAAATGTGCTATCTTGAATAATGCGGCTTCAATCATTGTCAGCCACCTGCACCCGTCTGGCAACCCGAATCCAAGCCCGGAAGACCACCAAGTAACAAAGAGATTGGCCGAAGCAGGGAGGATATTAGGGATTGAACTCCTTGACCATGTAATCGTCACACACACAGGAAAACACATAAGTTTTAAAGAAAAAGGATACTTATAAAAATATTAAAAGCAAAGAGGAGTATCCTCTTTGCTTCTCTAAATAAATATGTACATGAGCTATTGAAAAGGCTGGTGATCGCTACGAATGGAAGTAAAAAACATACGTTTTTTACTTGATTATAAGGCAGGCATCGAGCCTGTCAACGGTTGCTGAAGCAACCTAAAACCTTTGATACCATTTGCTCCGCAAATGGTATCATCAAAACCTATTGTTAACTCCTGTTTGGGGGCTTATTTTGTTTTTTTGTCCTGGCACCATTAGGCACGCTCCCTAGGAAAATAAAGCTCTCACATACCTTCCTAGCTGTTCATCATTTAAACCAGCTTTAATTGCGCCCTTAATAGACTCTAATTCAGTAATCTTATGGGGTTCATTCTTTTCTTTTTTTACTGAATTAGCCCAATCTTTATATCGTCTATGCTCTTTTCTAGCTAAGTCTATAGCCTGCTCCACTGTTGAAACCTTTAATCTAGCCCAATGGGAACCAATTTTCATTGCCACATGGTCAGGAAACTTAGAATTAAATTTCAATAGCATATACTCAATCAAAACATTTACTACACCGTCAGGCAAACGATTATTAACTTTTAGTTTTTTGATGGTCACTAGTTCGCTTTCTGAAGGTTTTATTCCTTCCCTTAACTGGGTCATCCGTTCTTCTGGCGTGACTTTATTTAGATGTTCAATAAGTTTCTGTTTTTGATTTTCACCATTGTCACTCATTTAATTCCCCCCTATGATCGCTACCTTTATTCCCCCATGTGAATAGTGACCTGTACGGAAGCTTCATAAGATTATCTTTAACAGCCGGTGTACATCTCTCACAATAATATGCAATATAGGACTTACCTTGTTCATACAATGGAGTCATTACAGAAAAATGGTACCATTGAGCACAGTACAAACACATCTTTCTTTCGGTCATACTTCCAATCCTCCCACCAACTTTATTATTACCGTTCACACCTCAGATAAAATGGCCATAAAGTTCTGGAAAGAATGAATCTTGATAGTGCATTAAAAGGTATGTTTAAAGCTATATGTACTAAAGACTTGTTGCAGGGTTAACCCTGCCCTAGCCTTTAGGCTAACATTTTATTTAGGAGAAACGTTTGTGATGTTAATAAAATCAATACTAATAAGAGTTCCAAGTTCATCCTTAATAAAGACTTTTTTACTTATTGGATCTATCCTTTTTACAAAACCTATTTTCGAACTAAAAAATCCATTTTTCCAAGTTATTATTTCTAAAATGGTTTGAGTAGCTAAACTTTCTGAAAAAAGTTGTTCCATGTCCTCAATTTGACGTTCATCCAATTGTGGTTTTGGCACTTTATGATCATCGGTATCTAACTCTTTTAGCATTTTTATGTGTTCTGGCATTAAGAAACCTTGGTATTTTATAATGCCTCGGTCATTTATCATAATTTTTCCGCCCTTTTAAACTCATTATAGGAACATTTGTTCCATTTTGCAATTGTATGATTATGGAGTCTAAAAATCCTTTGGGCGGCAGCACTACAGACTGATCAGAAAGGAAGAGCATCTTTCTGTCATTCTGTACGTGTCGCTTCGGCATTAAATGGCCCGATAACCACGATCTGTACGGCTAACGCCTACATTTCGTAGGTTCCTGTTCCCTTTACGGTTTCACCGCCATACCGAACGAGCCGAAAACCTTAAACCACAAGACCGTGGGCTCTTGCCCACACCCAGCCAACCTAGCACGTTGGATCGCAATAAAAGTATCAACCTACCCAACCCTTCCATTCTTGGAAGGGATGCCCCTTCGGCAGGCGCCAACAAACGTGGAAGTTTGTTGACAACAATAGGCTCTTGGATAGAGAGTCTATCAACTCCTTATCCTCCCTTCGGTCCGGTACCGTTGACAGATACCGTAGATAGCTGATTTATTCCCAATTTTTATGTAGAAATATATGAAAAAGATACCAAAAACGTTGTAATTTTAGTGTCTAAATGGTATAATATTATTAAGGAGGTGATAACGAAGTGTTAAATGAGACCGAATTAAGAATCGTTTTAACGGCATTAGGAATTGTCGCGTCGGTTCTTTCGATCATCAAGACTTGGCTTGACATCAAGACTTTACGGTCGAAAAAGAAAAAAGCTCAAATTCGCAAAAAACCCCGCCCTGGAAAGCGTAAGTAATTAAGCGAAATGAGCCGGGAAGGAAAGACAGTTTGTCTTTCCTTCCTAAATCCTATTATATAACACTTCGGATCAAATTATGAAAACAAAAGGTAATTTCTATTTCATCATTTTCGTTACAATTTATTTATTCATAAGAGTTTACCCTTATGGTTCGGCACTTCAAACAGTTTTAGACATTTTGATCTTGATTTCTCTTTTATCTTGGCTTACTTTGCAAGTGATAAAAAGGAGAAAGGGTTCAATCGATTGATTATACGCAAGAACAAGAATTTACACATATCAGCCAGTCTAAAAGCTGGCTGATATGCTATAAAATAAGGAGAGGATTAAATGAAAACATGTCCTTATTGTGGGAGTAATCTCGAAAAAATGAACACTCAATATTATTGTGATTTTTGTTGTATGAATCTGGATCCACTCATTGTGAAAACAAATGGAGAAAGAATTGATATACGTGTTAATGAAGCTGCATTAGATGTTCACATTGAAAAAACAACACCAGAGCTTATGACTTTATCAACATTTGAACTTTTGTATTTACTTAAAGCTATTAGGAAAGAGCGTAGCGAAATGTATTCTTATATGAATACCTTTTACAAAGCAGGTCAGCAGCAGGGAGATTCAGAGGATTTTAAGGAATATGAAATTTCATCAGGTAAAGACTATATGCATTTTACTAAAAAGGCATTTGTTGTTGAAAATATTATTCGGACACGTCTAGGCTATGTCCCAACAAGAATTACTGAATCATATTTGGCAAGATACCTAGAATCAATAAAAAACGATAAAAAGGCACCAATGATTATAAAAACCGAGAGACAAAAAAAGTGAATTTTAATAGCAAGAAGATGAAGTGGACAATATTAATGAGAACAGAAAGGACGATTTATTACGAAAAAAAAAATAGGAATTATTATAGGAGCATATATATTAACGAAAATTACTTTAAATAACCCTTTAACTGTTATGTGGGAAACCTCTGGAGTATTTGAAGTTTGGAGTTTTTGGCTTATAATCTTGATTTTATTTTTCTATATTAAAACAGAAGAATAATAAGTGATTATGGGTATATCAGCTTTGAATTATGGTATACTTTAATGTAAATACTCTTGTGCTTGAGTATTATATGTTACTGATATGCTCCGGCTGATCCCCGGAGTTACTTAATAATACATTTAGTGTCTAAATGGTATACTAAACATAAAATTTGACTTAAGGTAGAAATCAATTTTATTTAAAACTGGAGGGAAGCTCAATGAAACTTCAATTTTTAAATCAAGAACACGAGGCAAAATATTCGCAATTTCGGACCGAAGATATGGCAGATTACTACAGAACAAACAAAGAGTATTTATCTGTTGTTTACCTAATGACCGGAAATGAGGAATTGTATTGTAATATGAAACCCTATTTTGATGCCAAGGTTGGTAATTTTGATTCTGAAGAAATGTTTGAAGAGAAGGACTTCAGCAGTGGACTTCGTGTACTAGCAAAGCTTGCTGTTCATTTGTTCAATTCTAATGAAACAGTTGAACCACTTGATATTATTTCAACTTTGGATGAAGAAGGCTTTAAATTAGCGTTAAATGCCTTTGTATTGCGCCGTTATGGAGTGTCAAAGGGGTATGACCTTCCAGAAGAAAAATTGCACGTGTAGGAGTTGTTTTTATGAAACAAGTATCTTTTTCATTATTTCCAGGACAAGTTGAAGCATACAAATCTTTAGTTGATCCATCCGTACAATCCAAAATTTTGAGGAATTTTGTACTCAATGAATATCAACTAGTAGACGACTTAAGCGTTATTAATGAAGGCGATGTAAAAGGATTGAAACCAGAAAAGTTCCTTTTTGATGAACATACCAATGATCGGCTTAATGAATTGGTTAAAACGGTTCGTGAATCTGGATACAAAGCAAATCGTTCTTCCCTAATGCGCAACATCATGAAACAACTAATTGAGAAATTAGAAAGTCAGAACGTTTCATTACCAAAGAAACGTGAAATAAGACATTCAAGTTTTTATTTCGAAAAAGGGACTAGAGAAGTTTTAGAACAATTTGTTCCCTTTCGAGATCGTAATTCGGCCATTGAACGATTTATTCTAGAGGAATATAAACCAAGTCATAATTTAGCTTTTCTATTAGAAAAACCAGAAGAAGTAGAGGCTATGAGAATTGGTATTGCAACAGAAGCCTTTTCTAAGTTAGATGATCATGTAAAAGAAATTAAGACAAAGGGAATTACTCGGACTGCCCTTATGCGGGATGTAGTTGTTCAACTAATAGGAAAGTTATCTAATACAGATGGAAGTAAATTAATAACCGAGAAAAGGCTAGAAAGTGCAATTGATGAGTTTAAAAGGAAATTCGGGAGTGAGGTATTAAGAGAACGATTAGAAGAAGAGTACAATTTAAAAATTAATAACAAAAAGAACCAAGACTAAATAAAAACGGCCCTTAGGACCGTTTTTTTATTATGATGAAAATAACCGTGCAAAGAAGCCCTTTTTTTGTGAAGCAGCTGCGGCTTCTTTTTGGTTTTTTTGAACTTCCTGTTGAGCAATTAACCTTTGTTCCTCCTGCTTTTCGATAGATTCCGTAAATTTCTTGTATTGATGATCCATATGTTGTTGCTGTTTTTCTAACTGTTTAACTAAGACTTGGTTAAATTGTTCCTGCAGCTCTAACTTTTCCTTAATAACTAATAATTCCTTTAGGATAATTTCAGACGCTTCAGGCGTTGGTTCAGGCTTTAAATCTTTTCCACCTGTAGCTAAATGATATTCAATTTGCTTAATTGTATAATTTTGTTCACGACTTAACTTCTTAACTAAGAGTAATCTTTCTAATGCTGACTTATCGAAATAATGGTAGCCATTTTCACCCTGTATAGTTGGGATATAGGTTTTTAGTTCCCTTAACCAATTTCTAATCACCCCAGGATTCTCTTTAACATATTTGGCAGCTTCTTTAACTGTTAAGCGCAAGTCATCTACGTTTTCACTATTGTTTTCTGAACGTATGTCTTCAGTTTCAGGCAAGTTTTCAACCACCTTTCAAGTTATATTCCAACATATGTGATAAACAAAATAAGTTAGATATAGTTTTAAGTTGCGTAGGGGATAATCATTAAGGTTATCATGCAGGTTTTTCTATATGTTAAAGATTCGATATATAAAATAATTATCCTTTATCAAGGTTTGTCTAGTTATGTAGACATATTCTATCATACTCCTCGGTAGAATATATATTTAGCAAATAGTTCACCATAAAGGTGAACCTGCGTTAGATAGATAAATATAAATAGCATAAAAAAACGGCTTACTGCAATCAGTAAGACCGTTTTTTTTTAAAACGCTTGATAACTTCCCCTGGCAGTCGCATAAGCTAGCTTTATATCAGATTCAGCAGGCATTTCAGCCGTATGATCATTATTTTTAGACTGCTGTTTTTGAAGTGCTGCAAGGTATTTGTCAATATCAAACCAATACTTTTTGTCGTCTGAATGATATTTGTATCGAGGGTGCTTAGTTATATCATATTTTTTATCCTTGAATGGACGTTTACCAATTATCTGTACAATACACTGGTCACGTTCCATTCTAAGTAACTCGTCTCTCGTCATCAAATCTCTACCTAACTTTGAATAGTTTTGGCCGAAACTATCATTATTTGAGCGTGTTTTAGATTCGTTATAATCGTCAATTGTTTCTTTTCCAAGTTCCTCACTTAATGCCTTTACTGTTTCAGGCTCTTTTCCTCCTAGAAAAATAGAAGTATCACAGTTACCTATGATTGTATCGGCACTTTCCTTATAGATCGTTTTCAGTTGTGACATTGCTTGCAAAATAATTGTAGCTGATATATTACGGGATCGGATTGTTGCAATCAATTTTTCAAAGTTTGGAATTAAACCGATATTTGCAAATTCATCCAGCATGAACCGTACATGAGTAGGGAGCGACCCTTTATATTTTTCGTCTGCAATCGTACAAAGCATATTGAATAGCTGCGAGTACATAATAGCAACGATAAAATTAAATGTTGCGTCTGTATCAGGTACAATAACAAACAATGCTGTCTTACGACCTTTATCACCAAGTGTTTTTAGATCAAGTTCATCTTTTGAAAGCAAATCACGTACAGCAGGAATATTTAAAGGAGCTAGACGTGTAGCACATGAAATTAATATGCTTTTTGCTGTCTTTCCTGCAGCTAATTTGTACGCCCTATATTGCTTTACTGCAAAATGGCTGCTATCCTCTTTTTCTAATGCTTCAAATAGATAATCAATGGGATTTTTAAAGTCCTCGTCATCTTCTCTTACAGTAGAATAGGAAAGTAAGTCAATTAGCGTTCCTAAATTCTGTTCTTCTTTAGGAAACTTTGAAATTATAAGGCTAAGATAAGATTGATAAAGAAGCTTTTCGGATTTAACCCAAAAATCCTGATCGCCCCCTCCTTTCCCTCCTGTATTTGCTATAATCGTTTCGACTAACTTCAAAATATCTTGTTCATTTTCCACATAGGCCAATGGATTATAGCGCATGCTTCTGGAGAAATTCACTGTATTTAATATCTTAATTTTGTATTTTCCTATGTTTTTTAAAGCCATGCCAATTTCATTGACAATCGTTCCTTTTGGATCCGTACAAACAAAACTAGCATTCATTTGGAGCATATTTGGTTTAATTACAAATCGTGTTTTACCACTACCTGAACCACCAATCGCCACCACATTTTTATTGCGTCTTGTATCAAAGGGAGCGTTTTTATCGTCTAGTCTAATTCTTGTATTTTGCGAGAATATAATGTTATTATATTGGTTTTTTTCATCATACATATTTTTTAAGTCCGTTTTAACTTCTCCCCACTTTGCTGAACCGTGTTCCACTCCTTTTTTAAATTTTTTTCTATTCTTTCTTTTGTCGGTAATGGCAAGGGCAGCAAACGCCACAACAATTAATGGTACAAAAAAATCTATTGCATTAACGGATAGAGGAAAGGCATATAAAAGATACTTTGGCTCTGAAAATAAATAATTAAATCCAGCGAGTGGATCGGCTGCAAATGTTACTCTGAAATAGTAAAATAGATAATTTAATAGAATATATACTATTACCCCTAAAACAATATACACTTTGTTCTCTTTAAGCTTTTCCATATCAACACTCCCTTACATTAATAAAAGGGCGAGAAGATTACTCGCCCTTTCTTTTTTTATGAGAACAATGATTTTAATTGAGGGACGAGTAAAGTTGCAATTAACACAATTCCTGCGCCTGCCATAAACTGTTTCATACCTTGTGACTTAGCACCTGGATTATCATTACCGTAGCCTTCAAGAAGATTTACTACACCCCAAACGCCCAATCCTGCACCGATTAAAATAACTAGCTTTTGCATTACATCTACACCATTATTGAAGAATCCCATATTTATTACCTCTTTTCCTTTTTTTTATGAGAACAATGATTTTAATTGAGGGACAAGTAAAGTTGCAATTAACACAATTCCTGCGCCTGCCATAAACTGTTTCATGCCTTGTGACTTAGCACCTGGATTATCATTACCGTAACCTTCAAGAAGATTTACTACACCCCAAACGCCCAATCCTGCACCGATTAAAATAACTAACTTTTGCATTACATCTACACCACTAGTGAAAAATGCCATATTTATTTCCTCTTTTCCTTACTGTATTTTGGTTTTTCATATATAAACATAGAGAGTAGTTTATATATGTTGGAGCCCTTAGCAACGTTCCGTAGGCCCTTGATAATGAATATTGCACCTATTACTATTAAAATGACTTGAATAGCTTCATACATAGCGCTAACCGCCTTTTAAATGGTCTCTACTTCCTCATGCAACTTCGCTTTCTTTCTTTTCTTTATAAACAGATATGAACCAATTCCACCTACAACAATTATAAGAGCTAAAATCAGATACATTATGGCATTTTTATTTTCGGCTGTCCGTTCTTCTTCCATTGCCATTGCCCTTTTTTCTTGTGCAATAACAGCACTATTGACCGCCACCTCTGGAAATACCTCTGTAATTTGTGTGGAATTTATTCTTACTTCCCTCGAATCAAAACCGAGCAAAATAGATTTTTCATTTACATAATCTTTAGGGTCCAATGTAATTGATGTATTGTGTCTAACTGCATATTCTCCACGTTCTTTTTCGTTTTCATCATATATTTTCACTGTTTTTCCATATGGAAGTATGATACTAAAAAGAAAACTACCGTCATTTTCAAAGAATTTAACCATGAATTCTTTCCCTATTTTATCGTTTGAAAATACGTGCTTTGTTTCTTTAAATGAAGTGCCTGTGCTTGTATTCCCTTCATAAGTAGAGGGAGACTTTTCGACAATCGTTTCTGAATTGTTTTCCGAAGGGTTGCTGGCTGTATTGTTGCTAGGCATTGTACTAGCTGCTTTCACATTACTATTAGGTGTTGTAGTAGCATTGCCGTACCCCTGTAATCTTTCTTTTAGAACCCTCTCAACCTGATCCGATATATCCTTATCTGCGATAGGCTTATTTTGTGATTCTTCAATCACTTTTTCAGCCTTTTCCCACTTTGCATATAGTGTCTGTGAATCTGTAAGAATATCATCAGTGAATTTATTTTTAAATTCTTCATCCCTATACCATCCCATAAAAACTGATTTTTTCTTTTTAAGAGCTGGCAATTGAATTTTTTTACCTACATGAGTTTTAATATCTTTGAATTTTTGGTCTGAATTTGTTACGAACTTAACAGTAATTTCTTCGGTCCGGTCATCAATGTTATTTTCATTGAAATCAGGGTAAAACTTAGCATAGTATTCTCCCTTCGAATCTGTAATTTCCATATCTTCAACATCTACTTTTTCGCCAACTTCTTTTTTGTTGTTTGTGGAAACAGCTTTAAACCAGCCAGCAAAACTGTAATGTTTTTTTGCATTTACTTCAGGGAGAATTTCTTTTAAATTTGTTCCTTTATTTACGCTTTTAACAATTTCTTTTGTTTGAGCACTATTTTGAAGTAATTGACCTCCTTCGGTAGATAAAAATTTAACTGTTAATTCCTTTTCATCTGCCAATACTGGCTTAATCAATAGTTTGCTATTTTTCTTTTCGATTGACCAATAACTTAACATCTTACCCTTGCCGATTTTGGGATTATCAAGCTCTAATTGCATATCACCCGATAACACTTCACTTTTAAGCACTTCCTCGGAATCGTTCAAAACCTGAATCATTGTTTTTGTTGGCACTTGCTCATGATACAAAACTTTGTTATCAAAGATGATTTTTATATAATTTTGATTCACTGGCGTTTCGGACTTTTGTGATTCCAGCTCTGTCACTTGGGGTTCTGTGACGTTGGTTTCTTCTCCACTTGCAGCAACTACATAATTAGTTGCATTGCATGTCACAGCTAAAGCAAACGCACTACTTAGCAAGATAAGCTTTGGTTTCTTCCACATGCCATTACTCCCTTCATTTTCTTCCTTTGTGATCTAGCTCTTGTTGCGCCCCTTTGAGCCAATCAACATTAAATGTCACATTTTCAAGATAGGAATATTTTTGTTCTTTTCCTTCCATTTCTGGTTCGTCTTTCGTGCATACATCAATTTGTGTTTCGGAATCCGTTTCAGCTTTTTCAGATATACGATAAAGGAATTTATCTATTTCTTTTTCTAAAACATCAAACGGTATCCCTTGTAATTCTAAATGGGTGTTTTCTTCAAGCTTTGAGATCATTAAATCCTTATTAAAGTATTCTGGCTCCGTGATTTCTTTTTCTTTATGGTTTAGTACCAATAGCAACAAGTTGAGTAGGAAAATATTTGTATTTTGCTTTTCGACCAAAATGTTATCATTTTCCTCTATTTTGGTAAGTGGATATAGCTTTTCAAAGTTTTCTTTATTAATATTTCCCTTGCCTAATGCTTCCTCAACTTGTTCTAATAGATCGCTCAATTTTGTTGTGGGAAGATGAAATAAGTGTCTCTTGATATACGCTTTGACAATCATTATTTATTGTCCTTATTCTCCTTGTCATCTTCATAAAAATCATCTTCGTAATCCTCATTCATTTCCTCATCTTCTTCATCTTCCTTATTACCTTTTCCTTGTCTCTTTTTCATAACAAGGAAGTAATAAGCTGTAACACCGACTACTGCAATAAGTAATACAGCTATCAGAAAGCCATTTCCACTTTCTTCTTTTGGTGCTTCCACATTTGCAGATTCAACTTTTTCTGCTGGTTGCTGTTCTTTAGTTGCATCCTCAGCAGGACCTGCTAAATCAGATTTATTAATATCAGAAAGGAAATACACATTGTTGTCTGTCTTGTCGAGATCAATAATTAAGTAAAAAACATTCTGATCTGAATCTGTAATCGTGTAGAATGCTTTTGAACCACTTGTACTAAAATCAGTGATCGTTCCTGTTCCATCTACTTTCTGCCCTGTGACACTTGCAGGAGTTTCAATATCGACTGTTTCAGTTACTTCTTCACGATTAACGTTTGGACCTGAAGGTGGTTCGGCTACATCTCCTTTTTTTTCAGCTTCTTCCTTTTCTTTAGCTTCCTTCTCGATTTGTTCTTTTGCTGCAGCTGTAGCTTCTGCCTTTTCTTTTTCTTCTGCTGTTTCTGACTTTTCATTTGCATGCGCTAGATTTATAGAAGGAAATCCAAGAAATAGAGTGGTGCTAAAAAGCATTGTTGCCAGTAACACTTTTTTAAAGGATTCTCTCATAATTTTTTTCTCCTTCTTTATGATGTGGCTGATTTTCTTCATCCGGTTGATTTTTTGTTTTTTCATTATCAATTGCTCGAATTGCTTCATCAGGACTTACGCCTGTTTCTTGCATGAGTTTCAGTACGTCATTATATTTCAGGTGCAGTAGGATTTCTTCGTCTTTGGTTAGTTTGGCCTTTTCATCCTTTAAGTTGTTTTGTAATTTTTCGATTCGAGCCTTTCTTTTTTCAATTCTTTCTTCAAGTTTTATCATGCGTTCACTCAACTAAAAACACTCCTTTAAGCCTTTGCCTTCACTTTATTAATTTGCAATGCGTCTGATCCCTGCATAATGGCTTTGCCAATATCGAGTTTTCCAATTGTGATAACCTACACCACTCCCGTTGCTATCTAACATTGTATTTTCGTCTATATAAAAGGCGACGTGCGAAACATGGTTTGCCCCTCCGTATGTGCCTTTGAAAAAAATTAAATCTCCGGGCTGTGCTTCGCTTGAATCAATTGGAACAGTCAAATCATATTGGGAAGCCGCATATGAGGGAAGATCGATTCCAATTTGTTTTAATCCCCATGATACGAAACCACTACAATCAAAACCTGTACTTGGATTTTTACCTCCCCAAACATATTTCCAGCCTAGATATTTTTCAAGTTCTGCTACAACTAACGCGAAATCACCTTTTACTCCTGCACCAGCTCCCAGGTATTCAGCCACCAATTCTGCATACAAGTAGTTACCACCATTACGATACAAATAAGTTTTACCTATTCTTTGAGAAGTTGGGTTTATATAAGGATAGGTTTCACCTGAATGATTACCTAGACTTGGAGCAACCACATCCCTTGAATATTGTTCAGAAATATCAAGGTTGAAACTCCCCCCTAAGTTACCAACATAAGTTGCAAAGTATGAACCGTAGTTATAGGCTTGCGCCAATAGTTTATAGTCATCTTCAAGACCAAAAGGCTTTACCAAATTCACAATGTTTTTCAAGTGCTTAACCCCTTGACGTACGGATTCTTCTTCTGTACTCCAATAACCCGGTGCGTGTCCTGCAGATTCCGAAGATTGCATAATATCTTTTGTTCCTGTACCTTCGGTCTCCACTTGAATGATTGCTAATATCAGATTTATATATTTTTCCATGCCTTGGGCTGCAGCTTCTGTTTCAACAAGTGATCGCCATTGTTCAACTTCCGGCGATAAATTTTTTGAACCTATTAATGGTTGGTTTTGTGTTGATGATCCACCCATTACTCCAACAATAATCAAGACAAGGGCTGCAACAATAATAAGAGGTAATACTGAAGCTAATCCACTTCCTAACGCTGCTGCCACTTTTGCCCCAAGTACTCTTTTGACAATCATTCGATTGAAGTTAGCAAGATTCTTGAATAGGTCACCCATACGATTTGAAAAGCTAGTCATAGCTCCTGCAAATGCTTTTCTCTTATTCTTTGGTGCGTAATATAGCTTTTTCTTAATCTTTTTTTTCTGCAAAACAGCCTTTGATTCTGATTTAAGATTTTTACTTTTATTCAGCTTGAATTGTGTCAGCTTAGAACCTTGTTTTCCTAGTTTTCCTGACTTGGTATCAATTTTAGCTACGCCTTTTGTTAGCTTTTTTGTAGCTCTTGATATTTGCGTTGCACCTTGGCTAACTAATTTAACACCCACATCATCTTTTTCTAATTCATTTTGGTACTTTTGAAGACCACTTTTTGTAGTGTTTTTTAGAACAACGCCAGGCGTTTTAGATATTTTCTTCAAGCTTGATTCTTTCGGCTTTTCCTTATATAAAGGATTGGTTTTTACTTTTTTTAAATTGGCATTTTTCAACTTTTTTTCTTTCAACTTAACCATAGCTGTTGAAGAAAGTTTTACTGTCTTTGTTTTTTGGTTGATATATTGACTTGTGAATTTTACAGCTTCATATTTTTGAAGACCATTTTTTGTAGAGTTTTTTCGAACATCGACAGGCATTTTAGATATTTTCTTCAAGCTTGGTTCATTCAACTTTTCCTTGTACAAAAGGTTGTTTTTTGAATTTTCCAACTTTTTTTCTCTCAACTTAACAAAAGCTGTAGTTGAAAGTTTTGCTGTCTTTGCTGTTTGGGTAATACTTTGACTTGTGAATTTTACGGCTTCGTCATCTTTTTCAAATTCTTTTTGATATTTTTGAAGACCATTTTTTGTAGTGTTTTTCAAAGTATCGACAGATGTTTTAGAAATTTTTTTCAAGGTTGATTCTTTAGAATTTTCCTTGTACAGAGGATTGTTTTTTGTATTTTTAAAATTGGCGTTTTCAAACTTTTTTTCTCTCAGCTTAACCATAGCTGTTGAAGAAAGTTTTGCTGTCTTTGCTGTTTGGGTGATACTCTGACTTGTGAATTTTACGGCTTCGTCATCTTTTTCAAATTCTTTTTGATATTTCTGAACACCATATTTAAAACTGTTATTAAGAGTTGGTAACGAATCTTTAGCAATCTCTTTATGCAATTTAAATGTCTTTTGTTTAAAATTCCCATTTATTATTTGATGGTTGTCGGCGGTGCCGAATTGATTATTTAATTTACTTTGATTATTGCTTTCTTTAGTTTCTATTTTGCTTGCGCTTTGCGCAAAATGATGGTGTGCTTCCGTCTGCAAAACTTTATCAATTTTACTAGCTGTATTTTCCTGCTGCCTAAATTCTTCACGAACCTCATTAGAAAACTTTTTTTGAAGTTTTCCTTTATTCGGATCAGGATGGGAAAAGCTACTATTATTTTCGCTAGAATTGTCATATAGAACATTTGCTGATCGTGACAAATGTTGCGGTTCATTGTTCTCTAAAGTTTTCACTATCTTACTAGATGTGCTTTCTTGTTGCCTAAATTCTTTTTCAGAAGGGATAGTTTGGTCCGTGTGTTGTTTTTGCAGTTTCCCTTTGATTTTTTGTTGATTTCCAGTACCTTCGTTTACACTTCCAGTTTGTGCAAATTGCTTTTGAGCAGCCGTATCAAAATTATTTTCCAATTTTCTCGCTGTACTATCTTGCTGTCGGAAATTACTGTTGGGCCGATTATTTGTTTTTTTAACAACCAATATTCAGCAACTCCCCTCATTCTCTAACACCTATATCTTGGTTTTTTTCACCACCTAAATTTCTTGCAAAAGGTGCGATTTCTTCAATCATTTTTGAGCAACTGCCCTCAAACGCTTTATTTCGTCAGGCTTAGTTGTCATAACTGGATAAAGTGAATTATTGTGAGGGAACTTATCTTTAAACGGTAATATTACTCCTGAATATATAAGTAACCCTTCGCCTTCACCAGAGTTAGTAATATAGTTAGCTTGATAATCACTAAACTCAAACTTTTGTTGAAGAATCGATCTGTCACCCGCAGCCTGATTCAACAAATAAACAAAATCTGTATTATCAATAATTGTTTCGATTTTCGGACTTGATAACAAGTCTTTTACGTTTTGCGTTATGCCTGTTGGCACTCCACCCCATTTTCGGAATCTTTTCCAAAATTCCACACTGTAATTTGATGTTTGTTCCTCGGCTAACAGCTTGTGAAATTCATCCATGTAATACCATGTTTTCTTATTTCGATTTCGGTTGATTGTTACTTTGTTCCAAACGTGGTCTTGCAGTATCAACATTCCTAATTCTCTTAGGTTAGAGCCTAATTCCTGAATGTTGAAACAGACCAATCGGTTGTTTGTATTTATACTTGTTCGATGGTTAAATACATTCAATGAACCCGATACATATAGTTCTAAAGCATCTGCCAATTCTCGGCTTTCCGGTCTGTTTGTTTCAACAAAAGCATTATACAAATCCCCTAAAATTGGAATATTTTCAGGAACAGGATTCTCAATGAAAGGTCTATATATAATACGTGTGCATTTATCGACAATTGTTTTTTGTCTTGCTGTTAGTCCTGTTTTGCCTCCTGCAATCAGTTCCATTAAGTTAAGAACGAAATCACTTTTGAAGGAAATAGGGTTTTCACCTTCTCCATATTCAAGTGAAATATCCAAAGGATTGATAAAATCTTCAGAATTGAGGGAAATTTTTATTTCTTCACCGCCTAGACGCTTTACAAATAAATAATATTCGCCTTCGGGATCACAAATAAGTATGTCATCTGTTGTACGTAAAAACGTGTCAATCATTTCACGTTTAGCTGCAAAGGATTTACCGGAACCTGGCGTTCCTAAGAACAACCCATTTGGGTTTTTTAACGCCTTTCTACTTACTTGAATCATGTTGTTACTCAATGCGTTCAAACCGTAATAGACGGGTTCTTTATCTTCTTGATACAATTCTTGCGTTGTAAACGGTACAAATATTGCTGTTGAAGATGTTGTAAGCCCTCGTTCTAACTCCGTTTCATTTAAATTTTCACCTAATGGCAATGCACTAATTAAGGCTTTCTCTTGCTGATATTTCATTTTCACCAAATTACAGTTTTGCTTTTGAGCAATTGAGCCTAATCGGAATATGGCATCATCCAAAGCTTTCCGATCCTTTTCAAATACCGTAATAGTAAAAGTGAGGTAAAAATACCTTTCATTTTCACGCTGCAAATCCGCAAGGATTTTTCGGCTTTCTTCAACGTGCATATTCAAGTCTGTTGGCAAAATATCCATATCATATCCACTTCTCAATGCCTTTTTCTGTTCTTCAATTTTAATGCTGTCGAGATCAGACGCTTTCGACTTTACCATTCGTACTGCCTTTTGCTGACCTAAAGAGCGAATGTGCATACTTACAAGCATTTCAAGGTCTAAATCAAGGAAATCTGCTAAAACACGGTCAGATAGTTCCGTAGCTTCAATTTTCAAGTGCAATGTAGCACCAATTTTGTTATTTACCTTAAATTCATCACTGTATTTATCAAATCGTATTTCTTTTGGAGCAATCAAATCTTTAGTTGTTCCACTGTTTAATTGCTGTGTCGACAAGTCCTTCAATTCTAAATAATGTGGGGTATTGCCATTCAGCAAGTAGTTAATAATGGACAATCGCTCAACTCCGTTTAATTGTTCGGTCCCTACCCCCATTGTTTTGAAATGTTCTTTGATATTATTTTCAATACTGCTTAAACGCCTTACTGCATTTTCATATGTTTTATCCTTGATTGAAAAAATCAGGTATTTATTTCGGACAATGCCGTTATTTCCTTTTTCTTTTTGTTCTTCTATAAAAGAGAAATATTCGTCTCGTAGTTTTTCAAAATCTTCAATAGCGTCAATATCACTGTTGCTTATGCTATATTCCAACACTTCTTTTTCATTATCTTCTTTACTCATTCGATAATTGATGAAGCAAAGTTGGATTTTGATAGTATCATCAAACGAATTTAATAATGTACTGTACAAAGCAAAAATCTTTTGTTTCATTTCATCTTGCGATAATTGATATGATATATCCGAAAAACGAATCATTTTGTTGTACGTATCGTTATTTACTTGACATACTCCCTTTTGATACATTTTTTGGTAATTTAACGTTTCTTGTGTTGACTTTCTTGTTGCCTTTTTGCTGTCCACCAGTTTTTGGAGGACTTGAAACAGATTCTGTTTTTCTAGTCTTTTTGCCATTCAACATTTTCCTTTCTTCTGCTAGTCCTCTATTCCTTTTTGATACTTTAAAGTATCGCTTTTGCGGATTAAGGTACTTATATTCCAAAATAAGCTTTATCCATGCTTCTGCAGGCATTCCATCTTTGACGAATATAGTACAGAAAATGATTGGTAGTGCAGCAAAGAAAAGACCGTACATTGCAATATCCAAACTATATTTTTTTAGTAATAAGAACACTGGAAGTCCGATCCCTAGAGCAAGACCGAATCCTATTAGCTGCCTTTTCGTTAACCCAAAAAACAGTTTAGATTTAATGTTCTTCAGTTCTTTGGGTATAGACACAACGAAGTTGTTATTCATTTCTTATCTAACCCTTTCCTAAGCTCGCTTGGAATGTCTTTTAAAAATCTAAATTCATCAAGGAAAAATGCGTCTTTTACTGTGCGCTTGTTCGGAAAAATAACTTTAAGCATTATAAACATAAATAGAAATGTCCAAAATGCAAGGACGGCCACATTTAACAATCCTATCAAACCCACGGTTTTTAATGAATCTGTCACTTCTTTGGTTTGTGCATACACTTCTAATTCGGCTGCATGCGATAGAATCAAATTCGCTTCCAGTAAAGTGAGTAAAAATGTAATCAATGTTGCAAATCCAAAGAAGATAAATAGATTTTTATTCCGGTGAAACCATTTTTTCATTATTAGACCGCCCCCATGACTGATTTAGCTAGTGAGTGTGTTCTTGTTAATGTAACAACTAGAATACCCATAGAAACAATCATTAGCATTAAGCCATACAATCCACTGCCTTCTGTTGAAATCAGACTGCTTGCTTTTTCCAGTAGCCCTGCATATACCACAAGACAAACTAACATGAAATACCCTTGCAACATTAAAGCCAATAGATTTTTTACATACGATTGACCGATAGAACCGATCCACTCTCTATTGAGGAATGTTGCGAAAGGTAAGGGAGCTACTGATATATAAAGCATTATCGCAACAATCCGACCCCAAGCTACCAAATAAATAATGCCCGACATAACAAAAGTTATGATTAGAGCAATTCCAGCTACTACCCACATTGAAATCGCTGTTCCTATTTCTCCTTCGGGAATACTCTCAACTAAGTTTTCTGCTATGCTAGGCGGAAGTTCCAAACTTGCTGCTGGCACATGATTCGTTATCCATTTCCCAAGATCAAATATTGCTAAAGCAATTGTGAAGCTATTTGTTACAAGCATAATCATTGCTGCCGTTTTAATAATCAGAAACAACATTTGACCTGTCTCAAAGTCGCCACCTTTGTTTTTCTCTACAACCATTTGATATATTTCATAGCAAAAAATATAAGTTAAAATTAAGCCAGCAACCGGTAATATTGCTGTTTCAGATATTATCCGAAGGTTATCGACAATGGTCTGCGAAAACTCTGTTGGCGTTTCCGAAACGTTCATTTGGACGGTATCAACGCTTTTTTGGAACAACTCTGTTGTCATATCCAAAAAGCTTTTGGTTCCATCTTTGAACATTTCAAAGATGAATTCTTTGATATCGTCAACCCAACCAAACATAAATTCACCTCTTTTAGTTCAAGTCGATATAAATGTATTTTTTTTCATCAACAATCTGTTGTTTAATTCTAAACTGCAGGTTTGGATCTTCTGCATATTTTTTTGGAATAGCCATCATTATATCTCCTGTTCCTTCGAACGTTTTTCCAACTTTGAAATCTCTTGCCAAGAAATCTTGTTGGTACATTAGAAAATCATTTTGACTGGCTAACTCATTATCACCTACCACAAGCCCTGAACCATCATTCAGCATGTACGCTTCAAATGGTCTACTTCTTGCTTTGCCATCCGTTTCATGTTTTATATCAACCTCCAATAACTTATAGTCATTTTGAAGGTCAAGACCTTGATTGCGTACTGTCTTATCATAACGATCGTAAAATTCAACTTCTGATGATTCGTTGAAATCTTTCATTTCAACTTTCGTAATGGTTCTCTTGAAACCAACTTGCTGCCCTTCGATTTTGTAATCAGTGTCCGAGAAAATAGTAACAGGCAACTTTTCAGATTCATGTTTCTTAACTTCTTTTTTTTCATAAGTCTGAATTTTATCGCTATTATTAGGACTATTCACCTGTTCTTCTTGAGCGCAAGCCGATAAAACCGAAACGGATAAAGATAAAACAACGAGCTTTTTGGTCAATTTGGCAACAGCACCTCTAATTTTGTATGTTTTCCCGTCAAATGTTTTGACACTTTGAGCGTTTGACGATGATATATCGTAATATGCTAATCGTTTTACCTCTCCCATATTCATCGCCCCTTCTGATTTTTAAGATTTATACAGAAATTTAAATTGGTTCACCTTGTCAAATTCATTTTGAACCTTGTATAAGCCCCCTAAAGGATTAAGAACTTTAATCGGTAAGTTCTTCTAATTCATCTAATTTGATATCCAATGCCTTAGCGATTTTTTTTATGTTTTCATAAGTCGGGTATTTTCGACTACCTCTTTCAATTTGAGATATGCTCGATTGTGGAACACCTGATCTTTCAGCAAGTTCAAGTTGACTCCAACTTTTCTCCAACCTTTTTTCCCTGATCTTATTAATGATGTTCACCTCCTTAAAGTCATTATAGTCGAAAACGAATAACCTGTAAATAGGTTTTATCGTTAAAGGGTAATAATAAAAGATAAATTACACAATACTCTTGAATTTTGATAAAATTATTAAAAAACATTCAAAGTGAGTCGATAAATATGAATGAACTAAAAAAATACATTGGTGAAAAAATAAAGGATTATCGTAAAAGCCTTAATATGACTACAGTCGAATTAGGCGAGTTATCAAATACATCCCAAAGCACTATTAGCACCATCGAACGTGGTGAAAGGTTTGGTACCTTCGAATCCATGATAAATATTTGTAAGGCTCTAGGAGTCACGTTATATGATATATTACCTCCAGAAAACAGTGAAAACTTAAATGTTCCTTCCCTACATAGCGAACGAATTAATATTATTTTGGACAGGTTATCTTCAGAAGATATTGAAGTAACGGAAACCCTTGTAGTTAACTACATGTCATTACTAAGGATGATTTCTGACTTAACTCCCACTCAGAAAAATTATTTGACCAACTTTCTAAATTCGATAATGAATAATAAGTAAGTATCTACATGGTACAAGGTTCAACAGATTTAGGGGAGTGTCATCTTTTATGGCCCTAGAATAGCAAAAGGGACTATAAAATATAGCCCCTAGAACGTAGACACCCCTTTTTCTGAAAAGTTACTTTTGAAAAAGGGGTTTGTGTATCTTTTAACCAGGATATGTAGATAGTTATTTTCGAATATGACACAAAATATTGTTTCTAAACTTGATATAAAAAAAGTTAAAAGGCTATCAACAAAGTCGACAGCCTTTTAACTTTTTTATTGATAAATATTTAATTGAAGTTTTTTACTTTTGATCTGGATCTGACAATTTGGGCTGATCACTATAAAGTAACTACACATTCATAAACCTCCAGATTTCACTTTTTGAATAGCTTCCTTCATGCTTGATACAGATAGTTTTTTTAGTATATTTTTGATTTGATTCTTAATAGTATTATCGCTTTTAATTAATTTTTTTTGTATCTCACTTCTCGAATATCCTTGCTCAATAAGGTCATATACCCCCCTTTCGGCAGTAGTTAATTCTTTAAGTTGTTCTTCGCTTTTCAACCGAACATAATCTTTAATCAAAGCTTGAATTGGAGGGGTTTCATGACAAGATGCACGGATAATTTCA
Source organism: Peribacillus aracenensis (assembly GCF_025175645.1). Lineage (NCBI taxonomy): Bacteria > Bacillati > Bacillota > Bacilli > Caryophanales > Bacillaceae > Peribacillus > Peribacillus aracenensis. The sequence goes on from NZ_JANZMJ010000027.1 coordinate 74,641, forward strand.
GGTATACGAGTGACATCTTTTTTCAAAATATAATCTGTTGCTCCAGCCGTAAAGGCTTGCTGAATAACTTCTTCATCTGACATAGACGTTAACATAATAATTTTAGAAGATTCACTTCGTTTTAATTCTAATGCTGTGTATATACCATCCAAGTTGTCTTCCGTAAGATTTATATCAACTAGAAAAATATCAATTTGATTAAGTGCCCCTGAAAGTTTAATTGCTTCTTCTTTTGTTCTGCTACATGCAACAAGCATCATATCATCTTCATTGTCAATAATCGTTTCTATGATTTTAATCCAATCTAAGTCATCTTCAATTAACACAACTCTTATTTTATCCATATGCATCAAACCTCCTTTATTGGGAATGTTAATTTAACACTTGTCCCTTTATTTAGCTCACTCTCTATCTCTAAATTCCCACCACTTTTAGTCATCACATGGTAGCAATAAGCTAAGCCCAAACCAAAATTTGTGCCACTCTTACCTTTTGTCGTAAAGAAAGGATCTACCACACGACGTAAATTATTTTGTGATATCCCAAGACCATTATCAGTAAATACAACTATGACATTATCTGACTTACCAAAATCGGTTAATACCTCTATTTCCCCGCCTTCTTTTAAGACCTCCAATGCATTATTTAAAATATTTAAAAAAACTTCTTTTGTATGGGCGCTATCACATATAACATCAATATTTCCTGCATTATAATTCTTGATGATTTTCACCCTTTTGGTTTCACAATCCATCTGTATATCTTCTATACTGTCATCTATCATTTTATTAAAATTCTGTTTCGAGCGAACGATATGGATTTCTTTAGTTTTACTTTGGATACGGTCTACCATATTCGTAAGATGATCCGAACTTCGACTGATAATATCGATTGCTTCTTTTCCACTTGCGTTTAATTGATCCCTGTATGGCCTCAAAAGAAAAAGACTAGAATTAATTTTATATATTTGATTTTTTACCGCATGATTTAACAAACCGGATCCGGAATTAAAAACTTGCATTTTATTATCAAATGCCTGTTTTTCAATTTTCAGTCTAACGCCTAATACTCCCATTTTTGTCATCATGACGAAACATGTGATTCCTGCAATTGCAACAGGAATAGCATTCAATCTCCACATGGCCGTTAATCCAACCGCATGCCCTACGTAATTGGTTAAAACATTTGTCAGAAAGGGAGGGAGCAAAAGGTAATTAAATAATTTCCGATCTTTTTTCTTCTCGTTATTTTTCTCTACTTTTGTACTGTAGATCATAAAAAATGTCCCAATTAAGAAACATGGAATTGCCCAAACAGCCACTAAAATCCAATTATGCGAGACTTGCGGGTAAAAGGTCGTATTGAAAAACATAATAAATAAGGGAATTAACAACAATGAACCTAATAATCTTAATTTCTCTTTTGAAAAGAGGCCTGAATATGTGGCTGCAAACATCATAAAACCATAAGGTGACACATTTTGATTAAAAAAACTGCCTAAACTATAAGTTATTTGAAATAAAAATTCGTGATCCAAAGTAACAAAATTGTATTTAACAAGATACGGAAAAAAAGACTCTACCAGTGACTTGCCAAATGCGCCACTTCCAAATGAAAAAAGTAATAAACTTAACCATTTACCCCAATCTTTTTCTCTATTATTTATATAAACTATGGCTGCAACTGTATACAGAATAAAAAAAGTTAAAATCATGATAGACGCCCTCTTTTCTGTATACTTTAATTAACAGCAGAATTTAAAAACGAAAGTACTTTTTCTTGATACTCATTTGGATAAGCTTGGTGACTTCGCAAATGCAAAACACCTGATGTTTTCCAATATGTAAATTTGTCAGGATGACAGTTTGATAACAATTCACTGTGTCTACAAAAGATTGTTTTATCTGTATCACTGTGTATAAATAACACTTTTCGGGGATATATTTTTCCAATAACATCAATAGGTTTTACAACATCAAGTTTTACACCCGATAAAAAAGGTATCGTGTTTAAAATAATTGGGTTAAATGGATACTTCGGTAGTTTAGTAAAATAAGATAAATTTTCGTTTAGGTATGCTTTTAAATCGCTGAATGGGCTATCAGCAACAACTACTTCTACACAGTTTTCCTCAGCAGCAACCAGCAATGATGTTGCGGCGCCCATAGAAAAACCAAATAAGCCAATTCGAGATTCTGATTTGTTCTGTTTCACCCAATCAATTGCTCCCTGCATATCAGACTTTTCATAAAGTCCAAGTGTACACATTTTCCCTTCTGATTCGCCCCATCCTCTAAAATCAAACATCAGCACATTGTAGCCATCAGCTACAAGTGTTTTTACTAATTTTAAAGCTTCTGCTCGAGGCTCTTCTCTGTTAGCTAAATATCCATGGCCAAAAATCAAAGTCATTTTTTCATTTTTTTCAGCTGGAATGTACCATCCTTTTAAAGTAATATCATTTCCACGACTTTTAAAACTAATATTTTCATAATTTAAACCATAATTTTTAGGATTATCAATGACGGGTCTATCCGGGGGATGTATCAACTTCCAGCCAACAAAAATCGATACTAACATTACTAAAATAAAAATAAACGCTACCACACTAATAAAATACAGCATTGTTAAAATCTCCAATCAAATTTTTATAAAAATAGATCATTACAAAAGGTAAACAAACCACTTTCTCAAAAGTAACTTTCAGAAAAAGGGGTGTCTACATTCTAGGGGCTATATTTTATAGCCCTTTTGCTATTCTAGGGCCATAAAAGATGACACTACCCTACGTTTGTCTAATCTTGTAAGATAAAGACGATTATTCAATATTCATATTCGAATTAAAATAGATCATTACAGATCTGAGCTGCTATAAGATTTAAATAAAAACGATATGAAATATTCATTTCACTAGAATTTTTTTTAATAATATCCTTTACATCCTTGCTGAAGGTTAAATATAGTAGTTCTTCCCCTTCAATAGAATAAGATTTAGCTGTTAATTCTTTATTTAAAATATAGTGAGCAAACAGACTATTTATAGAAATAGCATTTTCATCGGAATATGTTGAAATTTTACTTTTAATCGTTTTATCAATCTTAATCTGAATGTAATCTTTTTCTGTGTTAAATTCTTTATCACCGTTT
>NZ_JANZMJ010000028.1:0-74402 GCF_025175645.1 Peribacillus aracenensis
ATCTAGGTTCACCACGACCAGAATCAGCAATCGCAACAGCAATTGAATCTTTAGATACGTCTAAACCAACAAATTTTTGAACATCCTTCATAATATAGGCTCCTTTTCGTGTGTAGCTCTACACTTGTTTTTTTATTTTTGGTAGTAACATTATGACCAAGTGCAATCTACGTTAAGCGATGGGAGCCGTTTTCGTTCATTATGACTAACGGGTGCGTTTGCTGAAGATCGGGGCTGTCTTTAAGGCAGCTTTTTCTTATGGCACTAAGGGGGCAGGTTAGTTCATGAAGGGCAAATGAAAGTTTATGTCGAAATAATTAAGAGGTTTGATTAAATGTAAAAGAGGTATAACAATGACTGTTTCCTTAAATCAAATTTCCACAGATGAAAAGCATATTCTTAAGAATTTATATTCCCTTTATTTACATGACCTTTCGGAGTATACCGAGGGTTTAGACATATCATCAGATGGTTCATTCGAATTTGATTCATTTGAATTAATTTGGAAGAGGGAAGGGTTAACACCATATTTTTTGAAAAAAGATAAGATGACTGTAGGGTTTTTATTACTATTGGAAAGGCCGTTTTTAAATAAGGAATATGATTACAGCATTAATGATATTTTTATTTTGAAAAAATATAGAAGAAAGGGTATGGCCATTGCATTATTAAAGGAATTGTTTAAACAAAAAAAGGGTTGCTACTTTGTTGTTGAATTAGCCAAGAATATTCCTGCCGTTATATTTTGGAGAAAGATTTTTAGTGAGCTGAAAATAGATTTTGAAGAAAAAAAGAAAATGATAGATGATGAAGAATGTTTGATGCAATCCTTTCAAGTTTAAACCGGATTATTAACTACAAGGGTTGCTGCGGCAGCCTTTTTCTAATGGAATGAACGGGCAGATGCTTATAAATTTAACTAGTGTGACGATCCAATGAGGATTCATGCATTTTTTATCATTAAATTTATAAAATGGTTAAAACTACAATAATGTGACTTGAACTTGTTAAGAGTGCATGATACGGTTCCTTTATCATGCAACCATACAGTTGCTTATTATTGACAAGCAACCTTGGGGTTGCTTATACTCGATATATGAATGGGGACAAAGACGCTATATTCAAAGCACTTGGAGACTCGACTAGGCGGCTTATATTAGACGAACTATCCGAACGCAACGAACTGACGTTGTATGAACTTACGGTACGTCTCATTATGAAGCACGACATTTCCATTTCGCGACAAGCGATAGCTAAACATCTTTCTGTATTGGAAGATGCAGGGCTCGTAAAATCAAAACGAAAGGGAAAGTATCGAGTAGTTATATTCAACAACGAACCACTTAAAAATTTGCTAAAAGGATGGATCGAGTAATTTTATAAAATCGGAACAAGACTTCTGGCAATTGTGTGGGTCCCTTTTGCTCGCAGCCGGATTGTTAGCACAGCACCATGCGTCACAAATATCAAAGGAGGTAAAACATTATGAAAATCATTGTTACCAGCATATTCGTACAAGACCAAGACAAGGCACTGGAATTTTATTCAGATAAGCTGGGATTTGTAAAAAAGCAAGACGTTCCAATGGGGAAATACAGGTGGATCACGCTTGTTTCTCCCGAAGCTCATGACGGTACCGAGCTTTTGCTCGAACCGAATGAGCATCCTGCCGCACAGGAGTATCAAAAGAAGATATTTGCAGATGGCATCCCGGCAACAATGTTTGGCGTTGCAGATATTCATGAAGAGTACAAACGATTATTGGAAAACGGCGTGAAGTTTACTATGGAGCCGACAAAAATGGGCGAAGTCACAATAGCTGTCTTTGACGATACATGCGGCAATCTTATACAGATAGCGCAGCAGTAACTTCATTGGTTTGTTTTAAGTTGGGTGAAGGCTTTAATCAATAATTAAACAGCTTTATGGTAACCCTGTCCTAATTTTAGGACGGGGTTATACATGTTTAGGAAATGGTTCTCATTCTGCAATGGAAATGTGCCATTGTGGATCATCTAAACTAACGGGTGCGTTAGCTGATTAAGGTCAACGGAATTAATAATTAATTCTTATAACTTTATAGTAATTCTGTATTTTACTGAATCACGGAAAAAGTGATACAGTTTTTGGTATATTTACAAATATTTTTTTAAATGGGGAGGTTGTCTATGGAAATGTAGATTCAATTTTTAAAGGCCATTTCTTCATTCTCATTCAATAGTCAAATGAGAGTGGAAAGATCTATTTAATGACATATTGTGTGATGAGGCTATTAATCTTTCGTTCAGGGAGGACAACATATGAAAAAGTTTTTTGCTTTTCAAGTATTAATAGCACTGTTTATTGGAGCACTTATCGGACATTTTTTTCCTGTACTTGGCCAATCCTTAAGACCGATTGGCGACGCTTTCATTCATCTTATTAAAATGATTGTTGTGCCTATTGTTTTCACCACTATCGTCATTGGGTCATCAGGCGACGGAAACATGAAAAAAATGGGTTCATTAGGACTTAAAACAATTATTTGGTTTGAATTTATTACCACTCTGATTCTAGGTATAGGTCTTATACTTGTTAACATGTTAAAGCCTGGTGCCGGGCTTAATCTGTCCCACCTTGCTCAAAAGGATATCACACAATTAAATGAAAGCGTTACCAAAGTTGTCGATTTTAAAACGATGCTTGTTAACATCATTCCAAGCAACATTGTTGATGCGATGGCAAAAAGCGATTTATTAGCTGTTATATTCTTCGCTATTTTATTTGGTGCAGCCGCCGGAGCAATTGGCAAAAAGTCAGAGCCGGCAATGAAGTTTATGGAATCAGTTGCAAATATCATGTTTAAACTGACACAAATGGTCATGGTAACGGCACCGATTGGTGTACTCGCTCTCATGGCAGCCTCTGTAGGTCAGTATGGCATTGCCCTTTTAATCCCTATGACAAAGTTGATTGGGGTTGTGTATCTTGGGCTTGCTATCGTTATTTTCGTTCTATTCCCATTAATTGGTTGGTTCTTGAAGATTTCTTACTTTAAAGTGTTTCGAATGATATGGGATTTGTTCCTTATCGCTTTTTCTACAACAAGTACGGAAACAATTCTGCCTCAGTTAATGGAACGAATGGAAGCATACGGTTGTTCGAAACGCGTTGTTTCATTCGTTATTCCTTCTGGGCTATCACTGAATTGTGATGGTTCGACATTGTACCTTTCAGTGTGTTCTATTTTCTTGGCACAAGCATATGGCATCCCGATGGATTTTGGCCAACAGTTGATTGTAATGGGGGTTCTTGTTGCAACCTCAAAAGGAATTGCCGCTGTTCCATCCGGTTCGCTAGTTGTCCTTTTAGCTACCGCCTCAGCAGTAGGGCTTCCTGCAGAAGGCGTCGCAATTATTGCAGGAATTGACCGTGTGCTGGATATGGCACGTACTGCTTGTAATACACCAGGACATGTTCTCGCTTGTATTGTCGTTTCGAAGTGGGAAAAAGAGTTCCGTCAGGGAGAATGGAAAGCTCAAACCGAACAGTCAAACATTCGGCAGGTGCCACCAACATTTTGATGATACGTTAAGCAAGCAAGAGCCTGATATTCTCTGACCCACTGTTGAAAGTCATGAGTATGGGGTCTGAATAGTCATCTTGAAGATTTTTTTGAATGCTATAGACATGGATCAGGAAAAAACGTCAGTGAAAGTTGAGAAATAACGTCTTCCTTATCTCACGTCTGTGTTAGCTTAAAATCGGAACTGCCTTTTAAGGCAGTTCTTTCTTTATGGAATTAAAGGGGAGGGATAGTTCAGGCACAGGGAACAGTTCGGATGGACTTGAGGAGGGCTGCTTAATGGCCAGTAAGAAGTCCTTCGAGAATTTGAGGGGAAACGGTTCAATGGAAGCTTCATCATTAGTAAAGTTCAATTTATTGTTTCTATTAGTGTATAGATTATTTCTATAATTCATCACTTCGTATAAAAATTATAATGAAGTTAAGTATTAAAGAAACTATATTATAAAATTCAAATATAAGTGGTGAAGAAGATGCAAAAAGTAGTTGGGATTATTGGTGGAATGGGACCATTAGCAACTGTTGATTTAATGAATAAAATTATTTCTTATACACCTGCAAAGAAAGACCAGGATCATATCCATATTATCGTGGACAATTATTCACAAATACCTGATCGAACAACAGCTATATTGGGAAAGGGTACAGATCCTGTTCCTTTTATTGTACAATCGGCACAAAGGCTAGAAAATGCTGGTGCGGATTTTCTGGTAATGGCTTGCAATACTGCTCACTTTTACTTTAAATCAATAAAAGAATCCGTTAGTATCCCGATTCTACATATGCCTTTACAAACAGCTCGCTTTTTACACGTAAATAATATGAGGAGAGTAGGCTTGTTGGCTACTGATGGAACAATAAATGCAAAACTGTATCAACAAAGTTGTCAATCCTACGATATTCATGCCATTGAGCCTGATAAGCAAATGCAAAAAGAAGTGATGGAAGGAATATATGCTATTAAAGGTGGGGATTTGGAGAAAGGTCGTTTTCATCTTTCAAGAATAGCTGATAAATTAATCAAAAGAGGGGCAGAAGCTATAATAGCAGGCTGTACAGAAATCCCTCTTGTACTTGAATCATCCCCAAATATCTGTATTATTGACCCGACAGAAATTTTAGCCAAAACGGCAATTAAAACAGCTACTGAGACAGAATCAGCTAAAGCAATTGGGTAAAGTGGATAGACGCAATGGTGAACTAAAATAAGGAGCTGTAAATATGAATATTGAAAATATTGAAGCCTTCATCTATGTTTGTCAACTAGGTAGTTTCAATAAAGCAGCCGATGCTCTTTATTTAACTCAACCTTCCGTAACGGCACGTATTCAATCCCTTGAACGTGACATTAATTTAAAGCTTTTTCATCGAAACGGAAACAAAATTTCTTTAACTGAAAAGGGAGAATATTTCTTTCCGCACGCACAAAAAATTCTTCAATCCTATCAGGAAGCAAAGTACGGATTGCAACAAGTAACTGTACCTTTTGAGCTCGTACTCGGGAGTGCTTTGTCCATTTCCAACAACATTCTCCCTGATATTTTGCCAGCTTTTAAATCTAAGTTCAAGGATGTTAGAATCAAAATTATAACAGGGCATTCTAAAGATATTTTACACAAGGTCATTAATAAAGAGGTTGACTTTGGCATTATACGAACAGAAACCCACCCTCAAGTAGAATCAATCCGTCTTTATAATGATCCTATTAGCCTTGTTGTACCTTCCAATCATCCGTTTTTAAAAGAAGAAAGAATAACAGTGGAGGATGTAAGTAAACAGCCTCTAATCTTTTTTGATTATGGATCTATCGATTGGCTTATCATTCATCGTCTATTTCAAAGTAATGGTGTAAATCCGAATATATATGTAGAAGTGGACAATATGGAAACGGCTAAAAATTTAGTATTACAAGGCCTAGGCATTAGCTTTTTACCTGAGCATTGTGTAAGGAAAGAAATAGAAAATGAAGAGTTATTTAGAGTGGAAATGACTCCTCCTGTGAAAACGAATATTAGTATCGACTTTATCTATTTAAAAGGTAAAACTAAATCTGTTTTTATGGATTTTTTAGAAAATCAAATGTGTGAAAAACAATAAACGAATGATGTGTCAATCATTGGTTGGAGGGGATTCGGAGACGATTGGACGATGGTCCTTAGCGTTGACACAATCTCATGTTGACTATGTTCTACAATTATTAAAAGTAAAGCAGACGGTACAGTGAGAATTTTATAGGAATTCTCGCCGTGCCGTCTATTTTTAATGAACATAAAGTTTTTGAGGCATTTCAATTGTTCTATGAACCAGCTAATTCAATGAATAGAGAATTAAGTTCATTTGAAAAACCCTATCTAAACAATGCCTACAAGGCAATTGTTTAGATAGGGTAGGGAATGCGAATTAAAGGAGAGATTTTGGCCAAGCCATAACATGAGGATCACTTAAGATTTCCAGATGGTTACTTAATCTTGCAAAGGCAGCTGTCTTTGGAAGTAATGCCCCTCGTGCTCCATTCTCAAAAGTCAAATTTATTACAACCTGGGAAGGACTTTTCTCGCGCCAAGGAAAAGCCAGGTACTAAGTACGAAAGGCATTGTCAGGGCTGGAAGTCCATAGGGTAAAAGCCAGGTAGCTACACTTGCCGTTAAGGGTACTGTCACACAAGCTGCGATGATCCCTGATATAGGCGCAAATCGATTATGGTCCTCTTTAAAAACTATAGATACGGCAATGCTGGTTAAAATCGCATTGTAGCCATAAAGACCCAAGATAATTAAAGAGTGTTCCCCTCCGAGTACGAATGATATGAGTAATGCAAAAGCATTACCTAAAATGGAAAAAAGGCCATATTTCCATCCGGCCCAAAATACGCCAATAAATAATAGAATGCCAGCTAAGGTGCTATCTAGAAAAAAAATTTGCCCAATCCCATTAAAACTCCCTTCCAGCCAATCAACCTTTCCAGAGATGTTTAAGGTCCAGTGTGATAAGTCTTGAGGAACTAGTCCCGGACTTAACTGGAAAGCCTTTAACTTGTAAGATGCAAGCAACATAAACCAAGTCAGAATGATAAACGGGAATGTAAGGATGGGAATCCCTGTGTTTCTCATAAAATGCATCATTGCTGCGGAAAAGACTGCGGCTAAAGCAGCTCCGACTAAAGCGATAAACCACTGAGAGGGTCCAGTTAAAAACAATGTTAGTGCAATGCCTGTTAGCACGGAGTTATATCCGTATAAACCTGAATTCACATTGTTTTCATTAGCACCTCCCAGTTTTCCGATTAGCGTTCCTATGATTGAGGAAGATAGAGTAATAATCCCTAAAGGATAAGAAAAAATCGTGATCGCCATTAGGATAATGAAACCAGTAACAGCATTCTCAATCAATATGACTTGAGAGATTCCTTTCAGTGATGACTTCATTAAAGAAAGAAACATTCCATCGGTCAATGAAGTACGTTTGTCTTTTTGCATAAACTAACCCCTCAATTAAGATATTTAAAAAAATAGGTTCAGATTCAATCATTTCATTTTCTGCAGTTTTAAAAAATATCCTCTGAAACAAAACATGTTAATCATGCATTAAGAGTTTAAGTACAGCTGAAGGACGATGTAAAAACCTAAACGAAAAATGTAGATAATCATTTTTCCGAGTTTACCTTTTTTATAGGGGATTTTTGCAAGTCCTATGTTTCCGGAAAGAGTTCTTCCTCCTATGAATATAATCCTTTAGCTTTTCTTAAATTTCCTCCTTACAAAGTCCATTCACTTACCTTTAAATTCATAAAATTATATATAATTTGATATATATGTATATTATGATATATTAATATTCCAGGGGAATCAATCCTTCATTTTATTGTAAAATCTGAATTTTTTTGTAAATAAAAAATAAAAAAAAGTTAATTCCAACATCATTGATTTTCTAAAATAGTGATATTCTGTATGGGATTTAATAGTATTTTTTTATCGTGCGATTGCAGATAATTCAGGTAACTTTATTGATGAATATTTGATTCTCCGTTCATACTTCCCAATTGGTTCAACTAAGCATCAATGGGTTTAGAAGAAATGTCTCGATAATTGATGGAATTTTCGCCATAGTTGGTCATTTTGAAAATGAGGAGGCTTTACGATGCAATTATTACCGCGTGAGATGGATAAGCTCATGATTGTAGTGGCAGCTGATCTTGCTAAGCGACGAAAAGAAAGAGGATTAAAATTAAACCATCCGGAAGCTGTAGCACTTATTACCTATGAAGTGTTAGAAGGGGCGAGGGATGGAAGAACAGTTGCACAATTGATGGAATATGGAGCAATGATTTTGTCGCGCGAAGATGTTATGGAAGGTATTCCAGAGATGATCCACGATATTCAAGTAGAAGCTACTTTTCCTGATGGAACGAAACTAGTAACGGTTCATAATCCAATCAGATAAGAATAGACAAGGAGGCATGCTCAAATGATACCAGGGCAGCTATTTTTAAAAGAAGAAGAAATTATTTGTAATGCCGGGAAAATAGTCACAAAGCTGTCTGTAATTAATACAGGAGATCGGCCTGTTCAAATTGGCTCTCATTTCCATTTTTATGAAATCAATGAAGCTATTCAATTCAATCGCGAAGAAGCGTTTGGGAAACGGTTAAACGTTCCTGCGGGTGCCGCCGTTCGTTTTGAGCCTGGAGATGAAAAAGAAATAGAATTGATTGATTTTGGTGGAGAACGTCGTGTGTATGGATTAAATAATAAAACAGATGGATCCGTGGAAAGAGGGGGAAATCAATGAGTTTCAAAATGTCAAGAAAGCAATATTCTGGGATGTATGGTCCAACGACAGGAGATTCCATTCGTTTAGCGGATACAGATTTAGTGATCCAAATTGAGAAAGATTATACTACATACGGTGAAGAAGTCGTTTTTGGCGGCGGAAAAGTAATCCGTGACGGGATGGGGCAACATCCTCTTGCAACTCGCGAAGATGGAGTTCCGGATGTAGTCATTACAAATGCTGTTATTCTAGACTATACCGGAATTTATAAAGCGGATATTGCAATCCGTGACGGGAAAATTGCTGGAATCGGAAAAGCCGGAAATCCTTTAATAATGGATAATGTGGATATTGTAATTGGTGCTTCTACAGAAATTATTGCTGGGGAAGGGATGATCGTCACTGCTGGTGGAATCGACTCACATGTACATTTCATTAATCCAGCACAGGTTGAGACTGCGTTGGCTTCCGGCCTTACAACTTTAATCGGAGGAGGCACGGGACCTGCTGCAGGATCAAAAGCCACAACTGTTACTCCAGGTGAATGGAATATTCATAAAATGCTGCAAGCAGCGGAAGGATTTCCAATTAACGTAGGCTTCACTGGAAAAGGACAAGCTGCGAACGAAGAGGCGTTGGCTGAGCAAGTACGTGCAGGCGTGATTGGATTAAAAGTGCATGAAGACTGGGGAGCTACAGCCTCTGCTATCGACCACGCTCTTCGAGTAGCGGACCAATATGACGTACAAGTTGCCCTTCATGCAGACACGTTGAATGAAGGCGGATTTTTGGAAAACACGCTAGCGGCGATTAAAGACCGAGTTATTCATATGTACCATACGGAAGGGGCAGGGGGCGGACATGCTCCTGATTTAATTAAATCAGCGAGCTTTATGAATGTTCTTCCATCATCTACAAACCCGACTTTGCCATATACAATTAATACGATCGATGAGCATTTGGATATGTTAATGGTGTGTCACCATTTAAACCCATCTATTCCTGAAGACCTTGCCTTTGCTGATTCACGGATTAGACGCGAAACGATTGCGGCTGAAGATATTCTTCAAGATATGGGTGTATTCAGTATGGTTAGCTCAGATGCACAAGCAATGGGACGAATTGGCGAGGTTATTTTACGTACATGGCAAACAGCAGATAAAATGAAAAAACAGCGAGGGGCGTTGGAAGGTGACAGCGAGCTTTCTGATAATAATCGCGCGAAGCGTTATGTAGCTAAATATACGATTAACCCCGCTATCACTCATGGTATTTCTGAATATGTCGGCTCGATTGAAGTCGGAAAAATGGCGGACCTTGTCATTTGGTCACCGGCATTTTTCGGCGTGAAGCCTGAAATGATTCTTAAAAATGGCTTTGTTGCAGAAAGCTTAATGGGTGATGCCAATGCGTCCATTCCGACACCACAGCCAGTTATTTATCGTCCAATGTATGGATCCTATGGAAAAGCCATGTCTAAGAGCTCAATTACCTTTGTTTCTCAAGTCGCTTTTGATGATAAAGTGCATGAAAAATTAGGCTTGGAAAAAACGGTTCTTCCAGTTCATGGTATTCGAAACTTAACGAAAAAAGATATGAAGCTTAATTCCGAAACGCCTGAGATTACGGTTGATCCACAAACGTATGAGGTAAAAGTAAACGGGGAACTCATTACTTGTGAGCCTGTGGATATAGTGCCGATGGGACAACGCTATTTCTTATTTTGAGTCTTATTTTGAGGTGAAAATATTGATTATTGAAAAAATCGTTGCAAATATCGAAGCAATGGACAGAGAAGAAATTGCGAAACGCCATATGGAAAAGGTGTACCTGGAAAGTGCTAATTTAGTGAAGCGGATTCAAAGAGTGACCACCGATCACGGCCACGAAATTGGCATTCGCTTAAAAGAACTGCGTGACCTTAAGGCTGGCGATGTTTTATATATGGATGATAAAAATATGATTGTCGTAGATGTCCTTTCCGATGATCTGTTGGTCATTAGCCCGCGAAGTTTAAATGAAATGGGAACGATTGCCCACCAATTGGGGAATCGTCACCTTCCAGCTCAATTTGAAGAGAACGATATGCTCGTTCAGTATGATTATCTTGTTGAAGAATTGCTGCAAGAGCTTCAAATTCCTTTTACACGTGAAGAGCGGAAAGTAAAACAGGCTTTTCGTCATATTGGACATAGCCATGAATCCTAATATTCTTTCTTTATTCCAACTATGTGATTCGAATTTTCCAACTGGTGCTTTTAGTCATTCATATGGTCTAGAGACGTATATTCAAGAAGATCAAGTGTATGATCAAGCATCGTTTTCCAAGTGGCTTCATGTATATTTAAATGAACAGCTCGTTTATTCAGATGGGCTGGCAACCCGTCTTGTCTATGATGCCTTGGAAAATGAGGATATACAAACGGTGTGGAAGATCGATCGAATGCTGACGGTTCAAAATTTGCCGCGTGAAACGAGAGAAGGTACCAAAAGAATGGGAGAACGCATGGTAAACCTTGTAGGATCTTTATATGAGTTTCCTGTTCACTCGCTATATCAAAAACGGATTAAGGAGAAGCACTCCTTTGGACATCCAGCTATTGCTTTTACGATGATAGGGCACCATCTTGGTGTTCCGAAAACAACTACCACCCTCTATTATTTGTATTCTACTGTTTCAAGTCTTGTTCAAAATGCCGTTCGGGCGATTCCGTTAGGACAGACCGCGGGACAGAAGACGATTCATGAGTTTCAAAGTGCTTTAATAGAAGCAACAGAAAAAATTCAAACTTTGGATAAAGAGGATTTTGGAATCATTTCACCAGGTTTAGAGTTATCTCAAATGAAACATGAGCGTGTGAACATTCGTATTTTCATGTCTTAATTATAGAAGGAAGTGTTTTTATATGGAAGCGATTAAAATTGGAGTAGGCGGACCTGTTGGAGCCGGAAAAACGATGTTGGTTGAAAGGCTAACCCGTCATTTAGAAGGTGAAATCAGCATGGCCGTTGTGACGAATGATATTTATACAAAAGAAGATGCCAAATTTTTAATGCAAAATGGAGTCCTACCGGCAGACCGTATTATTGGGGTTGAAACAGGCGGATGTCCACACACAGCTATTCGTGAAGACGCCTCCATGAATTTTGCGGCTATCGATGAATTAAAAGAGAAGCATCCGGACGTAGAGCTCATTTTTGTGGAAAGTGGAGGCGATAATCTTGCGGCGACTTTCAGCCCAGAGCTTGTGGATTTCTCCATCTATATTATTGATGTAGCTCAAGGCGAAAAAATTCCGCGTAAAGGCGGACAAGGGATGATTAAATCAGATTTATTCATCATTAATAAAACTGATTTAGCACCTTTCGTTGGCGCAAGCCTCGAAGTGATGGAGTCTGATACGAAGGTTTTTCGCGGAAATAAACCGTTTGTTTTCACCAACTTAAAAGATAACAAGGGTCTTGACCAGGTCATTAATTGGCTTATGAAGAATGCATTATTAAAAGGATTGGAATAATGGAAGACTGGACTGGAGTTTTGTGTCTGGATGTCGAAGATCGGAATGGAAAGACTGTAGCGAAAAATGTATATTTTCAGGGCGCATTGAAAGTGATGCGTCCGGTTTATCATGATGACTCTGGACAAGCTTGTTATTATATTTTGAACCCCGGTGGAGGCTATCTAGACGGAGATCGCTATAAAATACAAATTACGCTCGAGAAGCAAGCGAGACTAACCTTAACGACACAATCCGCAACAAAGGTTTATAAGACACCTAACACTCATGCCTATCAGGAAACAGAGATCTTTCTAAAGTCTGGATGTTATCTCGAGTATATTCCGGATCCGCTAATTATGTATCAGGACGCGCGCTATAAACAAAAAAATGTCATTCGCATGGAGAAAGGGGCGACTTTCCTTTATTCCGACATTTTAACCCCGGGGTGGTCTCCGGATGGAGATCGTTTCAGTTATAATCGGCTTCAATTCATCAATGAAATTTATATGGACGATGAGCTTGTGGCCTATGATCACATTCAATTGAATCCTGCTGCCCAAAATATAGAGAAGATTGGATTCATGGAAGGGTTTTCACATTTAGGTTCCATGATTGTGGTTGGCGAACAAACAAGCCCTGACCTCCTTGATCGGTTATATCAGGCCATTAATGGAAATACAGATCGATATAAAATTGGACTATCTTTATTATCTGTACCAGGATTTACGGTTCGTGTATTAGCCAACTCGACACAAGTAATAGAGGAAGTCTTTACTGAGTGTCACCGAATTATTAGTCAAGAGTGGTTTATAACCGAACCGTGTTTTCTAAGAAAGTATTAATGCTTAGAACCCGGCAATCAAAAGGTTGCCGGGTTTTTATCCGGGTTAATCAGGCTGTGGTAAACCCCACTTATGGAAGTTTCACTTTATACGGGACAAAAAGTTTAAAGGAGAAATATTTATGGATGTTACATTGTTTTCAGTTTTAACGATAGGTTTTGTTTTGGGAATCAGGCATGCAATTGAGCCTGATCATGTAATTGCAGTATCAACAATTGCAAGTCAAAGCAAAAAGTTATGGCACGCTTCTCTAGCAGGAGTATTTTGGGGGATAGGTCATACGATAACATTATTTATAGTTGGTATTATTCTTATTCTTATGAAGGGTGAAATACCAGGGAAATGGTCTATGTCCTTAGAATTTTTAGTAGGAATCATGCTTGTTTATCTGGGTGTTACAACGATCCTTTCTTTCAAAAGTATCCATGTTCATACGCATGCACATGATGGAGATGAACATAAACATGTCCATGCCCATCCCCATGAGAATGGTGGTAAACATGTGCATAAACACAAACATAAAGATGTTTCATATTTGAAATCGATGTTTATTGGTCTAGTCCATGGTCTCGCAGGAAGTGGCACTATGGTTATATTGACGATGAGTACAGTAAAGAGTGTTTGGGAAGCGGCTATTTATATCCTTTTATTTGGAGTAGGAACGGTCATTGGTATGCTTTTTTTCACTACGATTATTGGCATCCCATTTGTGTTAAGTATGAAACGCGTTAAAATTAGTAGAACACTTGTATTCACAATGGGCACAATTAGTATGGTTTTTGGAATATATTATATGTATAATTTAGGGGTAAATGAAGGATTATTTAACCTTTGGTTTTAAGTCAGTAAGGAATGTTGGATCGATGAGTGCGAACATACACACTATTATTGAACGATATATATGGATGAAGGGGGATTAGATGAATACGCTTGGATATGCGATACTTAGTTCGCTTGGTAGAAATCCATGTTCTGGCTATCAATTAGTTAGGTATTTAGAGGTATTATGGCCTGCGAAGCATAGTCAAATATATCCTCTGTTAACTAAAATGGAGAAGAATGGGCTTTTGGAATTTGAACATATTGAACAAACGAGTAAACCCGATAAAAAAATATATTCAATTACAGAAAAGGGAAGAGAAACTCTGGAAAAATGGGTCACTGAATTGCCTTCTGATCCCATCATTCGAGATGAATTTTTTATTAAGATATATTCGATTTGGTTATCGAATGAAGAAAATGCGAAAAAATTAATTCAGGACCGAATTTCTAAATTAGAACAAACCGTGGCTTTGCGAGAAGAAAATATAGCCAAAATTGAACAAGCACATGGGAAAAATGGGTTAGAAATGACTTCTAAACATTTTGGAGGTTATATTCTTTTTAATAGAAGGAATAGGTTAGATGAAGAAGAAATTTCATGGTGTAAGTGGGTTCTGAATTTGATTGAGAAAGCAAAATTAAACAATTTATTGTTAGGAATCATGGTAGGAAAACTTAATATAATTATTCAAGACACGACCTTGATTTATTGACTATAGTAAAAAAGTTACACATAACCTAATGTAAAGATAAACATGACTGAAATGTATCATGCCTTTTACTTTTTACTTTCACAATCGCGCCCGATTGCTGGAATTTGTTTACCTTATTTCTGAATTCGTTGCCGTAAGATTCCCACGAGCAGTTTTATAAAAAAGATTGATTAAAATCATCTCACCTCTATAGATTTCTTAGAGGTGAGATGATTTTTTTATTGAATATTTATGTTCGTGTCACTATTAAGATTGTGAAGAAATGTACTTAAACTAACGGGGCAGTTTACTTCAAAAGGAAATATTTGAATACTATAAATATCATTGTTCTTTTTTTTGATTGCATGATAAAGGGCACCCAAAGGGATGCCCTTTTATTACAAATTATTTTTATCCTTCAACTTTATTTTGCTTTTCCATTATCTTTTGGAGAACGATAGGCAGTATTCGCTGCTTCAGCAAGTGGTAATATGGTTTCCAGGCAAAATGAGTTTTTTGTTTTGGCTGTTTTCGCATACTTTGTTGCTATTTACCAAGTAGTGAGGTGTGGCTGATTTCCCCTCCAGATGCTCGCTTTCCGCGGGGCGGGCGGTGAGCCTCCCCGGCGTAAATACCTGTGGGGTCTCACCTGTCCCGCTGCTCCCGCAGGAGTCTCGCACTTTCGCTCCAATCAACCTTAAATCGTTTCATTTTAAAAACAACAATCTTTACGAAAAGAGCCTTTGTTTTTAAAGGTGAAAAGAAAAGTTCGAAATTAATATTAAAGTCCATACTTATTTATCTTTTTGTAAAGAGTGACTCTTGAAAAGCCTAATTCCTTAGCTGCCAATGTCTTATTACCGTGCGTTTTTTCTAATGCACTTTTTATTCGTTCTTTTTCTATTAAGCTTATCTCATCTTGAAATGTGATAGTAGCATGTTCAAACGCTATTTTTTTCGCCTTTTGCGGAAGAATATTCAATATGTCACTGGCTTGCAATACAGCGTCATCAGTCATGACCACAAGTCTCTCTACAAAATTTCTTAATTCTCTTATGTTACCAGGCCAGTGGTATGAGGAAAATAACTCCATCATATCATTCGATTGAAATTGTATTTCTTTTTGATATTTAATAGAGAACTCCTCTATAAATAAATGTACCAGCTCTGGAACATCTTCTAATCTCTCTCGAAGTGAGGGGATATGAAGGGGAACCACATTCAGACGATAATATAAGTCTTCTCTGAATTCCCCTTTTTCCACCATCTCCTCCAGCATGCTGTTTGTAGCTGCTATTACCCTTATGTCTACTTTGATTGCTTTTGTGCCACCTACTCTATATATTTCTCCTTCTTGAAGAGTTCTCAAGAATTTAACCTGGATATCTAAAGGCATTGTGCCTAGTTCATCTAAAAATAGTGTACCACCATTTGCTTCTTCTAGTTTTCCTGCCTTGCCACCCTGTTCAGCTCCTGTAAACGAACCTTTTTCATAGCCGAAGAATTCGCTTTCAAACAAGGGGGAAGGGATCGCACCACAATTAATAGGAACAAATGGCCTTTTTTTTCTAGAACTTGACTCATGAATGGCCTGTGCAAAAAGTTCCTTCCCTACACCGCTTTCTCCTAATATCAGCACTGTTGCGTCAGTTGCTGCTACTTTAATAGCGGATGCCTTTATCTGATTAATAATTTTGCTGCTGCCTTTTATGCTGGAGAACGGTAAGTTTTTAGCCTGATTAATGATTTGCTGTTTTAAATCTTGTAGCTTCGAGGTTGTAACGGAAAGCTTATCATTTAGTTTTACGGTAGCTGTTATATCACGATCTACCGATATGGCGCCAATCAGGTTGCCGCCATGGTCAAAAACAGGAGAAGAACTGATTGAAATATGCTTATCAGGACGAGGTTGATGATAAACATCAAATATCGGCTGTTTACTCTTTAAGATTTCGTACAATTTAATGTCCTTCATTTGAAAATAGTTCTCTATGTTTTTCCCTATTATTTCATTTGATTTAATTTGATAAGTATTTTCTGCTGCTTCATTCCAGTAAACGACCCGCCCCGTTTTATCAACAGCTGTGACTGCATCTTTACTGGTTTTTAAAATAGCTTCTAAATAAAAAAGGATAGTATCTCTGCTAAAATCCGCTATTTTGATCTGCCTCCTTTTACGGCTCTTTTGTGTAAGTTTACAGGTTTACATTATGTAAATAATATTTACACTTTTTATAATATTTTAAAAATGAAGTCTATTCAATATTTATATGTAGAGTTTGATTTTTTTTTTTATTATTACGTATTAATCTTGCTATTGTACCCTCCCTTTAACCCAGCTCCATCAGTTCAGAATAAGGAACATACACGTTATATAAAAGAGAATGACTTATTGTTAATTTTGTTTTTCTGATCGAAGTTATGCTGGAAAAAGGTTTTTGGCATGCAAATTGCATTATGTCTAGTAGAATGCAAATTTTTGTGAAAAAAGAGAAGGTGTAGTGATGATCAATTTTTCTAAATTTATTGAAACAATCGATACCCACACAATGGGTCAGCCAACAAGAATTATTGTAAGTGGGGTTCCAAAAATTTCAGGAGATACAATGTTAGAAAAGAAAAATAATCTTAAAAAAGAAATACCTTGGCTAAGAAATTTATTAATGAACGAGCCACGCGGTCATCAGGATATGTTTGGGGCTATTCTTTGTGAACCTTCTCAAGAAGGTTGTGATGCAGGCTTAATATTCATGGACAGCGGTGATTATCTTAATATGTGCGGTCATGGCACAATCGGCACTATTACTGCAGGTATACAGTTTGGCTTGTTACCTCAAAAGGAATTGTTTTTTCTTGATACACCGTCAGGCAAGGTGGAATGTACAGCTAAATATAAAGATCAGAAAGTTAGTGAAGTGTCGTTCCGGAATGTGCCATCTTTTGTTCTTGAAAAAAATGTGAATATTGTTATTGAAGGCTATGGAACCATCAAATTAGATATTGTATTCGGCGGCAGCATATTTGCTATTGTGGACGCGTCACAATTTAATTTGAAATTAGAAACAAGCGAAACCCTTGTCTTATCTAAACTTGGTATGAGAATAAAACAAATGCTTAATGAGCAATTTTATTTTGAGCATCCGCAAAACCCAAATATTTGCACGGTGGATCTTATAGAGTTCAGCTTAAAAAAGGAGAAGAATCATTATCGCAATGTTGTTGTTTTTGGGAATGGACAAATTGACCGTTCCCCATGCGGCACAGGTACTTCAGCCAAATTAGCAGCCCTGGATCTTCAAATTGGTGAAAGTATTATTCAAGAAAGTATTATCGATTCCAGATTTATAGGTAAGGTAGTTGGGAAAACGACAGTATCAGGTTTCGATGCTATCATTCCTGAAATTACAGGTTCAGCCTGGGTTACCGGATTACATCGATTTGCTTTAGAAGAAACCGATCCGTATCAACAAGGCTTTACTTTAAATCAACAGTTTGTATTGGAAAATGCTTAAGGCACAGGAAGCTGGTGACAGTGAAGTATACCTATATGGCTTGCTGCACTTAATCAAGATTGATGAGGTTTCCACATTATTTATAAGCCTGTTTACGAACTTATTTTCTATAAAGGAGAAAACTACATGACTATGAATGCTACATTACAAGAAAAATATAAGCACGAGCCATTCACCGATTTTACGATTGAAGAAAATAAAAATGGATTTAATCAAGCATTAAAAGTTGTTCAATCAGAGAGGGGTAAAGGCTACCCCTTAATTATCGGGGGCGAGTCGATTACAACAGATGAACAAATCATTTCGATTAACCCAGCGAATAAGGAAGAAGTAATTGGAAGTGTTTCCAAAGCAAATAAAGAGTTGGCTGAAAAGGCGATGCAAGCCGCGCTAGTTGCTTTCGATACTTGGAAAAAAGAAGACCCTGAAGTACGGGCGAATATTTTATTTAGTGCAGCAAAGATTCTCCGTGAACGAAAACATGAATTTTCTGCTTACCTAGTGAAGGAGGCCGGAAAGCCATGGAAAGAAGCGGATGCAGACACGGCAGAAGCGATTGATTTTCTGATTTTTTATGGACGCCAAATGATGCAACTAAAAGGGGGGGCTCCTGTAGAAAGCAGAGAAGGAGAAGCAAATACTTTTAATTATATTCCACTTGGTGTAGGGATCATTATTTCCCCATTTAACTTTCCATTGGCGATTATGGCTGGAACTGCGGCAGCGGCAATCGTAGCAGGGAATACCATTCTTTTAAAGCCATCGAATAATACACCTGTAATAGCAGCTAAATTTGTAGAACTATTACAAGAAGCTGGCCTTCCTGAAGGAGTAATCAATTACATTCCAGGAAGTGGTGCAGAAGTAGGTGATTACCTTGTTGATCATCCTAAAACCCGCTTTGTATCTTTCACTGGTTCACGTGAGGTTGGCTGCCGTATTTATGAACGTGCCGCAAAAGTACAGCCAGGCCAAATCTGGTTGAAGCGTGTGATTGCTGAAATGGGTGGAAAAGATACTGTTGTAGTAGATAAAGATGCTGATTTAGATTTAGCGGCATCCTCGGTCGTGTACTCAGCATTTGGATTCTCGGGGCAAAAATGTTCGGCTGGTTCACGCGCGGTTGTACATCAAGATGTCTATGACGAAGTTTTAGAAAAAGCAGCTGCTTTAACAAAGACTTTATCAATCGGTAATCCAGAAAACATGAATAACTACATGGGGCCAGTTATTGATCAAGCTTCTTTTAACAAGATTACAAAATATATTGAAATTGGAAAAGAAGAAGGCAAGTTGATAACCGGCGGTGAAGGGGACGACTCTAAAGGCTACTTTATCCAGCCAACTATTTTTGCTGATGTGGATGAAAAAGCACGCATTATGCAGGAAGAAATTTTTGGCCCTGTTTTGGCTTTCTGTAAAGCCCGCGATTTTGATCACATGATGGAAATAGCGAACAATACGGATTATGGGCTAACTGGAGCGTTACTCTCAAATAATCCTGATCATATTGAACGGGCAAAAGAAGAATTTCATGTAGGAAATCTTTATTTTAACCGCGGCTGCACAGGAGCCATTGTTGGCTACCAGCCATTTGGCGGTTTTAACATGTCAGGAACAGATTCCAAGGCAGGAGGCCCTGACTATCTTATTTTACACATGCAGGCAAAAACGATTAGTGAAACAATTTAAGAAAGAAGGCAGCTTTTATGCTGCCTTTTATAAAGGATGTTAGCAACCGGTTTGAAAAATTGAAGTAAATTTTATTAAGTGAAATTCTGGGATTAACGCTAAATATAATTGAATGGGTAAAAAGTCCAGTTCAAAATGATGGAGGTCACTACTTTGACAATAACAAAAGATTTTTTTATTATGCTTTCTCAAAATAAGATGCTTAATAGCGGTGCAAAACGATGGGGGCTTAAACTTGGTGCCCAGTCTGTCGTAGCAGGAACGAATATTGAAGAAATGGTGAAGAGTGTTAAAGAATTGAATGCAAACGGAATTTCTGCAACAATCGATAACCTTGGTGAGTTTGTATTTGAAAAGGAAGAAGCCTTGCAGGCGAAAACCAAGATTCTTGCCGTTATTGAAGCTATTTATGAGCATCAATTAGATGCCCATATTTCCTTAAAGCCTACTCAGCTGGGCCAGGATATTGATTATAGTTTCTGCCTTGAAAATCTATCGGAAATTGTTGAAAACGCGTACAAATATAATGTATTCATCAATTTTGATATGGAAGATCATGGTCATCTTCAGTCATCATTTGATTTAATTGATGAACTTTCCAAAGACTATGATAATATTGGAACGGTTATTCAGGCTTATTTTCATGATGCGAAAGATATGATTACAAAATATAAAAATTACCGGTTAAGAATCGTAAAAGGCGCTTATAAAGAGTCTGAAAATGTCGCATATCAAGACAAAAAAGATATTGATCAAAATTTCATTGAGTTAATCGAGTATCATCTCCTGCATGGTAAATTTACATCCATTGCTACACATGATCACCAAATCATTAATCATGTGAAAAAGTTCGCGAAAAAGAATAACATACCAACAGAGAAATATGAATTCCAAATGCTTTACGGATTCAGAAAGGATATGCAGTTGAGTTTAGCCAAGGAAGGATACAATTTTTGTACTTATGTTCCGTTTGGAGTGGACTGGTATGGATACTTTATGCGCCGTTTGGCGGAGCGTCCCCAAAACCTTAACTTAGTAGCTAAACAGACATTCAACAAAAAAACGAAAACCCTAATCGGGATCGGAGCGGGTGCCTTTCTATTAGGAAGATTAAGCAAGAAGAAACCAACGAAAGTATAAAGAAATATGCAGCCATTTATTACAGGATATTTTAGGAAGGGCTCTTTCAGCCGTTCCCGCAGCTTTAATAAGTATTAAGGGGGAATAACAATGGATAAGAAAGTGTCCTTTTCACAAGTGCTGTCTATTGGGTTAATGCTCTTTGCCATGTTTTTAGGAGCGGGGAACGTTATATTTGCCCCGATGTTAGGTCAACAGGCGGGAACAAACACCTGGCTTGCCATGGGAGGTTTTTTGATAACAGGCGTTGGACTGGTTTTACTAGCTATCATTGCTCTGACTCGTGGAGGTGGTACGGTAGAAAAACTTGCAGGAAGGGTCCACCCACGCTTTGCAACATTCTTTTCAATGTTACTTTTTCTAACGTTGGGACCTATTTATGTTATTCCCAGAACAACTTCCGTTGTTTATGAAATCGGTTTAAATCCCTTAATTCAAAGTGTAGCAAATGAAAGGCTGTATCTGCTTGTATTTTCAGTGTTATTTATTCTATTGACGGTTCTGCTCTCCTGGGATGCAAAGAAATTGGTAGATAACCTGGGTAAAATTATTACCCCCATCTTTTCAATATTGCTGGCAGTATTGATTATAAAATCATTTATAACACCGATGGGCAAAATAGGGGCTCCTGGAGAGGAATACATAGATGGCGTTTTCTTAAAAGGGTTTACGCAAGGCTACTATACAATGGATGTACTAGCTGCTTTTATATTTGGCGGCATTTTCATTAAGTCAATTGGTTCGTTAGGAATAAAATCTGAAAAAGAAGTTTCCAAGCTATTTATCAAAGCAGGGATCATAACTATTATTGGGTTAGTTGCTTTACAGGTTTCAATGGCTTGGATGGGTGCTTCCAGTGTAGATGCAATTGGGTTAAAAGAAAACGGGGGAGAAGTTTTAGCTGCGAGTGCTATTGCTCTGTTTGGGAATTATGGAATTTATATCATAGGAACAATTATTTTCCTCACAGGAATTACAACAAATGTTGCATGCCTGGCAGCCGTTTCTGAATACTTTGAACGAATTGTTCCGTCTATTAGCTATAAAAAATGGATTATAGTTTTTTCTATCATAGGAACAATCATTACAAACTTTGGATTGAATACTGTATTGACACTTGCTTCTCCAATATTGCTGCTGCTTTATCCATTGGCCATTGCTTTGATTGCTTTAATATTTGCCAATAATCTATTTAAAGGTTATCGGTCCGTATATGTGAGCACTGTAGCGGGAGTCGGATTGGTCGCTCTGCTTGATGCTTTAAAAGAAGCGCATATCTTAACAAATGCAATTAACCATACATTTGGATTCATTCCATTATTCGAGTATGGAGTTGGATGGATTAGCACAGGATTAGTGGGCTTTTTGATTGGACTAATAGTCGCGAAAACTAAACAAGAATCCAGCGTAATTATTGATATAGCTGGACAAGTAACTGATAAAGTTTCGTAATGGGGCAATGGTATACAGATAGAAAAAGTGTCTGTAATAGGTTTCATTTGATCAACGGTTGTTATTTTTACGTACCGGGGCAGAAAATGAATTTTTTTGAGGTATATAGTATTTTAATTTGGAATGAAGAACCGAAAATAATTAAAAATAAAAAGCAGACGGTACTTTGAGAATTTTATAGAATTTCTATCTGTACCGTCTATTTTTAAATGAACATAAAGTTGTTGAGGCATTTCAATTGTTTTGATATTACCAATTATTTTTCAAAACTATTTTTCCTATCGCCTTGCCGGACTCCATGTACTCATGGGCTTTTGAAACCTCATCAAACGTAAAAATGTTTGGATCCACAAGCGGACGCAGCTGCTCTTCCTCAACCAACCGGGCAACCTTCTTCAAAATTTCCCGATAATGCTTATGCATGTCCTTGTTTAATATCTTTAACAACATAAAGGTAACATGCAGAGAAAGTCCCTTTGCATGCACGGAGGAGAGGTCATGGGTCGAACGGGCAGCGATGGCTGCTACCGTTCCATGTACTGCGGCCGCCTCAAAGGAGCGATCAAGGTTTTCTCCTCCTACCGTGTCAAACACAACGTCAAATCCTTTTCCGTCTGTATATTTCTGTACATAGTCGTGAACGCTTTCTTCTCGATAATTAATCGTTACATCTGCACCAAGACGCGTGCCGATCTCCAGCTTCTCCTGCGAAGAGGCGGTTGTATAGACTGTCGCCCCTCCCCATTTCGCCAGTTGGATGGCAATGTGTCCTACTCCGCCGGTCGCTGCATGGATCAGTATATCCTGTCCAGGGACAAGATTTGCCCGATTGAATAATGCTTCCCATGCAGTAATGGCAACCAATGGTAAAGCAGCGGCTTCTTCCATCGTCAAATTTTTCGGTTTGTGAGCAAGTAAATCGACATCTGCAAGCATAAACTCTGCAAGTGCACCGCCAGTCCCTCTAAAACCTCCCGCACATCCAAACACTTCATCGCCAATTTTAAACTCGGTTACTCCTTCACCTACTGCAGCTACCAAACCTGCAACATCTCCATGTAATACTGCCGGAAACTCGGGGGCAACGGCTGGAACTGCACCAGCACGGACTTTCGTATCAATGGGATTTACACTTGTAGCCTTGACTTGAATAAGTACATGTCCAGGTTTTAGTTCAGGTTTTGAAATCTCTTTACATTGAAATACGGAGGGTTCACCAAAAGATTGAATAATTTGCGCCTTCACTTTAGTCACTCCTATTTATTTTTTTTGGGAAATGTCTCATCACTTATTTTGAAAAGAACGAATATTTAGTCTTCTCTTGTAAAACCAATGATACTTCATATAATATAAAATGAAAAGTAGGCACATTTTTGTTGGTTAGGGTAAAATTTGTAATATAGCCTTACTTTCATATGGGAGTTGCTTAGGCAACTCTTCTTTTTATGCAACCAGAGGGACATGTTAACAAGGAAGGTATAATGAAGGAACTTAATGAGGTGCAAAAATGCTTTTAAACGATTTTATGAATGGGAATTTCCCGAACTTAGAACTTAGACCGCCGTTGTTTTATAGTTGGAAAACGGGCATCCGTTTTGAATTAGGTGTGGACTATGATAGTGAATTTGCTTATGAAAATAGCCCATATCTACAAGGCGTATATAAAAGGGCTATCACTTTATTCAAGTCCTTGCATTCTTATAACGATGATATTTATATCGTAGTTGACGTAAACGATTATGCCGATGGTTTTAAACATAAATCAAACACTTTTTCACGGTATATTAAGGAGAAGTCGATCTTATACCGGTTAAACCAAAAGACAACCCTTCATGACGATGATGAAGAAGGAACATATAAAACACATAGATTTACGTTAAAGTGCAGAACGTCTGACTTCAAATACATTCCTATGCTAAAAGCAATCTGTAATCAAGATATGGGAATAAAGCCAAGTATATTTAATAGGGTCTATTTTATAAACATCAACAGGAAAACTATATTTCACGTGTATGATGACAGGGGTTGTGATTTATTGGCGACTTCACCCGAAACGATAAGAGATGTTTATGATAAATTTAACGACTGGATATTAGATTATGACAGAAATGAAATAGACGAAGTATTCAAATAAGGGATAGCACCTTGTTAAGACATCAGGTGCTTTAGCAAAGATCAGAGCTGCCTTTAAGAAGAGTTTTTAGACAAAAGGTGTATCCAGAGTATAAGAAAGTTGATTGGAGCAGGTGTACGACACTCCTGCGGAAAAAGCGCGTCCAAGCGTGAACCCGCAGACGCAAAGAGCGACGAAGGCGAGTGCCTGGAGGCAACGTTTGAATGTACGAACCCTCAAAAAAATATAGACAAAATCAATTACTATCAAGTTAGTCTACAAGTATGGAGCTGTCTTTATGGCAGCTTTTCTTTCCAGGACAATGGTTCATAACAACTTTTACTTCAATAAGGAAGGTTGCTGACGCAGCCTTTTTCTAATGTACTAAAGAGGTAGATTAGTTGAATAAGGAAATGTGATTTTGGAGATGGAGAGAAACTTTTTTAAAAATATTCACATTTAATAATAGGTTGAAATATCAGGGGTTGCTGCGGCAGCCTTTTTCTTATGGAACTAACGGGGCAGGTTAGTTCCATAAGGATTCAGTAAAGAGGTTTTCCAAAATAGAAAAAGAATAGATAAGGATATAAGTTTTTTAGTTTGGGGGATTCATATGCCATTTGAGCAATGTCATAGCATTACTTCTTTAATGTCAGGGTTTAATAAAACGTGGTTCTTTGCAGGTGGTTGGGCAATTGATCTTTTTATCGGCAGAGAAACAAGAGAACATCAAGATATAGAGATTGCACTATTTCGAGAAGACCAATTATATCTGAAGGAATATCTTAAAGAATGGGATTTTAAAAAGGTTATTAAAGGTAAATTCTATTCTTGGGAAAATGAGTTTTTAGAGTTACCTATTCACGAAATACACGCTTTGAATAAGTCAAATGGAGATAAATTAGAAGTTCTTCTAAATGAAACAAAGGAGAATGATTGGAAATTCAGAAGGGATTTAAGGATTTCCCATCCACTTAAGTCAGTTTGGAGTTATTCTAATACAGGCATTCCTTATCTAAATCCAGAAATTGTACTTTTATATAAAGTGAAAAACACAAGAGAAAAAGACCATCAAGACTTTATGGCGATAATAGACAAACTAGATAATCAGAGGAAAAAATGGCTTCATTATGCTATACAATTGCACGAACCAGAACACAAATGGCTTCAATTCTTAACATAATGTCATAAAGAACTAACGGGGCAGGTTAGTTGTATAGTGCTGTTTGATCTTTATTCAACAATTAGGCCAAAACCCCACTTTTTTAATGTGTACGCTGTTTCTGCGTTGATCAATCAATGTGTATTTGGAGCTCGGTTATAAAGTCTTCATCATTTGAAGTAGCATAATTATTCGGCAGTGAAACTTCGTTCACATTATTTTTCATTGGGAAGCCTGACGTATAGTAGGCTTTTTTTAGTTTGCTGAAGTGACCATAATAATCGGCTTTAGACCACTTAAAGGCGATACACATATATGTCCCTTTTGGGATGGAATCGACATAAACACCTGAGGGATTTAGATCGGTTTTAGTAATATGAGTATAAAGACTGCTGTAATGAATTTTTTCTGTTGATTCGTAATGCTTTAACGGATATATACAGCCATATTGAAGATCAACAACTGTCCCTTCTTTCTCAAGTGCATCCGCAAGTTCTCTGAAATATATATCGGGTTGATCTAGTGGAGTCACTACGTTTTGGCAATCTACTTTTAATACGTTGCGCTCATCTATTTTACGGGTATAGACGACACCGAGTTCCTGATTGTTTAGAAGTATTTGCTCGTGAAGCTGGCTTTTGTAGTGATTTAGCAAATGTTGAATATTTTCTAGTTTTTTGATTTGTTCTTCTATAGTCAATTCCTGCTTTTCTAGGAACTCATACATTGATTCAGGAGGCAGTGCGATCATTTGGCGAATTTCCTCAAGTGGCGTACCGATGTGTTTCAAGTATTTGATAATATCTAAATAAAAAATTTGTCTAACACTATAATAACGATAATGATTATCGGGATTAATGTATTCTGGTTTAAAAAGGCCGATTTTATCATAATAACGAAGAGTTTGAATTGATACATTATTTAACTTTGACATGTCGCCTATTGATAAATATGTCATTATAATTTACTCCTGTATTTAAAAAATATTATAAAAAACACTTTCATTTTCAAATAGTCTTGACTGTATAGTAACTATAGACTTTATTATACATCCATAGGATATCTTGTACAGGATAGTATCATTTGAAACTGAATTATATTTTTAGAGTTATTATAAATGGAGGTTTGGTGTTTATTATGAGTAAAACAATAAGGTTAATAGCCCCTGATTGGCAAGGGGGGAATAAGCGAGAATATTATTTTGGTGCAGAATTACTGTCATGGTTAGCTCCTAATAATGCTAACCAAAAAGAGATAAAATTAGATATTGAGGAACCGAAAAATGAAGAATTAGAAAAAGAAAATGGGGTGGTTGCTCAATCTAGTGTTAAACGAAATGTGAGTATGGCAGCAGAAGTATTGAAAGAAGAATTACCTGATAAAATTATTACTTTTGGTGGGAGCTGTTTAGTATCTCAAGCCCCTTTTGATTATCTTCATGGTAAATATGGCAAAGAACTCGGAATCGTTTGGATAGATTCTCATCCTGATGTTTCAACTCCAAAAGAATATCATCATGAACATGCTATGGTTTTGGGGAATTTATTAGGAGCAGGAGATCCAGAGTTATCTATAAGTGTTGAAGTTCCTTTTAATTCAAATTCATTTTTATATGTTGGAATGCAAGAGCCGAATGATTTAGAAGTAAAATTATTAGAGGATTTAAATCTAAATTATACTGTTCAAGATAAAAGGATTTTAAAATTTGAAGAAATACAAAAGTGGATTAAAGAGAATGGTTTTACAAAAATAGCTGTTCATCTTGATTTAGATGTATTAGACCCAAATTTATTTAGATCTTTATATTTCTCTGAGCCTGGTGTGACAGAGTTTCCCTCAGAATCAGGAAAGATGACTCCTAAAGAATTACTGAATATATTAAAAGGCATTTTTGAAGAAAATGATGTTGTGGGATTAACGATTGCCGAATTTTTACCATGGGATTCTATAAATTTAAAAAATATATTATCTGATTTAGATATTTTTGAATAATAGATAAAAATGGATCTGTTTTTTTAGCAGATCCATTTTTGTTTTTGTGGTATTGAAACGAGTTTCCTCTTGTCTTGAATTAACAGAAGTACATTCTAGATGCGGCAGCAAATCAGAATTGTAAAGGGTAGCAAAAGATGTACTGTGAATCGTAATGGCTTATATTAAGTGACAATAGCGTTTGGTTCAAGGATGCTTTAATGGAGTAACGCAAAATCCGGATTTTTCTATTTTAATACTGAGGAGCTGAGATTTTTAATATGTGAATTTCTGTAACTTTGTAAACTCACTAAATATTATTCAACAATCGGGCGCGATTCTGGAATAAGTTTCGCTTTTCTTATAGAACTAACGGGTGCGATAGGGGGAGGGCGATAAAATGTGGTGTGTTTTTATTGGTATAACACTTCTTCTTTTGGTAATTTCATGATGTCAATCAAATAATATTGAGGAAGTAGAACTTATTTATCGTTTAAAGTTATTCCCCCATGGTAAAAATGTTTTAAAAAAGAGGTGATTTATTATAGCTACTATTAAAGTTAATGATAATGGTTCATTACGTGTATCAGGGAATGTAGAGCTAGTCGATGGTGAAGGGAATAAAATTGAAACAAAAGAAGCCTTTTCCCTATGCAGATGTGGACTTTCCGATAATAAACCTTTTTGCGACGGATCCCACAAAAGTAATTTCGAAAGCGTAGTTAGGGCTGAATAAAGCTAGTGGGACAGAAGCTTTAGGGCACCCTTTTGGGAAATCGAACCCCAAAAAGTCGCCCGATTCATTTTTCTTTTACGAAAGAGTATGTTGTTGAACTATCGGGTGCGTTAGTTGAGAACCGGGGCTGCCATTTGGTGGCCTTTTTGCTTAATGAACTAAAGGGGCAGGTTAGTTGCATAAGGCGAACATGTCCTTTACGTCGCATAAGACACAAATTGTGATGTTAATGCTGGTGATTTGATGTATAACCACACAGTGGTAAAAACAATTCCGGTGATAATGATGTAATTTTATAATTATTGGCTCTGTTAAAGGATGTTGTTGATTTTTTTGATGAACTAAAAGGACAGTTTAGTGTAACAACAATACAGTTTTTTTACGGCGATGAAAATTGTTAACAACGACTAAATACTTTTAAAGTGTTACATCCAAGGTGGATGAACAGAGTTTACTGTAAAAGATTTAAAATGCCAAAATAGTGATCAAGGTTATTTTGATCACTATTTTTGGTTCCAAATTTCCTATGTCTTCTATTCAATTTAAAATTAAATACTAGAGCAATGATCAATATGGGTTTCCTAAATTATGAATTATATGTTTCTCTGTTTAGATTCACAATATCTTTATGTGAAAATCTAGCTGAAAACTTCTCCATCGCCGTATCCCGTAGGAATGGGGCTTTTTCTTTATTTGCCTTTTTTAACCCTTCCGTTAGTTCCTCTTTTGTTAGTTCTGTGCAGTATGCAGGAGTTCCTGGCTGTTGTCTCCATGAATCATTTAAAGAACCACTATCTACTGCGTCGAAGCCTAGCTCGTTTACTACGTTCATGATTATTTGTTTTTGTGATAGGTTATTACCAGCAATCGCCATGGCAATGCGTCCACTAGTACCTTCGGGGGTTTCCTTATTTTCTAAAGTATAAGCTAATTGATTGTTGAAAGCTTTAATGATAGGTCTACCTAATTGATTTGAAACCCAAGCACTTTCAACCATCCCGTTCTCAATTTCTTCAATTTTATTGTCTCTAAAAGGATAATAATTTGAAGTGTCTACAACGATTACTTCCTCTCCAGATTTATCTACAATGTTGCGAATGCTTGGCATTACATGAAAAGGGATAGATATTATAAGAACATCAATATTTGTTATTACATCTTCTACACTCACAGTTGTTCCAGCAAGCTCTTTTCCTTCTAAACGTTCAATTCCTCGAGCATCTGCAATTTTGACATCATGTCCATTCTTAACTAATTTTTTAGAAATAATTGTCCCTATTGGTCCTGCACCTATAATTCCAAATCTCATTATTGTTCCTCCTAAATATAATTTTGTTCGATTATGATTTAATATCAGCTAGCCTCAACACGAAATTGGCTACATTCCTTTTTTGTAAGCATTAAGGTAATTGATCTTGGTTATAAATAATATAATGAACTCATTACTCTTACTTTTGAAGTAGGCAATAAAAAATGATATAGTACACTTTTTTGTACTTTATGGAAGAAAAGGGATGTAAGTATGGCTAGAATATGCAAGGATGGATTTGAAAAAGAGTTTATTAAGGAGCAAAGAGACGTTTATGGTATTGCGTATACCCAAAATATGCTTTCAGGGCGCTGGAAGTATCTTATTCTTTGGTTTTTAAAAACAAAAGAACGTCGTTATAGCGAAATTAAAGCTTTTTTATGGGACATTTCACAAGGTTCTCTTACAAAACAGTTGAGAGAATTAGAAACAGATGGATTAATTAATCGAGAAGTTTTTCCTGAGGTACCTCCACGTGTTGAATATTCATTAACAACTAAAGGGCGTGAATTTATCCCAATACTTGATATGATGGAGAATTTCGGCAAAAAATTCGGGGAGAAACCTGAGTGAAATAATAAAATGATATTTTTTATTAATTGAGCCGATATTGTGAAGGGTTGTAATTAAACTAGCGG
The DNA here is from genome assembly GCF_025175645.1 of Peribacillus aracenensis. NCBI lineage: Bacteria > Bacillati > Bacillota > Bacilli > Caryophanales > Bacillaceae > Peribacillus > Peribacillus aracenensis. The sequence goes on from NZ_JANZMJ010000028.1 coordinate 29,917, forward strand.
ATGCATTAGCTGAAGATCAGAGCTGTCTTTAAGGCAGCTTTTTATTATGGAACTTTCGGGGCAGGATAGTTCAAGAGTGCTGTTTGATCTATGTTCAACAATTTGGCTATGTAATTGAATAAGCTAAAATGATAAATTTGAGTATAAAAGGATTTTTTTTTATGAAGAGGTAGTGATTATTTTGATTAAATAAGAAAGTATCAAAAAATCAAATCGATACTTTCTTATGTTATTCGGAGAAATTAGAACGAAGGGTAAGCAAATTATTTATTTATATAGATCTGTGCTTAGATATTTAAGACCAGAATCATTTATAGTTAATACGATATTTGCTCCTTTTTCTTCCTGCTTCAATAGTTTTAATGCAGCAGCAACATTCGCTCCTGAAGAAAATCCTGCAAATATCCCTTCTTTTTTTGCTAAATCTCTTGCAACTTGTGTAGCCTCTTCATCTGTAATATGAATATAGTTTGTAACTAAATTTTTATCCAAAAGAGGCAAGTTCATTAAATATCCACCGCCTTGAATCTTATGATTTGGATTCATTACAGGTTTACCAGAGTAAAAGGGAGCAGAATCTGGTTCAACTAAGTAGCAACGAATGTCGGGTTTATACTTTTTTAAAGTTTTTGCACATCCGGTAAAAGTACCACCAGAACCTGCAAAATCTAGAAAAACATCTATTTCTCCATTTGTTTGTCTCCACATTTCTTCCCCTGTGTGATATTCGTGAGCATGTATATTTCCAATATGATTAAATTGGTCTGCACGGAATGCGTTTCTTTCTTTTGTTATTTGTTCTGCGACCTCTTCAACTTTGGCGAGATCCTTTCCAGATACTTGCCCTACCGGTGAACCAGGGACTTGGTCTACTAATACAACCTCTGCTCCCAGTGCTTCCATCATTCTTGCTCTTTCTAAGGAATTTCCCTTAGACATTACAGCTACAAATTTATAACCTTTCACTCCACATACAATAGCCAGTCCTGTACCAGTATTGCCACTTGTCAGTTCCACAACAGTTTGATTAGGCTTGAGTAATCCTGCCTTTTCAGCCTCTTCAATTATCTGTAAACCAATTCTATCTTTTTTGCTAAAACCAGGATTTAAATATTCAAGTTTAGCAAAAATATTTCCATCAAGACCTTCTGTAATTCTAGATAGGTGAACCATGGGAGTGTTACCAATAACTTGATGAACACCTGAAAGTATAGAACGGTTTTCCATAGACAATTTCCCCTTTTTCATATATTTTGGACTATATAGTGTATATTTGAACGCTATATAGTTTATATAGTATATTATAACGTACGTTTGTGCAATATAACGTATATATATTTTATTGGAGGTTCATATATGGATCAAATTAATAAAAGTATCAGCAAAAATATAAAAAGTGTCCGGCAAGAAAGAAATTTAAGTTTAGAAAAAACATCTGAATTAACAGGTGTTAGCAAAACTATGTTAGGACAAATCGAAAGAGGCGAGTCGAATCCAACTGTAACAACTCTTTGGAAAATAGCTAATGGGTTACGATTATCATTCTCTTCACTAATTAGTCAAGATAGACCATCTGTTACTTTAATAAAAAAGAATGAAGTAGTGCCAGTTATTGAAAATAATGGACAATATCGTGTGTATCCACTTGTATCATTTAATCCAGAAAACCAGTTTGAAGTCTTTTTAATAACCCTAGAACCAGGATGTGAGCATAAATCAGAACCGCATAATGCAGGTGTTGAAGAATACATTTTTGTAAATGAGGGGACTTTAGAAGTTGAAGTTAATGAAAAGCTTTATGAAGTCGATTGCGAGGACACTATGATTTTTGATGCAGATAAACCTCATATTTACAGGAACAATGGAAATAAGATAGTAAAGTGTTCAGTATTAATTCATTATCCTATTTAATCATTTAAAAATTACTTTGGAATATTTTTTGATTTACTACGAATCCTAATTTTAGGAGGCGACAAAATGAAAAAACAAGAAAAATCAAAAAATCTCGGCCAAAAAGCCGATTCAATGAATGCTTTGGATCAGGGGTTAAACTTGTTTCCGCAAGTAGTTAATAACGCCACTGGTATTGACAAGGGGAACGACGGTAAAATAAATAAAAATGATTAAATTGAACGCCTTTTTTGGGGCGTTTTTCTATCTTTTCTAATGATCTTCCCCAGCCTATTTCCTCCTTCACTTGTCCACTCAACAATAAGTCTGATAGAACTACCATGAATTTTAAGAATGAAAAAAGAGGAGAGCGATAATTAATTAGTCTATGGATTAGGTGATTTACAACGTTAAGCACATTTTCAAGACGTTACCCCTATATATCTTTGGATTGATCATTTTTGCCATGTATCGAAAAAATGGCGATTCACCACAAATAATGAAAGTAGTTAGGGAGTGTTAAGTGTAACTATAGCATTGAACGCGACAATGTTTCCTCATCTTTTTCCCCCAGAAATATGATCTAGGAACGGCACATAGAATAGTATAGAAATACTGCGGCTAATGCCGGACATGGAGGGGATGTATTTATATGAGTACCAGATTAATCAGGCAGCTGATAAGGTCAAGGCAACAGGAATTAGTCGAACTTGCTGCTTCATTCATTCGAATTCCATCTGAAAATCCATCGCCCGAGTTTAAGAAGCGGTCAGCAGAAATGGGACGCCATATTAGCCGATACCTGGCAGCAAAAGGTTTCTTGATTACCGAGCACCGCCGTAGCGAAAATTCGCTGGTCACCGTCGTCTGTGATGCTCCCTTAACCAGGGCACCTGGTCCACGGCTCCTATTTTGTGGACATACAGATGTCGTACCGGCAGGCGATTATTCACATTGGACCTTCGATCCTTTCTCAGGAGAAGTCAGAGCAGGTATGCTTTTGGGCAGGGGAGCCTCCGATATGAAAGGAGGCTTGGCATCACTGGTTTTTGTGGCTGGACTACTTCAGGAGTTCGCCCCCACACTTAATTTAAAAGGAAGTCTGGGAGTTATTGCTTCTCCGGATGAAGAGACTGGCGGCATTGAGGTGGCCTCGCTCCTGGATCAAGGATTGATTAAGGGGGATGCTTGTCTGATCGGTGAACCGTCGGATCCCTACCATCCCAATGCCGGTGAAAAGGGCAAGGCATGGATGCAGGTGATCATACCAGGTCAGGCAGATCATGGAAGCCTACAACCGCTTTATGGAATCTCCGCCGTACGAAGAGGGGCAGCCGCGGTCGAAGCACTAACCAAGCTATGGGAGCTCAAGGCAACACCTCCGGCAGAGCCTTGTCAACTTTTGTACAATACTGAGTGGCTCCTATCTCAGAGTCCAGAAAATCCCCTACTGTCACAGCTACTTTATCGCCCCTCTTACAATCCAGGTGTAATCCAGGGCGGAACAAATGTGAACGTCGTCGCAGACAAGTGTATCATTAAAGTGGATACCCGGGTTCCATTCGGTATGAAGCCCGAGTTTGTACTTGATGTCGCTAGGAATCTTGTTAGTGCTGTAGCGCCAGGTGCGGTTGTAGAGCCAATGGTACCCTTTATTAACCCGAACTGGACCTTAGAGAATCGTCCAATTGTGAGGGCCATAGAACTGGGAATCCAGCGTGTCCTCGGAATGGAGGAACCCGTCTTCAGCGTACTTTTGCTTAGTTCAAGTGATGCCAGTCACTTCCGGCGCCATGGCATTGATACTGTCCTTTACGGTCCTGGCCTGGATAACACTATCCATGGGTACGATGAGCGGGTTTCAGTGGAGAACTTAGTAGAATCTGCCGAGATATATGCTGAGACGGCAGTCAAGTATCTTAGGTCATTTTAAATCTATTTTCACGAAACTTTATGTAGGGGTAACGTCAGGATTTTGACAATTTATAAGGTTAAGATAGAACCCCTTGTATCCATATTACATGAAACAAGGCTTACTAGTGTCCCGTATAACTTGTCACAACAACGATATCCACTTCCTAGAACAGCTTAACGTTGTAAATCCGCATTTTCCTGACGCTGCCCCATAGCCATAGGGGTGCAGCCAACATCGTGTAAAAGCAGGTCACTAATGGTGATAAATACCATTAAGTGGCCTGTTTACTTTTTTCCTATTCATATTCCTCCAAGGATTAAATGGGTACCCTCGACACTCTCCCAATCCTAGTCATTTAGCTGAAGCCCACTTTTCAAATTCACTGGTGTGCTCTGTAATAATGTTTGATTAAAATCACATAACCTCATTAGGTTTTCATAGATGGTTTTTTGATATATATGTTAAAAATTATAAAGATTGTGAAAACATGCACTTAAAATAACGGGGCAGGATAGTTCCATAAAGAAACGCAATAAAGTCTTGGTTTTATTGGTGATAATTGAATGAGCAGAATTAAATTCCAACAAAGTCATATTTTATGGTAAAATAAGGTTTTGTTTGAACTGGAAGGAAGGGTCGATGGAGTGTATTTAATTAATGGTAGTTTGCTTATTGGAATTGGAGTTATATGTTATTTGGCTGGAAGAGGTATTTTAATAGGGTTTAAATTAAAAAAAGGAAAACAAGTATATTGGTTAAGGGAAGTTATTAATTTTCTTTTTGTTTTATACGTACTTATGGTTGTTTCCGTTACACTGTTTCCATTAGCTTTATGGATTGATTTTAATATGCAAAATATTAAGTTTGGCTTAAACCTAATTCCACTTGTTGGAATTATAAATGATATTAAAAAAATAGGTATTGCATATGACGGTGATACCGTGTTTATGATTAAACTAATTATTAGAAATGTGGGTGGAAATATATTATTATTGATGCCTTTGGGTGTATTATCACCGATAATATGGAATAAATTTAAGGATTTTAAAAATATTGTACTATTCGGATTTGTTATATCAATTAGTATAGAATCTATACAATTTACTGAACTAATAGCAGGTGGTTGGGGAAGAACAGTTGATATTGATGACGTAATTTGTAATGTATTAGGTGTTATTCTTGGATACTTCATTTATAAATTTACGTTTAAATTAGCCGATAAATTTCAAATCGAAATATTACAAAATTTAAACTCTAGGAATTCAAGATTGTTTGATAACGATAAAGGAACTCAATTATAAATTTTATTGAACAAACGGGTGCGTTAGCTGAAGATTGGAGCTGTCTTTTAGACAGCTTTTTCTTATGGCACTAACGGGGCAGGTTAGTTGAAGAAGAATAATGGGTTATTATGGTAATATGAGATTATAAGGGGGCTATCTAAATGAAAAATCTAATTATTGGTATCATAGTTTTATTGGTACTTTGGCTAATACTTCCGTTATTCAATATAAACTCATCATATTTAATTCCTATTGTTATTGAATGGGCTACAAAGTTTATACTTCCGTGGATAGTATTGTATTGGATTATCAGACTCATTAAAAATTTAGAAAAAATTTATTAGCCTTTATTGAACTATCAGGTGCTTTAGCTGAAGATCGGAGCTGTCTTTAAGACGGCCTTTTTATTATGGAACTATCGGGGCAGGATAGTTCCATAATGAAAACCTTAATAGTAAATCTAAACGATGTTATCCATAAAAATAATTTTTTTGGGACAGAATATAAAGAAAAAGGATTGAAAGAGGACCGGTGCTATGGTTTCTTTTTTTAAACAAAAAGGACAAATGAAGAAACGCAAGAAGCAAAAGGTAGACGAAAAAGGAAAAGATCAATCTATAATGAAACCTCCCCAAAATATTGAGAGCTCTATAACAGCCAATCTGGATATCGTGAAGCAGAAAACAGGAAGCAGCCCGGATATCATTGTACGAACGTTGAAAACTAGTCAAAATCCTGAGATCAAGGTGACTATTTTGTATGTACAGGGTCTGATAGACAATCTAAGTGTTACCGATTTTTTAATTGAATCCATCATGAAAAATCCTCATCTAAAAGAAAAGTTACTTCCACATGAAGTGCTGGAAGTGATCTCTAAAGACGTGGTTTCACTCGGCGGTGTAGAAACCGTCACGGACTGGGAAAAATTATTTTTGTCATTATTATCAGGGGATAGCGTCATTTTTGTTGATGGCATAAGCATAGCCCTGGTTGCCAGTACAAAAGGGGGGGATAGGCGTTCTATTCAGGAACCAAGCACAAATTCGGTGGTCCGTGGGTCAAGAGAAGGGTTCACTGAATCGAATGCAACAAACATAGCCCTGGTACGCCGCATTATTAAAAGTCCAGATTTATGGATAGAGTCGATGAAAATAGGCACTGTGACAAAAACGGATGTTTCCATTATGTATATAAATGGGATAGCAAAAAAAGGAATCGTCGAAGAGATCAAAGACCGCTTAAAAGGAATAAATATCGATAGTATTCTTGAATCAGGATATATTGAACAATTGATAGAAGATCAGGTTTTGACCCCATTCCCTACCCTTGATCATACAGAAAGACCTGATAAGGTCGCTGGCAATCTCCTTGAAGGAAGGGTAGCCATTTTTGTTAACGGAACGCCTTTTGTCTTGGTGGCGCCTGCGTTATTTATTCAGTTCTTTCAATCTGTCGAGGACTACTATGCTCGCTTTGATATAGCCTCATCTATACGTGTTTTACGTATTATTATTTTCTTTATTTCGTTAGTTGCCCCGTCTGTTTATGTAGCAGCTACAACATATCATCAAGAAATGATTCCTACAAAGCTGCTCGTCATTCTTGCAGCACAACGGGATTCCGTTCCTTTTCCGGCAGTTATCGAAGCACTCATCATGGAAATAACATTTGAACTCTTACGAGAAGCAAGCCTAAGGATGCCCAAAGCCATTGGGGCGACTATGTCCATTGTTGGTGCTCTGGTGATTGGGCAGGCGGCAGTTCAGGCTGGAATCGTTTCACCGGCAATGGTCATCATGGTATCGATCACGGCCATCGCAAGTTTTGCGACCCCATCCTATACCATGGCAACTGCGGCTCGCTTGCTGCGGTTCGTATTTATCATTTGCGCAGGTGCAATGGGTTTTTATGGTATGAATTTAATCTTTTTTGTCGTCCTAGTCCATTTATGCAGCCTGCGTTCATTCGGAGTTCCTTATATGTCACCATTTGCTCCGCTTAATCCGGAAGGACTGGGAGATACATTCTTCAGGAGTCCATTGTGGGCGTTCAAAAAAAGACCCGTATTTTTAAGCTCCAATACTAATCTGAAAAGAGAAGGCGATAATCAAAGGCCGCTGCCTCCTACATCACGTGGAATGAAGACTTCTAACATGAAGAAGAGGGAAGACTGAACCGTGACATGCTTTTACTATACGGGTGCGTTACCTTAAAATCAGAGCTGTCTATAAGGCAGCTCTTTCTTTATGCAACTTAAATGAAAGAAAAAATGGCGATTATTAAAGTAGGTGGGTCGTAGGAAATATTAAATGAATTTGGGTTTAGTTACTAAGCTACGAGCCAGGTAAGTATAGAATTAATAACGCGAAAATCACCTTAATGATAAAATTAGTTTAATTGCATCATTAAAGGGGGAGAAGGATGGAAATCCGTTCAGTGAAAGGGTCCGATTATTATGCAATATCGCCACTGATCAATGAGTGGTGGGGCGGAAGGCAAATGTCTGATATGTTACCGAAGTTATTTTTTGATCATTTTACAAAAACAAGTTTCATAGCTGAAAAGGAAGGGAAAATAGTCCTTTCCTGATAGGGATTCTATCTCAATCTCAATCTGATGAGGCATATATTCACTTTGTTGGCGTACATCCTGAATACAGAAAAAATGATATCGGACGACATTTATACCATCAGTTTTTTAATGTCGTTCATCAAAATGGCCGCAAGATTGTCCGTTGTGTAACGTCTCCTGTCAACAAAACCTCTATTGCCTATCATCTCAAGATGGGATTTGAAATGGAAGCGGGAGATAAATTAATGGATGTTATTTCAGTCCACTCTGACTATGACGGACTAAATCAAGATAGAGTTTTATTCGTGAAGCAGTTATCAAATTACAATGAAATCCTATTCTAATGAACGAAGGTCGGCCAGTGTCAATCACTGGTCGACCTTTTTTCATAGAACATTATATAGCAGGACTGCCAGCTAAAGTGTTTTTATTCATTGCTTATCTTTATCTGCATGAACGTTTTATCTTCCAGGTTTTCATTATCCTTGTTCCCATTTCCTTTTTCTTGAAAGATTGCAAATCCTATTAGTGTATAAATGATGTGTAACAGCGGCATCATGCTTGTTATACCGCCTCTATTGAGTAAGTTACCCCGGTCTGTATTTGGAATCCTTTAGATAAAGCGGTGAAAATGGTGTTTATATCATAATTTGTTTGAATTGAAGCAGCAGCAATCACCCCGCCTAAGGCTGATATTACCTCTTCTTTTATGGTTCCATAGAAACAGGCTAGTTCACGTAAGATAAGATATAATTTGGATTAATATACAAAATTTTAATGAAAATAGAAAGGAAGCATGAATATGACAGAAATGCTGCCGCTGACATCGGAGAATTTGGAGCAATGTATCGAACTCTACATGAACGTTTTTAATCATGAACCATGGAATGAAAGTTGGACATATGAAGCGGCTAAAGAGAGACTTTCCGACTTATTGCATACGCCTAAATTTTTTGGCTTTTTATTTCAGGATGCTCACAATCCAGTTGGTTTTGTTGCTGGAAATAGTAAGGTGTCTTATCAAGGTTTAACTTATTATTTGGCAGAACTTTGTGTGAATAATGAAAGGCAAGGTAAAGGGTATGGCTCAAGGATGCTCCAATCTTTAGAAGCTGAACTGCAGAAAAGAGAGATTAAAAGTCTATATTTATTAACTGCTAATGGCGGGCTTGCAGAAGCATTTTATCTGAAAAATGATTATGTTGTAAATGAAGATCGGGTGGTCATGAAGAAAAATTTTTAATTTTATGAATTTTACTGTTTAGTCAAGGGGTGATGGAATTGTCGAAATCTGTAAAGCTGTATCAATTAAGCCGAAAAATACATAAATGGACTGGATTGGTTTTATCCGTTTTTTTTATGTTCATCGCAGTCACAGGCCTCGTGCTTGTTTATATGTTACCACTCGGAGTGGCTGATGAGTTAAGGACGGGGAAAGAGGCGGGTCCAGATCAAGCGATACCTATGGAGAAGGTCGTATCCATTGCTACGTCTCAGGATCTTCCAGGTGCGGACTCGGTTGAAGATATATTTAGAATTGAATATAGACCAAGTGCAAATGTGTACCAGGTTCGCTTTAATAACGGTCAAGGTGTTCAAATGGATGTGAGTACGGGAAAAGTGTTATCCACAAATCCAGATTACTCGACGTTCCTCATCACTTTGCATGATGGAACCTTTTTTGGCGATTGGTATAGATACAGTATCCTCACAATGACCGGTTTATCCTTAATCCTGCTGTCGTTTTCAGGGTATTACATGTTCGGGTATCCTCTTTATAAGCGTCTAATGGCGAAAAAAAAGCAATCTTAATATGAGGTGGCAGTGTGTCTATAAAGGGTTTGAATCACTTTTTATTTTCAGTTTCCGATTTAGAGAGATCCATAGAGTTTTATCAAAATGTTTTTGATGCAAAATTGTTAGTTAAGGGGAGAAACACTGCCTATTTTGACTTGAATGGAATGTGGCTAGCCCTGAATGCAGAAAAGGATATACCCCGTAATGAAATAAGCCAATCATACACACATATAGCATTTTCCATAGAAGAAGCTGACTTTATGAACATGTACGAGAAACTAAAGGAATTGAATGTAAGCATCCTGTCAGGACGTCCAAGGGATGAAAAAGATAAGAAGTCCATTTATTTCACTGATCCAGATGGTCATAAGTTCGAGTTTCATACAGGTACTTTACAAAATAGAATGGATTACTACAAACAAGAAAAAGCATATATGGAGTTTTTCGACTGATAATTAAACGATGAAAAGGGGAATGTTTGTGAAAACGATTGGCCTTATTGGCGGAATGAGCTGGGAATCGTCGCTGGAATATTATCGACTCATCAATGAGGAAGTGAAAGCCAAATTGGGAGGATTGCATTCAGCCAAGTGTATTTTATATAGCGTGGATTTTGAGGAAATCGAACGCTATCAAGCTGAAGGCGATTGGGATAGTTCCGGTAAATTATTAGGGGAAGCAGCTCTGTCTTTGGAAAAGGCAGGTGCCGAAATGATTGTCATCTGTACGAATACGATGCATAAAGTGGTCGGATATATTGAAGAGAAAGTCAGTTTACCGATTTTACACATTGCTGATTCAACAGCAAAACAAATTCAAGAGTCCAAAATAAGTACGGTTGGGTTACTTGGCACTAAATATACGATGGAGCAAGACTTCTATAAAACACGAATTGAGTCTAATGGTATCAAGGTTTTGATACCAAATGAAGAGGATAGAAAAGTGATCAATCAAGTCATTTATGAAGAATTATGTTTAGGGGAAATCCAACAATCATCAAGAGATTATTACAAAAAGGTCATCAAGGGGTTGGTTGATGATGGAGCGGAAGGAATAATATTAGGCTGCACCGAAATTGGATTATTGGTAAAACAAGAGGATTCAGAAGTGCCATTATTTGATACGGCCGTAATCCATGCCGTTGATACTGTTAATATGGCATTGGGAAAATGACTGTGCTTCAATAAAAGGGGTTGCTGCGGCAGCCTTTTTTTTGTGGAGTAAGAGCAGTTTTTAATATGTAACCAAATAAATGGAATGATGTGTTAAAGTTTCATTAAGAGGGCTGGGGAGTCTGTAAGGGGAGGTAAAGATGAGAAATCAAATATATATATTTATTACTAGTTTGATTTGGATCTTATCAGGAACTTTCTTGTTCATCCATAATAGGGGGATGTTGAATGTAAGTCCTTGGGGGATGCACAGCTTTGTTAATATAACGATACAACTAGCAGTTATTCTATTACCGATTATTGGGCTATTTTTGTCCATTCTTATTAAGAAAAGATTCATGAAGTATGTAATGATTTTAGGATGCCTAATAAACATTTATTATCTATCCATCCCATTTATCTTATTCTGGTTACATTACTTTAAGGTCAATTAATCAGGCAGATTACTTAGAAAATTAATCTAACAGGAGCTTTTCTTCAATCTTTAAACATATTTTACAATATCGTGCTGACAGGATTATCCCATTTCGGTTATGGAAAGTAGACAGCAATGTGGATCAATCATCCGAGATGAGGAGAGAGGGTACTATATGCTGACCGAGTGTTTTCGCCAATGGGGATATAACTTAATCCCTTTATAAATGGTTTGCAAGGGCTTTGATTAAGGCTCTGTGTACGAATGTAGAGATGATAAAACAAAAGGGGAATAAAAATGAAAGATATGCTTTCCACAAAGCTTAAATCTGTCTTGATAGTCAGCAGTATTCTCGGAGGGTTCTTTCTCCTATTGGAACTTCGAACAGGTTTGCCAATCTATTTTATATTCGTGATGGTATATGCCTTCATAGGCAATGTTGTTTACGGGATACCCGTTTCCTTTCTTTCGGATTTTGTAACAATGAAGATCGGAAAGAATCGATTTATTTTCGCATCCTTGTTCTATCTGGTGTTCGGTTTTCTGCCCTCGATATTTTTAGGAGATCTCGGAATTTATGCGGTCATCTGCTCTTTGCTCTTTTTCCTATCAGAAGAATGGCAGAGAATGAGAAAATACAACAGGGGGATAAAGCCGGCCAACAAGGTAATGATTACGAACACGCTATCTACCGTTATCTTATTCTCTTTAGCATTATATGGCTCAATGACTGTCTCGGGTCCATTGTTCGAAAAGCATACAAATGAAGTCTATCTCATTCCAAAAGGGTATGAGGGTGAAGTTAGAGTGGTGTACAATATCAAGGATGCTCCAAAACCTAAAAAAAGTGAAGACTTTGATATTTATCGAATGAATGAAAAAGGATACACACTCAGCCCGCTTCCTGAAAGAGAAGGGATTATCAATAATCAATATTTTTATATTGATAAAGAAGGAAATAAAGAAAGAATTGATGATTCTTGCATTAATCTTGGAGGCTCGGAAGGTGTACAAATAGATGACTACGAGTACTCCAGCACCTACTTTACTGTAACAAATACACATTGCAGTGAATCGTTTAGTACAGATGGAGACCCTGATTTACCACGGGGAATCTCGTTAGAAGGGATTATTAAAGAAGAAGGATTGGATAAACCTAAAAACTAAATGGAATTTTTTCCGGTAAGAGCTGCATCGGCAGCTCTTTTTTGTATGGAACTATAAGGGGCGGGTTAGTTTAAAAAGAATGTTTAAACCGTAAAGACAGATTTTGATATTTATGAAATTTATAAGAAAAATGAGGGGGGGATTTCAGTGCAACATATAAAATGTCCTTGCTGTGGATTTCCGACATTAGACAGCGTGGGGGGATGATATATGTGAACTTGGTAGGGAAGGGTAATACTAGTTTCTAGTAATAAAAAAGAGAATATACGATAATCCACTAACTTAAAGCAAAAACGGCGTAAGCTCTGATTTCTTCATTTGGGTCATCAATACATTATTGATAAAGGGGCAAGCAATCTTTCGTCAGGAAAGAATTGAGCTGTCTCTGTTCCCCATTATCATTTATCATTTCCTCAGTTAAATCATTATCATCGGGCATAGGAGCGTATTTTTCTTGATCTTTGTTCATAATTTTCACCTCTGTTTCATTGTATCTCATATACATCCTTAGTTCGCATAACGACACAAGAAGGAAGCCAGCACAGAAAGACATCCCTTAAGGGATCAGGGATTTCTTTAGTCCCCTGCTTTTTCTCTAAGCAGGGGACCTACCAACCAAAAGAGCTATTGTAAGCAAAAAAATGAATATTTTTCTGTTTTTGTATCAAAATAATTAATGTCCAAAGGCTTTTCGATCCGGAATCTGCTTGTACCCCAGTTTGACTTTATTTCTCATTCTTGCATAATGGTATCCCATGGAGATGACATGATAAAATGAAATTTAACAAGAAAAAAATCAACGTTGTAGATATTCAAAAGGCGAAGAAAAGTGTGTTTGCTACAGGGGTAGGAAACGCTATGGAGTGGTTTGATTTTGGCTTATATTCCTATTTAGCTGTTATCATTAGTCAAAACTTTTTTAGTGCTGTTGAGAATGATGAGCTAAAATTAGTGTTCACCTTTGCAACATTTGCGATTGCCTTTTTAATGCGCCCAGTAGGCGGTATTATATTTGGTAAAATCGGAGATAAATTAGGAAGAAAAGTCGTTTTAACAACCACGATTATTTTAATGGCTTTTTCAACATTACTAATCGGTTTATTACCTACATATGATCAAATCGGTATATGGGCACCTATACTCTTATTAATAGCTAGAATTATTCAGGGTTTTTCAACTGGTGGCGAATACGCTGGTGCAATGGTCTATATTGCAGAATCTTCTCCAGACAATAAGCGTAATATGCTTGGAAGTGGATTGGAAATTGGTACGCTCATTGGTTATATATTCGCTTCAATACTTGCCAGTACACTCTTTATCACTCTATCTGATCAACAGATGGCCTCATGGGGTTGGAGAATACCGTTTCTACTTGGCTTACCTTTAGGGCTTATTGGGTTGTACTTAAGAAAAAGTTTAGAGGAATCACCGATTTTTGAAAATGAACTTTCTGATGATGAAGTCAAAGAGGAAAGCTTCCTATCTATTTTTAAAAATCACAAAAAAGATATTCTTGTATGTTTTGTAGCTGTTGCATTCTTTAATATTACAAGCTATATGCTATTATCATACATGCCTTCTTATTTAGATGAGATTATTGGATTATCTAGTACAGTAGGAACCCTATTAATTACGATTCTAATGATTATTATGGTGCCACTTACTTTAATGTTTGGAAAGCTCAGTGATAAAATTGGAAATAAGACTGTTTTCTTAATCGGAACAGGCGGATTAACCCTATTATCTGCCCTTGCTTTTTATTTAATAAACTTGAATGCTTTAGTATTTATTTCTTTAGGTATTCTAATTCTAGGTGTTCTGCTTTCAATTTATGAAGGCACAATGCCTGGATCGTTACCAACCATGTTCTATACTGATATTCGATATCGGACATTATCAGTGACCTTTAATGTTTCAGTTTCAATATTTGGTGGAACTACCCCATTAGTTTCCACATGGCTAGTTCACCAAACGGGGAATAACTTAGCACCTGGTTTCTATCTAACAGCCGTGAGTATTATCGGATTTTTAGTGATATTATTCTTGTTCAAAAGTACTTCAGGGAAATCCCTAAAAGGTTCTTACCCAACAGTAGCTTCTAAGTCTGATTATCAAGAAGCTGTTGAAAATCCAAAAGATTCCCTATGGTGGAAGACGGAACAAAGAGAAAAATAAACGTAATTAAAAAGCACATTCAATGGGATGACTATCCGAAATACAGACGCTCAAACATGAGCGTCTGTATTTCGGGTTTTAGTTTTACTTATTGTATGCAGACATTGAATTGATTCAGCGTCTATTTAATGAAAAAGCTACCGAAAAAATATTGTACACGAATGCATTAAAATGGTATTTAGTAATTAAGCCATAAGGTTTAGAATGAAAATTTAAAGTTTGTGAGTGAGTACACTTAAACTAACGGGTGCGTAAGCTTAAGATCAGAGCTGACTTTTAAGGAAGCTTTTTCTTATAGGGGCAGTTTAGTTAAATAAGCATTTTACTAATAAAGGGACAGTACCTATTTGTCATGGTAGTGTCCCTTTATCTTATTTTTTCAAACCAGCTGCAAAGAAGGGTCCATTAACTGTAATGGTCGATAGGATGCGAGCCATTTCTTGAGGGGATTCCTTCCTGCCGCTATCCAGCCATTGTTGAATGACTCCTATATGTGCAGATACAACGTAGGAGGCTAAATATTGTCCTGGAACAAGTAAATGTTCCTCCTTAATAAGTGCGTTTGGATCATTTCCAAACAGTGTTTTCCACATAAAATCTTTCAGTCTTGTTTGAAATGATAAATCTCCTTTTGGGCCTAACACCGCTTTCATAAATCCACTATTTTCATTAAAATACTCAAATATTGAAACTGCGAGGGTAAATGGTGCTAAAGTGGGGGCGCCGGTTCCAAGTGCAGCAATAACAGCTGGAAAGTTCTGTTTTGCTATTCTGGACATTTCAAGCATGATTTCTTCTTCGTATTTAGTCATTAAATCAAATTTGTCTTGATAGTGTGCATAAAATGTGCCTCTATTAATTTTTGCCCTGGTTGTTATATCTTTAACCGTTATTGCTTTGAAACCTTTTTCATCGATTAATTCTACAAGTGCATTTCGGATGGACTCTTTAGTCCGAATGATCCGCAAATCCGTATTACTATCTAGCAAGCTAATGCCTCCTTAATTTTATCCAACATATTTATTTACGGTGTTCCGTAACCAACACATGTGCCATTTTTGATTATTGAAACAGAACTCGTCCCCAAATTATAATTTGGAATGTAGTAAACAAAACAACAGGTTGTTCTTTATTATAACCGAAACCAAGGAGGGGTAAAATATGTTCAAAAATAAACTGGTATTGGTTTCACCGATCATCGCATTGGCCGTTATTTTTATTTTTTCACTGACATTATTTCCATCGGTTCAGCCACAACCGAAAAATCTGCCGATTGCAATCGTAAATGAGGATGAAGGAGTGGTAATTCCTAATCAACCAAAGATGAACATGGGGCAAACGATTGTTGAAATGATACAAAAGTCTTCAGCATC
The DNA here is from genome assembly GCF_025175645.1 of Peribacillus aracenensis. Classification (NCBI taxonomy): domain Bacteria; kingdom Bacillati; phylum Bacillota; class Bacilli; order Caryophanales; family Bacillaceae; genus Peribacillus; species Peribacillus aracenensis. The sequence continues at coordinate 45,675 of NZ_JANZMJ010000028.1, forward strand.
AACAAAGGGAAAGGACCCTGCTGTAAAATGGGTGGAAGTGGACAGTATGGAGGCAGTCCAAAAAGGTTTAGATAATCAAAAGTATTACGCGGCTTTAGTTATCCCAAAGGATTTTAGTCCAAAGCAAGCATCATTACGGACACCAGCACCTTCTGCACCTGAAGTGCAAATATTTATTAATCAGGGAATGAATGCGGCTGCTTCGACGATGGCAGGACAGGTCTTGAATGGAGTAGTTGACAACATGAACGATACTGTCCGAAAACAACTACTTGATGGTTTTGAAAAACAAGGAGCAACTTTGACAGCAAAACAGGCAGCAAGCCTTGCAGTTCCAATCGCTAAGAAAGTCACGAATGTCAATGAAATCGGCACGAATAGTGCGAACGGAAATGCTCCTGTTTCCTTATTCCAGCCATTATGGATGGCTAGTTTGGCTAGTGCTGCGGTAATCTTTATTTCTATTAGCAAAATGCCGATCCGCACTAGAAAAGAAAAACTTGTCACAAAGGCCGGGCAAATTTTAATGGGTGCGGTTGTAGCCCTGGTAATTGGATTTGGCTTTACCTGGATAGCAGATGGAATGGTTGGTTTGAATATCCCGAATTTCATGGATACGGCTTTATTCTTATCAATTACCGCCTTTAGTTTCTTCTTAATGATTTCGGCTGTATTTTCGTTAGTTGGGATTAAGGGCATTGCAGTCTTTGTCTTATTACTTTTCTTCGGTGCCCCTTTACTGGCAATGGCACCTGAAATGATGTCTCCGTTTTATCGGGATTGGATTTACTCTTGGTTGCCAATGCGATTTATGGTAGAAGGTCTTCGGAAATTACTCTTCTTTGGTGAAGAATTAACTTGGAACACGCCAGTTACTGTCTTTGTTTGGATTGGATTAATAAGCATGATTGTGATACTGAGTACTGCTGCTTTAAAACGCAATGAGGTGAAGGAAGTAGTATCGGATTCTCGAAATGTATAAAAAGTGTTTGCATGGATATAGTTGGCCACTTTGTTGCCAGGTTTAACAAAAGAGTGGTTTTTCTTATAGGGAAAGCGGTTCTTTTTATAAAAGAGAAACGATACAAACAATGGTCACCAGGACTATCTGGTGACCTTATAGTACCAATGGCAACATTAGATTATTAAAGAGAAGTGAGCTGCTGCCTCATCATATGTAAATCATTTTAGCTTCAGACATCATATCTTTCATTAATTTTTCAACGGTTTGACTTTTGGCTAATCTGGGACTTTGTCCAGACCAGAGTGACATGAAATCTTGATTATTTTGACTGCTGCTCGTTTTTCTGATTACTTGAGTTAATAGGTTTTGAACAGGAAAATCGGGTACAAGCAATTCATGCTCCAGCATATCTGCAATAAATTTGTTTTTAATACCTCTTGCCCATTTACCGGAAAAGGCACGAGTAAAGGTTGTCTGGTCTTCAGCAGCATTCAATATGGCTTCTTTATGTACCTTGTGTGCCCCACTTTCTATACAAGTCAAGAAAGCTGTCCCCATTTGTACACCTTGTGCCCCTAAGAAGAGTGAAGCCATTAATCCTCTTCCATCCATAATTCCTCCTGCAGCGATTACAGGTATGCTTACATTGTCAACAACCTGCGGAATAAGTGACATTAAACCTACCAGGCTCTCCTGATGACCATCAATAAAGTTCCCGCGATGCCCGCCAGCTTCACTGCCTTGCATAACAACCATATCCATTCCCGCCTTTTCATTTTCAACGGCTTCCCTAACCGTTGTAGCTGTTCCTATAAGAGTGATGTTATGCTGTTTTAATTCATCCATCACTTCCTTAGGAGGGATACCGAATGTAAAGGAACAAATAGATACATTCTCTTCAATGACAACCTGAACTTGTTCAATGAAGCTTTCATGAATTTTTTTATACTCAGGAATGTCAAAGCTGTCTATTTGTTCTACATTTAATTGCTTATGTATGGTGTGTAAAAGCTGGTTGGCTGACTGGACCGCGTCAGGCGTTACGTTAAATTCGTTTGGCACGAATAGATTGATGCCAAAAGGGTTTGACGTTAACTGCTTGATTTCTCTAATCTGCTCTCTTGATTGTATGGGTGTCTGATAGCCTGCTCCGATCATTCCAAGTCCCCCGGCATTGGACACCTCGGCTACTAAATCCGAAGTCGTGATCCCGCCTGCCATGGGAGCTTGTATTATAGGATTCTTAATCTTTAAATGCTTCATCATTTCATTATTTAACATCATTGACTCCCCCAATTTTGTATTTTAACCCTCATTAACTCTCTTCTGTTTTTTTATATTGGCTGGATGAACGTTAGGGTTGATCTCGAAATGAATCCCGCTTGAAAGCAAAATTGCCCCAAAGAAGACAACACTTGCTGCACCAATAAAAGCAGCATTGAAATCATGTGTGAGTGATGATAAAGCCCCAGCAAGGGTTGGTCCTATCAACTGTCCAATAGCATAAATAGCGGTAAGCATGCCAATGGTCCGATTGCTATCAGATGGATTCATTTCCCGTCCCAATGTTGTAGCCAGGGTCGTGATACCCATAAACGTGGCTCCAAATAATAAAGCACTTATGACAAAGCTTGTTTTTGACATCCAAAAGGCTGGCATCGCAATACCAAAGGATTGCAGAGCCATTGCAAGTACTAAAGATTTAATGAATCCCCATTTTTTAGCTAGTAAAGACCAGATGAGACAGGATGGAATCGCAGCCAATCCCACCATCATCCAAACTAAGGTAGCACCATTATGAAAGGATGAGGTCTTTTCAGCGATGGATACGATAAACGTTCCTGTAACAATGTAACCCAACCCTTCTAAACCATACGCAATAATCAACCATATAAGCCAGTTAGCGGGGGGCACTTTTACAATCATATCTTGTTTATCTTTCTTCTCGACAACGTTAGGGGTTTCATCGAGCCAGATCCATACAAAGATAGCAAGAATTCCACTCACGACAGCTAGCCCTATCCATGTTCCTTCCCACCGAAATAAATGGTTTAATCTCGGAATCATTAGACTGGAAGAAAAGATTCCCAAACCTACTCCCCCATAAAAAAAACCCGACCAACTGGTTTTTCTTATAGTTGCAAGTTTATCTAACACGATACCGGAGGCTAAGACCAACACAAACGCACTGGCAAACCCTGATAGAAAGCGAAGTCCATACCAAAGATGAGAGTATGAGAGACCCATCAGGGCCGTGGTTAAGATACTGATGATTAGACTTATTCTTAACAAAATGGTTCTATACTTCTTAAAAGGAATGGCACCTGCTAAAATGGCTCCAAGCAAATATCCTGCGTAATTACTGGATGCTAGATAACCAGCAACTGTATTAGATAAAGTAAGTTCTTTTTGCATAAGGGGAAGAATGGGAGTATAGGCAAATCTTCCAATCCCCATAGCAATGATTAAAGAAAAGATTCCCCCCATTAAAAAAAGATAAGATTGATTCTTCAAAACTTCCCCTCCTTGTATACTAAAAGCATACATTCATAGCTATAATGAACCTGTTAGAAACTGTGCTTCCCCTCGTCCAAAACTCCAGTCAGCATCGCTATTTTCCGTTATGGAAACCATCAAGTCCTGTGAAGAAATCCCACAGTCCGATTCAAGTTTATGAGCAAGAAGTGAGTATAAGGTTTCCTTCTGTTTTACCGTTCTTTTCTTACTTACAATACTAATGACTACTAGGTCTCTGCTTCTTTTAAATCCCAGTCCGGTATCCTCGATCATTAGCTCATGCGGCGGGTGCTGATGAACGATTTGATAACGGTCGCTTTCAGGCACTTGGAAAGCTTCCACCATCGCATGGTGGGCCGAATCCAATAATTTTTTTAACGTTTCTTCACTTCTTCCTTCTACCAAATCAAAACGTAATAATGGCATGTTGTGTATCTCCCCTTAAAAGAAATAATGGTTTTAGAGTGTCCATTTACATGTAGGATATTATAAGCATATCTTTTCTTTGCTATATGGTATAATACTTAAAATTTATATTTGGTATCACTATTAATGATGGCTAAAAGATAAATCAACTAAGGAGAGATTATTTTGGATTTGCATTCATTAAAGATTTTCCAGAGTGTAGCTAAGATGGGGAGTATTTCTCAAGCAGCAAGAGAACTTCAATATGCACAGTCAAATATCACGATGAAAATACAGCAGTTGGAATCGGATCTTCAAACAACTCTTTTTTATAGACATAATCGCGGCACTGCATTAACTGACAAAGGAAGCATGCTGCTGACATATACAGAAAAAATATTCGATCTTATAGAAGAAACCAAAAATATGATGAATGATGATCAAACTCCTAGAGGTCCGTTAACTATTGGTTCAATGGAAACAACCGCAGCAGTTCGCTTACCAGTCTTGTTTTCAAAGTATCATAAAGATTTTCCAGAGGTCGACTTAACTTTAAAAACAGGCTCCACTGAACAAAATATTCAAGCAGTGCTTCAGAATGAATTGGATGGAGCATTTGTGGCAGGACCCATTAATCACCCGGATCTCATTCAGAAAGAAGTGTTTGAAGAGGAACTAATTCTCATTACTGATACAGTCCATCCCCCTATATCTTCTATCAAAGATATTCAAACAAGGACACTGCTCGTATTTCATGCAGGATGTGCTTATCGGGAAAAGTTTGAACTATGGCTAAAACAAGAGAAGATGATACCCAATAAGATAATGGAATTTGGCACTATAGATGGGATCATCGGTTGTGTCGCAGCTGGTCTAGGTATAAGTATGCTTCCACAAAGTGTGATTGCCAAGCATGAACAAGACGGCCTTAGACAACATTCAATTCCGAATCTATGCGGAAAAGTCAAAACAGTATTCATTTATCGAAAAGAGAAGTATGCACCTGCGTCTTTAAAAAAATTCATCAATATGTTAAGTGATGAGGAGGAATTGTTAGAAAATAAAAAGTTCATTTAAGCGGGGGTATATTAACAGGCCCTTTATTAAAGGCTGTTTTCGTATACTTTGTTGCTATTTACCAAGTAAGGCGGTGTGGTTGATTTCCCCTCCAGATGCTCGCTTCCCGCTGCTCCCGCAGGAGTCTTGCACCTGCGCTCCCATCAACCTTAAATAAAAACAACAATCTTTACGAAAAGAGCCTTATTAAAAGAAGAATGGTGCCTAAACGATATTAATTTTAGATGACAAGGAGTTTGAGGTTTTCAAGTATTGTACTATGATAAATTTAATTAGAAGGGTATGGGACAGTGATACTCTTACAGAATTACCTAAGGAGTGATAAAATGGCACGTGTTTTATTTATTAATGGTGGATCAGAAGGACATATCAATCCAACTCTTGGAGTTGTGCAAGAGCTTATTTCGTGTGGAGAAGAGGTAGTGTACTTTACGATAGAAGCTTTTCGAGAGCGTGTTGAGAAGACGGGAGCCACTGTACGAACATTTGACGGTGAAAAATTTATAAAAGCTTTTATCTCAGGCGGGAGAAATTATTTACTCGAAAGAATCAACGGTCTTTTACATACGGCAGATATCGTCATACCTAGCGTTCTTGAACAGATCAAGGGAGAGCATTTTGATTACATCATCCACGACTCCATGTTTGGTTGTGGCCGTTTACTTGCCCAAATCCTTAAGCTTCCTGCAATCAATTCTTGTACTTCTTTTGCGCAGACGAAAGCATCATTCGATAAAATGTTGGAACAGCTTTCTAAAGAAATCCCTGCAAGTATATACGATGAATTTCAAAGCCTGACGGAAATGGTGAAGGGGAAATATGATGTGGAGATCCATTCTCCTTACGAGGTTTTTTGTAATCCTGCACCACTTACAATCGTTTATACAACTAGAGAATTTCAACCTTTTGGAGAAGCATTCGACCAAACTTACAAATTTGTAGGTCCATCCATCTCTTCACGATTAAAACAGGATGATTTTGACCTTACTGCTATCAAAGGAAAAAGTCCCATTTACATTTCGCTCGGTACAGTTTTTAACCGTGATGTTGATTTTTATAAGCTTTGTTTTGAAGCATTTGGAAATAGCAATCACACGGTTGTAATGTCGATCGGTCAACAAACCCCACTAATTGATTTAGGAGAGATTCCCCAAAACTTCATTGTAAAAAAATATGTTCCACAAACGGAAGTGCTAAAATACACGAAGTTATTTATCACACATGGTGGAATGAATAGTACCAATGAGGGACTCTACTACGGGGTTCCGCTAATTGTAATCCCACAAAGCGCGGATCAGCCAATTATTGCAGAGCAAGTTGCCAATATCGGAGCAGGTATTAAATTACAAATGCAAAGCTTGAATGCAAATCAACTACGTGAGGCCGCAGATCATGTGTTAAACGACCCATCTTTCCATAAAGATGTTTCATATATAAGGGAATCCTTTCAAAAATCGGGTGGATATCACAAAGCTGTTGATGAGATTTTTGAATTTAAAAGTCAATATGATATCTAGATGTAAAAATTTCTCAGCTGACATTAGCGGTGACATATAAAGGTATTGTCCTTTTTACATAGAATGTTTTAAGAGAATGGCATGTGTATAAATGGGGGACATATATGGATATTTGTTTTATTGGCGGCGGAAATCAGACGAATAATGAATTAGGTGAAGTGTTCCTGGAACTGGCAAAAATGATTAAACCTGAAGCTAAGCTTTTGGTAATCCCTTTTGCAACCGACAATTCCAGGTATGAAAGTTGGATGGTAAGTATCAAACAAGCCTTTTCAATAATGGACAATGTAAGTATTGAATTATTAAACGAAGACCTTTCGGACACTGAAATGAAAAGTTCTATAATCGAACATGATATTCTTTATTTTATTGGTGGAAAGCCAGAAAGGTTGATCCATGTAATAGAGGAAAAAGGACTTGCCCCAATTATCAAAGACTTTCAAGGTTTAATCATTGGATATAGTGCGGGTTCATTAGCTTTTTGCAAGGATTGCATAATAACAAAAGATAAAGACTATCCAGAAACGATAGTGATCAAGGGCTTGGGGTTAGTCGGATTTAGTGTTGAGGTCCATTACGAGGATAATATAGATGGAGAATTAATTCCCCTATCAAATGAACGAAAGATATATGCAATACCGAATGGAAGTGCAATTTTCTCCAAGAACGGGGAACCATTTAAAGTTACAAACGATATCTATTCCTTTCAAAATATGAAAAAGGAAAGTTGTAAAGGTTTCGATCAATTATGCTTTGAATGAGTGTTTTGTTTCGCTTCATCCGCTTTCAATCGAAATTGAGGAAATCAGGATGGAAACTTATATGGAGAAACTGGAAGCACATGGTTGGCGTGTTGTCTCAAAAGAAGAATTGAAAAGTATGTCCCATAAAATGATGTAAGGAGTATGTAAATGGAAAAATACTCAACAACCACTTTAAAGATGACAAGAAATTTTGATGTAGTGCCTGAAATGGTTTTTGATGCATGGTTGAACCCTCAGATGATGAGAAAATGGTTTTTTACATTGGAAGGGACAAATAAGGCGGCAAAAAATGATTCTCAGGTGGGAGGAACTTGGGAAATTATTGATGAGCGCGATGGAAAAGATTATCGGGCGATAGGGGAGTATCTTGAAATCGACCCTCCCAATAAATTAGTGTTCACTTTTAAAATGCCTCAGTTCAGTGAATTAGTAGATACCATTACAGTTGAGCTGAAAGAACTTCAAAAGGGCTGTGAAATGACATTTTCACAAAATATCATCGTTCCTCATGAAGAAAATTGGACAGAATCCGATATTGAAAAAGCTCTTGGAGACTATCACGATGGATCTGAACATGGCTGGAATTTAATGTTTATGGGACTGAAGGAATTGGTTGAAACTGGACAGGTCAGCTTTAAAGGCTAATAGTCGTTAGCGCAGTTTGTAGACAAGAGGGAGTTCGGAATGGTGCTCATCCCGAAACACAGTTTTTAAAGAAAGGCTAAGTAAACTTTGTGTTTTTTTAACTTTGGCTGTTTTCGTAAAGTTTGTTGTTTGGGATAGAGGGATAGTATGGTTTGTGATGAATAAATTAGTGAGTAATCTATTTAAGGAGTGATTAAATGACATATGTTTTTTCTTTATTCATTATTTTTGTAATAGGCTTTGTTTGTTATCGGATGATTAAAAAGAAATCAATACCTTCAAATAGATACACACCTTATGATGACATCACTATGGGAATTAAAGATGACGATATACAACAAGATAATCCAATACATGATACCAAGCATCATAATCAATATGAAGAGAAATCAAATAACGACAAGACCGTTTAAAGCGGTCTTTTATTATGAACAACATTTCAACAGGCGTGCAGTTCGAGAAGGCAACAATGTATGTGAACAGCCTTTACTTTTTATGAAACCCTCATTGGATTGAAGAAATTTGCTAGCCAAGACCCCACAGCCGCTTACTTTGATGAGGCTTGGCAAGTTGGCGGGTAGGGAGCGAATTTCTGAAATCAACTGGAACGTTTTTAAAACTGCAGACAAACTCAATTATTACCGAGTTTGTCTGCAGTCTGAAGCTAATAGACTAGCCAATGATAAGCTCTCCATTTTAACTGGAGGGCTTTTTCGGAAGGGATTTTTATATATTGACAATTCCTTTTGGATTGGTAATATTTACTTTATTATTACATTAATACCGGATGTGATTTTTAATAGAAGGCGGTTAAATTATGGATGGGAAAATCATTTACGATGAGCTGATAGAAAGTGGGCAATATCGCAAATTGGTCATTTTATTATGACAAACTTTATGTACATATTTTGTTTATTAGTATGGGGACTTAATTTTATTGCCGTTAAGATTCAAGGTACGCCTGTAAGTTTAGAATTATCTTTAACATATCGTTTAGGTTTGACGGCCATCCTATTTTTCATTTTATTGTGCATTCTTAGACCTAAAGGAAAACCCAGGAAAAAGGATGTTCCATTTATTATTGTGTTTGGAACTTGTAATTTTGCTTTAAGCTATTTATGCCTTTATTACGCCACCATCTTAAGTTCAGCGGCCATGGTCACTTTAATATTTTCATTGAAAGTCATTCTAACACCCATTGCCCTTCGTGTTTTTTTGAAGGAACCATTACATTCACGTATCTTAATTGGTGGGATAATTGGTGTGCTGGCTGTTTGTATTGTTATTTACCCGAGTTTAAATAATATTCATGGATTCAATGATATAAAGGGTATCATGATGGCTGTTCTTGGTACCCTCCTTACTGCATTGGGCGATGCAAGTTCAGCTAGAAATGCCAGGAAGAAAGTAGACCCAATCTATGCTAATGCACTTGGATTTGCAGTAGGAGGAATTCTTTTATCGGCAATTGTGTTCATTCAAGGACAAGCGGTCACTTTACCGACATCTATTACCTATTTATCTGCTTTGTTCTATTTAACTATATTCGCTTCCTTTGGAGCTTGGCTATTCTACCTCAAGCTTGTAGAAAAAATAGGCGGGGCGAAAAGTGGATACATGGTTGCCCTTTTTCCGGCAATTGGAGGTATAGCTTCAGTGATGATCGGTGAATCAGATCCATCCATTTTCTTGGGAGCTGGCTGTCTTTTCAGTTGTTTAGGTGCCGCTATTGCATTAGGTTTTGGTATGGATATTGGTAAAAGTAACTTGAAAGAAGAAATATAGTTCGATTTACAGAGAGGGATGGGACAATGGAAAGTAAATGGCCAAATGAAATGAAAGTAGCGCAAATCCGGGTTGCACGGCCTACTGATCAACTTAAAAAGGTTGTAAGCTTCTATTGTGAAGGCTTAGGCTTGAAAAAAATCGGGTCTTTTGAAGGGCATGAGGGATATGACGGCATCATGATTGGGCTTCCAGATTCCAGCTATCATCTGGAGTTTACCCAACATAAAGATGGCAGCCCTTGTCCTGCCCCATCACAAGATAATCTGCTTGTCTTTTATATTCCTGAACGTAAAACCATTGAGGACATCACGAATAGATTGAAAGGTATGGGCTATCAACCGGTTTCTCCGGAAAATCCATATTGGGAGAAATCCGGTGTTACCATTGAAGATCCGGATGGCTGGAGAATAGTTTTAATGAATTCGCCCGGCATAGGAAATTAAATTTCAGTTTAGCAATGTAAATGAAAACGACCGAAAAGCACCATGCTTTTCGGTCGTTTGGGGTTTATGAGGACATCGTGATCCCGCCATTGATGTGAATGCACTGCCCCGTTATATAAGCACCTTCATCAGATGCAAGCAGCACATATGCGCCTGCATGGTCCGCCGGCTGCCCAGGGCGGCCAAGCGGTGCCTCGGTACCGAACTCGGCAACGGATTGTTCGTCGAACGTCGCCGGGATGAGCGGAGTCCAAATCGGGCCTGGTGCCACCATATTGACCCGGATCCCTTTTTTAGCCACATTCTGTGCAAGGCTGCGTGTGAATCCGACGATTGCCCCTTTTGTCGCTGTATAATCCATCAATGTTGCATGCCCTCTATATGGGTTGATCGATGTTGTGTTGATGACTGAATTGCCTTGTTTCATATGAGGAACCGCGTGCTTGCTCATGTAAAAAACTGAATAAATATTGGTGCGGAACGTTTTGTCCCATTGCTCGTCCGTAATATCCTCAATGTTTTCCGTCGGGAATTGCACCGCTGCATTATTGACGAGGATGTCCAGCTTCCCAAACTCGTCCAACGTCTTCGTAATCAATTCCTTACAATTCTCCTCCACGGAAACGTCACTTGGAAGCAAGAGGCAGCGAACGCCTTCCGCTTCAATCAGCTTCTTCGTTTCCTCGGCATCACCGTGCTCATCAAAATAATTCACAACCACATGGGCGCCTTCCTTTGCATAAGCGATGGCAACCGCACGTCCGATGCCGCTATCTCCGCCTGTTATCAAGGCAACTCGGTCCTTTAGCTTACCGCTTCCTATGTAATCCTTTGGCTGAATCGGAAGTGGATTCATCTCAGATTCAATGCCAGGCTGTCTTTCCTGTGTTTGTCCGGGCTGTCCGTTTTTTTGCTGTTCATATATATTCAAAGAAAATCTCCTCCTCTTAAACTATTGATCTAGTCATACTTTAGCCGTAAAAAAGTATGGTTAAACATCGTGATTCCGATCGATTAATTCTGCAAACGATTACAAAAATATCGAAGCAAGAAAGGAATTACGGTGTTGGAAGTTGAAATACATGCTAATAAAACTTTCAGGGGTGTTAATGTGAATTCGATAGAAACAATACAAGAATTAACCAATAAAGAACAATGGTTAGAAGCCTTTCCAATCATGAATCAGCTGCGAACTGACTTAACTCAAAAAACATATCTGGAGTTACTTGAAGAAATGAAGAAAGATGGGTATCGTTTGTTTGCTTTATATAAGGATAACCAGGTTGTATCCTTGGCTGGTTTAAGCTGGAGAGTGAACTTTTATAATAAACGTCACGTATTTATTTATGACCTTGTAACAGATTCTGCCCACCGTTCTTTTGGATATGGAGAGAAGTTATTGAATTATTTACATGACTGGGCAAAAGAAAACGGAGCTGCCTATGTGGCATTGGAATCTGGAATCCAGCGAAACGATGCCCACCGTTTCTATGAAGAGAAATTGGATTATGATAAATGGTGCTACTCATTTAGAAAAACGCTGTGAGTGGAAATAGCTGAGTAATCAGCTTTTTTTTATGTTGGAGAACAAAAGAAGAAATGAAGTGAATGTAAGAATCATCGTCCAACGAGTAAACGCCGATTCACGAGTAAAAGCGTGAAATTCACGAGTAAACAGGCTAAATTCACGAGTAAAAGCGTGAAATTCACGAGTAAACAGGCTAAATTCACGAGTAAATCGCTGAAACTCACGAGTAAAGCGCCGACTCACGAGTAAAAGCGTGGAATACACGAGTGAGTTTTCTGTATTTTGGTTTGTTTCAATACAATTGAAGAGATTGAAGTAGGCAATAATTTTGCTTTCATAAGCAGTTATTGGTGCTGGCGGATTTTGTTCATCGGAATCAGTTTATTCATCATTTTTACAACTGTAGATTCATTCTTTCGCTGAAAAGATCTATTTGAACATTTTTGTAATGATTTATTTAGCCTTGGACATACTTAATTAAGATATCAAAAAGTAATATTCATTTAAGGAGGAAACCCAATGGCTAACGATAATATACAAATGAAAATGGAGCATATTTGGCAGGATACATGTGGATCATGGGAAAACTGTACTGAAACCACAATTCAATCATTCTTGGCGAAATCCCAAGAAAGCAATATAGACCCGCAATATTGCATGAGCTGGGTGGAACAGCATAAAGCCCAAATACCTGAGTGGAATGCCGTTTCAAAAGTGTCGCTTGACTGGGTTAATCAACATACCTCAACGGGTTCACCCATTTCAATCAAGGAAGATTTTTAAAAAGTTATCTTTTTCTGCTTATGATTGGTTCGAACTCTACTATGTTTAAGAGGTGAAGACAGTTGTCAAATAATGAGGAACAAAACGGTAAATCAAATAGTCGGGATCAAGATTACAAAGTTAATGCTTGGGATGAAATGAATGGTGAAGATAAATTTGTACAATCAGCCATCCAAGAAGAATTCAATAATCCAGTAATCGAAGAAACGATCTTGAAGTTCAATAAAATAGCGAATGAAGAAGAAACGGAAACTTGATTTTGGACGCGCCCTATAGGGCGTTTTTTTTTTGAAGTATGAAAAAGCAAGAGCTTTTGTTGGATACCTCTTTCACCGCATTCCTTGGAAATTCAGGTTTTGTTTTGTATACGCAGTGAAATCGCTGAGATGATTCACTACGATTTGTTCTAAAATGTCTAAATTAATGTTTTGGTCATCATGAACAGCAATGTTTCTTAATCCAACCATGGCTTTTAAGCGCCTAGCTATATCTTCATTAATAACCGAATGATCCTTCAGCATATCAAAAGCATCCCTGCTTGATTGAGGCAACCCAAGTCTTTGATCAGCTACAATATGCATGGCCAGGTCAATCGAGGATTCGCATGCGCGTTGTATATTAAGGATGATGGAATCTTGTTTCGTATAGTCCTTTAGGCTTTCTGGATTATTCGCGTATACAACCTTAACGCGGTTCATGCAACGCTCGATTACACTGATCTTGTTCAAAATCACATCATTATCCATAAATGGACCCACTTTCCTCTATTTTTTTTAAGATAATTTCCCGTTCCTCATTCAATTTAGCGTACATGCTAAGAGCAATCATTTGTTGGTTTTTTAGAAGTGTGTCATCTTTTGAATAAATCACAATGCCGGTTGTGTATATTTGTGCCTGAAAAACGGTCGATGCTGTCCTTAGATTAATCAGGTCCACATCTATTTTCAGGATATCTGCCAGTTCCTGTGCCAATAAAAATAACTCATATGTAATATGTGATGAATCTTGACTGTAGAACGCTACATCGATGTCACTATCCCTATGTGTAGTGTTCTTCGCGTAAGAACCAAGAAGGGAGCAAAATCCAAGATTTATAAAAAAGAATGATATACAAATAAAGGGAAAAGGCATTTTGGTATCGTATAAAGCATAGTATAAATCGTTTTTATTAATGGCTGTTTTCGCATACTTTGTTGCTATTTACCAAGTAAAGCGGTGTGGTTGATTTCCCCTCCGGATGCTCGCTTCCCGCTGCTCCCGCAGGAGTCTCGCACGTGCGCTCCAATCAATCTTAAATCGTTTTGTTTTAAAAACAACAATCTTTACGAAAAGAGTCTTATTAATAAAGTTAGCAATATCATTAAGGAGTGATGATCATGGAAGCATCTGTAGAGCGAATTTTTTCTATGGAATTGGTGAAATTGGCTGGGCATTTTTTTCAAGTGAATGCTGGGGATCCGGTTAAACTTGGAGATGCAGAGAACTATGTATTTGAGGTTTACAGGGATGGAACGCCATATATCTTAAGAATGACACATCAATCGCATCGTACAAAAGGTCAAGTGCTTGCTGAGTTAAAGTGGATTGAATATTTACAGAATAATAGTAGTGAAATTCCTAAAGTTCTCTCTTCGAAAGAAAATAACTTAGTTGAAATTGTAAAGGGTTCGGATGGTACGGAATTTTATTGTTGCCTGTTTGAAAAAGCTCCTGGTGTGAGGATGAAAGTCACCGATGAAAATTTCGATGAACCTTTATTTTTTGAATGGGGAAGAACGATTGGCCAAATGCATAAACAAACAAAAAATTATCAGCCTGAAATAAAATATAGAAGGCTGGATTGGCATGAAGAGGAACTATTGAATGCCGAACTTTACCAATCCGATGTTCCAGGGCAACTGATGCACCAACAAGAATCAATCAAGAAGAATTTAGATGCCCTTCCAGTTCATCAAGATAATTTTGGATTGATCCATTCTGATATACATAACGGCAATTTCCATTTTCATGAGGGGAAGATTCATGTTTTTGACTTTGATGACTGTTCTTATCACTGGTTTGCCAGCGATTTGGCCATCCCTCTGTACTATCTGATATGGAGCTTGGAACGTGAAGGGATAAAAGGGCTTGATGAATATGCCGCCAAGTTCATGAGGGCATTCATAAAAGGTTATGAGACGGAGAATATCCTGGCACCTGAAGCATACGAAACGATTCCCCTATTTTTAAAGTTAAGGGACCTAACGTTATATAATTTTTTTCATAAAAAGTATGATTTGAAGAATGCGGATGGTCAATTATTCCAAACCGTGAAGAAGATCGAACAAAGAATCATCGAAAGCCGTCCTATTGTTCACTTCGATCCGAACATGGTTCATTAAGGGTGATTGGAATGTCAGAAATGAAGAATCACATCATTCGGACTGGTGAATTGGCGGATGCGAAAGCGGTTTTGGATGTACAGAATTCCGTTATTTCCGAAGGAGAGTATTTTATTGCGGTATCGGAGGAGTTCAATAAAACACCGGAACAACAAAGGGATTGGATACGAACGTTATTGGAAAATGAACGGGAAACCATCATCGTGGCCGAAATAAATGGTGAGGTCATTGGATGGATCGTGTTTCAATCGGAAAATAGGAAGAGAATGTCTCACAAGGGCTCATTTGGAATGATGATCAGGAAAAATTACAGAGGGAAAGGAATGGGAAAGGAGCTTTTAAAAGCTTTATTGGAATGGGCAGAGGCAAATCCGTTCATTGAAAAGGTGAGCTTGGGAGTATTTTCAACAAATCAGCGGGCAATATCACTGTATAAAAAGATGGGATTTGTTGAAGAGGGCCGTAAAATAAAGGAATTCAAGATGAGCGAACGTGAATACGTCGATGATGTTATCATGTACAAAATGGTTTGATCAGACCAAAAGAGCATGGATGGATTGAATGCATGCTCTTTCGGTTTGGTTATGTATCTATTTTTATATGAAAACGCTGTTTATGTTACGCATCATCTAATTACTTTCACTTTCACTTGCTTTCTTCCCCACGTTAAAGCATCCGCTTCACCCGCGATGAATACATCGATTCTGTTTCCTTTGATGGCGCCGCCCGTATCTGCAGCGATTGCTTGTCCATAGCCTTCGACTTCCACGATGGAGCCTAGCGGAATCACGTTAGGATCAACGGCTATCAGTTTGGCATCATCATATTTTTTTAGGTCAACGCCCATTCTTGTAGTGCCGGAGCATCCCTGGCAGCTCGCTGTATATGCTGTACTTGTTACCGTTATTTCTTTAACGGCAGAGCTTGCTGAACTTGCTCTTTCTTTTAATTTACTGAAGGTCCGAGCACCGGCCATTCCATCAGCGGATAATCCCTTTTGCTTTTGAAAGTTGATGACGGCTTGCTTTGTACCTGTTCCATAAATGCCATCGATCGTTGATGTGTAAACGTCCCAGGCCTTCAATAATCTTTGCAGTTCAGCTACAGGCCTTCCCATATCCCCGCTTTTTAGTACCTGTATTTTCTGATTCGTTTGTGTTCCAGCTATTCCATCGACTTTCAGTCCTGATTTTTCCTGATACTTCTTAACGGATTCTTTTGTAATCGATCCGAAGTTACCTGTTGCTTCATGATAGGGAAAAACCCCTTTTGTCAGTAATAATTCTTGTAAGTCTTTAACATCACTATTACTCATTCCAAATGAAAGTGTGCGATCCAAAGCAGCGGCTTCGCCTTTTGTTGGCATGCAAACTCCTAGAATGAATACAGAAGCCGTTAGGATCGTTAATAAAATTTTCTTCATGTTTATCCTCCTCGTTGTTTCCTGCAATTAAACAATTCGTTAAACGATCACCCTTTTAGGCGCAGTTAAGGAAAAACACCGCGAAGGCACTAAGTAATTGTTAAAACATGTAACATATAAAAAAGAAATGAGGCGGACATCGGGTTACCATATCCTTAGCGATTAACTAATTATGGAAATAACCAAACCTTCCAGAAAACGGGCGGAACCGTTTGGTTGAACAAGGGAATTCATTCATGTACGTTTATGTTAATGGAAATACCATTTCAAGGTTAAAGGAGGAAATCATTATGATTAAAGCAGTTATTTTCGACTTTGATGGTTTAATTTTAGACACAGAAACGGCTTGGTATGAGGCTTATAAAGAAACGATGGCTTTTTATAAATCTGATTTGTCTCTTGAGCAGTTCGTAAAATGTATCGGAACGGATAATACTGAACTTAATCAGTACTTCAAGGATCAGCTGGGGGAAAGTTGCAATATTGAAGAAATTGAATCCAGGGCAAAAAGCCTTCATGAAGTCAAAATGAAAACATCACAGGCACGTGAAGGTGTAAAGGATTATTTAGAAGAAGCAAAAAACAATGGATATAAAATCGCCCTCGCTTCAAGCTCGACGAAAGAGTGGGTCACTCATCATTTGGGGGAACTTGGACTGTTAAACTATTTTGAAGTTCTGATCACAGGGGATGATGTTGAAAAAGTAAAACCTGCGCCTGATTTATATGTAAAGGCAATTGAAGTTCTGGGCATTCGGCCCACAGAAGCCGTAGCATTCGAAGATTCGTTAAATGGGCTTCAGGCGGCCCTGACTGCAGGATTAAAGTGTGTAATCGTTCCTAATCCCGTTACGGAAGCTTTAGCTTTTGAAAATCATCATTTACGCCTCCGATCTATGATGGATAAGAGCTTGTCTGAAGTTATCAAACATATTGAGCTATAAGCGTTCGAAGGAAATTATAGTATGATAAAGGAATGAAACCACGCCGAAGATGGCAGAGTCTTCGGTTTTTCCGGTTTTTAATGAATTGGTGCGAAGGGTGATATTATGGGATTGCAAACCAATGACGAAGGAGTCTGGCTGCGGGAGGTCAAGGAGAGTGATCTACCTATCTTTTTCGAGCAGCAACTGGATCCTGCCGCAAACTATATGGCTGCTTTCACATCGAAGGATCCAACAAACAAAATGGCTTTTTTGACACACTGGAAGAACATCTTATCGAACCGGGATATTCAAAAAATGACCATAATCCACAACGGATGTGTTGCGGGCAGCATTCTCAGGTTCGAACAATTTGGTAACCCTGAAGTGAGTTATTGGATCGGGAAGCAATATTGGGGTAAGGGAATCGCTACAGAAGCACTGCTCAATTTTTTGCCGAAAATTAAGGTCCGCCCTCTTTATGCCCGCGCAGCCAAGGATAATCTCGCATCCATCAAGGTTCTGGAAAAATGCGGATTTGAAAGATTCGATGAAGACAAAGGGTATTCCCATGCAAGAGGGGCAGAGGTTGAAGAATTCATTTTGAAACTTGAATCAGGAAACCCCAGTTAAGATAAGAATATAACAATATCGTTAAACCTATGAGGAAATGGGTGGCATACTATGGGATTGAAGATTTTTTCCATCATTTTTATTTTATGTGGTCTTTTTGTAATGTGGTTCGCCGTTTTTGGCAAAAAGAAAGAGATCAAAGAGTTCGGCTCCGGAATACCAATGAATTTCATCGATGTAATTTTAATGATGATATATAGGCTTTTACCATCCATTGTTAGAAAAATCCTTCTTTTTGCATTGGGCCTGGCCATTTCCATCGGCTTTACTTATATATTTCTCAACTTGTGATTATCCGTAAATTTTCCTAATTAGATAAAATAACCCTGAAACTTTATTCAAACAAAAACGTATTAAAAAGAAAACGGTACATAGGAGTTGTTGCTATTTCGGGAAAAAAAGTGTTTATGATAATGCGGGCGGGAAGGTGACGCCGATGGAGGCATTGGTTCAATATACCCAAAAAGAAGAATATCAGTATAGTAATAATATGCATTATATGGTAATGTAGGGATTGTGTGATTTTGGAAAAAATGAAAAAAGGAAGGTATTATATGTCTGAATCGGTTCTTAAGGTTCAATCCTTAACTAAAAAAATTGGAAAAGCAACCATTGTGGACAATGTTAGCTTTGAAATAAAAAGTAATGAAATATTTGGTTTGCTTGGTCCGAATGGGGCAGGGAAGACCACGATCATCCGTATGATCACAGGCCTCATCAATCGTACGGGCGGTACTGTCATGATCAATGGCAGTGACCTCGATAATGATTTCGAAGGTGCAATGAATCAATTGGGGGCCATTGTTGAAAACCCGGAGTTTTATAAGTACATGACAGGCAGAAAGAATATCCTCCATTATGCCCGAATGTCATCCAATGACATATCCAATGAGAGAATAGAAGAGGTCATCAAGCTTGTCAAACTGGATCATGCCATCGATAAGAAGGTTAAAACCTATTCATTAGGGATGCGACAGCGCCTTGGCGTGGCACAGGCCATTTTACATAAACCGTCGTTATTGATTTTTGATGAACCGACGAACGGCTTGGATCCACAAGGGATTCGCGAGTTTCGTGATTACTTGAAAGTACTGGCGAGTGAAGGCGTCGGGATATTGATTTCATCACATTTACTATCGGAAATGCAATTGATGTGCGATAGTTTTGCCGTTATCGAAAAGGGAAAACTGATACATACGAAAGAACATATTTCAGATGAAAAAACCGAAACGATCAATGAAGTTTCATTCACTGTCAGTGATGGAAAGCTAGCTAAAAAAATCCTTCAAGAACAGTTTGGGGATATTACGATTCTGAAATATGATGCGAAGACAATCTCCGTATCGGCCTCTCGTGAACAAACGGCCAATATAAATAGGAGTTTTATTGAAAATCAACTAGATGTCTATGAAATTGGCATTACTAGAAAATCACTGGAAGATAAATTCTTTGAAATCACTGAGCAGGAAATGAGGGAGTCTGTATGATGTCCTTAGTAAAAAATGAATGGATGAAAATCTTTTCAAAAGTATCAACTTATATATTCATCGCTTTTCTTTTATTGGCAGCATTAGGGACTGCAGTCATCGATTATAAACTAAGTCCCCAAGAATCGGGTAAAGATTGGAAGCAAGAGTTAAAGGCAGATATACAAGAACAGGAAAAGGCTTTGAAAGCTAAGGAAATCAGTGAAGATGAAAAAGCCGCGATCATGGAAGATATCAATCTCAACAAGCAATTGTTGGCTGATGATATAAACCCTGACTTGAACACGAATTGGACCTATATGGCGGAATGGACTACATCATTAACATCATTTGTCACTTTATTCGTCGTTATTGTTTGCAGCTCGCTCGTTTCCTCTGAATTTTCGGATGGCACCATTAAACAACTGTTGATCAGGCCTTATAAACGTTGGAAGATTCTACTTTCCAAATATATTACTTCCTTGTTATTTGCAGCGTTATTACTTGCGAGCCTACTTATATTCAGTTATCTTATCGGCATCATATTCTTTGGCAATGGTTCGTATTCAGACAAAATCATGGATCCCGCATCTTTCGGTGAATTCAGTCCTGTGGTAGTCGGCGAATATTTCGTGGACATGATCGTTTACTGGATACCAGGATTCCTGGTCATCACGACCATCGCTTTCATGCTAAGCACATTATTTAAAAACCAAGCACTTGCAGTAGGTATATCCATTTTCATCCTATTTGCTTCTTCGACATTAAATATGGTCATTCAATCATTCATCGGCAAATACGAGTGGTTAAAATTCGTCTTATTCCCCCACCTTGATTTAAGGGGCTATATTTCCGGAACCATGGAAATGTTCGATGGAGCTACACTTGGATTTTCAATGAGTGTACTCGGCATCTATTATCTTATCTTTTTAGCGCTAACTTTCTTCTTCTTCCAGAAAAAAGATATCACTAATTAAATAGTCCTTACCGAAAAACCGAAATCAGTAGCTGATTTCGGTTTTTATTATGCAACATAGAATGCATGAGCCAGTTGCTGCTTGAAAAAGTGAAACTTTTATCCATATTTATCCGTATAAGATAATATGAGGATATTTAGTAGGACATATGGATGTAAAATGAAAAATAAGGTTCTGTTAATTTGGGCTTATAGGATTCTATTTATTTCTACTAGGCATGATCATTTCACGATGGTCAGTTGTTGGCGTAGTGATCGGGATAGGCGGAGGACTCATAATGGGAATCAGTTCCTGCCTGTTCGCCAGTTAGTAGCTCCAATACAGAATAGTCGACCCACGGAAATAATCCGATAGAGATGGAGTAGATTCAAAGATGGGAAAAATGCATGATCAACGAAAGTTCATTATTGTACTTATTATTATTGGAGCAGCATTAGGTTTCTATGTGTACTCGGCATTCTCTGAAAAATTGACAAAATCAACGGATTTGGCCGATGAATCCATCGGGGGATTCAAGGTTTTGGATAACATAACGAGTCCAGAATTTATTAGGGAATATGGAGAACCCATCGATCAAGATAATAATAATGCATATGATTATTATTATTGGAAAGGCGGGTTAAAAACGGCCTCTATCAATACAGACGAGGATAAAGGGGAAATTATGCGGTTAATCATTTCAAGTACGGACGACGATCCATTTGACAACTCCCTGCAAACAAGCAAAGGTATAAAGTTAGGAAGTAAGAAAGCGGACGTTCTTTCGAAGTACGGAGATCATTATTATAAAAGTTATGAACAGGGAGCGGATATTATCGGCTACATTGACCATGAACGGAATATTACTTTAGAATTTTGGTGTGTTCCAGGTGGAAGGGTTGCAGAAATACGGTTGGACGATGCAAAGGTCATGTAATGTTTTTTCTCAAGTATCCTCGATTAAGAGGTTCGGCCGTTTAAGAAAGCGATGCGATGTTTAAGGAACGAGTTTCCATTTTTTTATAAGTTCTGAAACCATTCCTTACTTTATCCGTATATCTAAGTATGTACGGTGCTGACAGGTATTTATATATAAATTGGGAGATGAAGGATCATGAGCGAAAAGGGTTGTATGAAATGCGGAAGCAATGATGCTGCTAAGAAGGATGTAGCCATGACTGGAACAGGGTTGTCAAAAATGTTCGATGTCCAGAATAATCAATTTACGGTTGTGTATTGCAAGAATTGCGGTTATTCGGAGTTTTATAATAGGCAATCATCGGCAGGCAGTAATCTGCTGGATCTATTCTTTGGATGATCACTGGCATGGAAAGAATCCCCTTTTTCAAAGGGGATTTTTGGTTTTTCTTCGTTTGGGAAGGGAATTACTAATGGAACCGGACTGGGTCGCCAAAATAAAAGAAGGAAGGGAAGACGAGATCATGACGACCTTGCCGCGCGATAGCAGGTGTACATTGATGATTCCAGATCACATGTGGGCGAATATCATCACACGTGACGGCATGCCCGAGAAATGTTAGTATAAATGTAAAAAATGGGAATTTATTGAGGGGAAATGAAATGAATAAAATAGCACTTCTTCAACTGTCTCTAGCCATGACGATCTTTGGTTCTGTCGGTTTCTTTTCAGGACTATCAGGACTTCCTGCATTGGAATTGGTTTTTGTTCGCTGCATTTGTGCGGCCATTTTCTTATGTGCTGCCTGGGTGATTACAGGACATTTCAAGAACGAAATATGGAATTCCAAAGAGGTAATGCTCATCATTTTCTGCGCGGTGGCCAACTTGTTGAACTGGATATTCCTTTTTAAATCTTTCGAACTGATATCGGTGACAATTGCCATTTCGCTTTATCATTTAGCGCCGATCATTGTACTCATTTTCGGGAGCTTCATCTTTAGGGAGAAAATGAGTTTATTTTCCATCCTGGCCATTTCACTTTGCTTCATTGGCACATTATTCATTATGGGAACAGATGGATTTCGATCATCAACCCCTGAATGGGAAGGGATCATTTATGGGATCATTGCTGCATTTTTCTATGCGGCAACCATGCTTTTAGGAAAGAGCATTTCAAAGACCAGTGTATACGCGACCACCTTTCTGCAAATGTTCATTGGATTTCTATTACTGATTCCTTTTGTCGATTTTTCAGTCTACACAACGCTAAAGTCTTCAGAATGGTTTTATACGGTACTTACCGGCATCATCCATACAGGCGTCGTGTATCTGCTGTTTTTTAATAGTATCCGCCATTTGCCTACAAATGTAGTATCTTTCATGATTTTTGTCGATCCGGCAGTAGCCATCCTTTTGGATATTCTTCTTTCAGGATTTCAACCGGACAGGATTCAAATCTTGGGCATTACATTGATATTTATTGGTGTGCTTTATTCACTTAAGACGACAAGACCGAATGAAAAGGATGTCATGCAAAAAAGGCCGCACACAATGTGAGGCCTTTTTTCTTTATGGTTTTTCTATCAATCTATTGATTAAAATGATAGACATCCCAAATGTCAGGGGTTTCTGATCCAAGATACCAAGCAGATACACCGCCTAGATGATTTTGTTTGACCAGGTCAATACGGAGCTTCACCGACTTTTTATCTTCTATCCATATTTGATGCTTTTCCCCTTTGGAAGTATACTCCACGTAATTTTGTTGAGCCTTTTTATCCCATACCTTTTTAAGTTTATGAGATGAAATGATTTTGTTGACTTCAGCCATGGTACGGTCATGACTTTTCACTTTTTTGGTCGATAAATCGGTTACCCATTCCCTCGTATAAAATGGTACAGCCAATATGATCTTATGGGCAGGTACTTCTTTCATTAATAGCTTCGTTCCTTCTTTGATCCAAGGTAATGAGGAAACGGACCCGGCTACCGGGCTCCCTCCCCAATGCTCGTCATAACCCATTATGATGAGGTAGTCCGCTATTTTGCCAAGTGCTTTCCTATCCAGACTTTTTGACCAAAAAGGGTCTTCATTTTCTCGGGTGACATCCACGGACACTTTAATTCCATGCGGTTTTAAGGCTTTTTTCAGTTCGCCTATGAAAAGTACAAAGTCCTTCTTGCTTTTTGGATCGATGTTTTCAAAATCTACATTTATTCCATCACTTTTAGTTTTAACAAGTGAATCACGTAAAGCTGAAACTAATTTCTGGCGATTTTTTGTATTGCCTAGTACAGAATCAGTTAAAACAGGGTCAAATTGATTACCGATAAGCTGCCAAACTTGTTTTCCTTGTTTATGGGCGTTTTGGACGAATTTTGCATCCGCAGAAACGGAAACGAAATTACCGGAATCCTTCAGCGTATAGGAACGGGGAGATACTACATTTAAATTAGGTTGTTTCATTTGTTGGGTGTAGTTTTCTTTCGATCCATTATGCGTCCAGCCCATGACGATAGGTTTTTGCGCCTTTTTTTGAAGCTGGGATGACTTTACCCATCCCTTCTTCCCATCAAGCAATTGAACCTGGTAGTAATAATCAGGAATCTTCAATTTTTGGCCAACTTTAAGGGTAACCGTATGTAACTTGTTTAATTTCGTCAAATCACTTGTGGTTACCTTATATTTAGTGGAAATCTTCCACAATGTATCTCCTGATACAACCTTATGGATCTTATATTTCTGGGGGATCTTCAGGTTTTGGCCAATATTTATTTCGGTCGAAGTTAATTTATTTTCTTTTTGTAGCTCACTTAGTGAAACACCATATTGATTTGCTACTTTCCATAATGTGTTTCCAGCCTTTACTTTATGGATAATAGGCCCCGCGGAATCTCCGACGGAAGTAGAAATGACGGGAAACTCCTCGCCCTTTTTTAAGGGCTTTAATTGAGTGGAACCTAACTTAGGAGAACTAAAAACTTTTGTATTGTCCACTTTAACAGAACCTATGTAAAGGGTTTTGCTTGATGAATGACCACTGGGTGGATAGAGACATATACAAAGAAGGCTAAATATAATAAAACATCCAAAGAATTTTTTCACAATGATTTTATTCCCCTTTGTAAAATTTAACTTTACTAGTTTACTATGGAGAATCGCTATAAAATAGAGGTACATTGTGGAAAGGCTCTATATATAAGAAAATAGGGAATCTAATTACGATTCTGTATTGGTGTTCCACTCTATGGCAGGACGAATTATTTTGCTTACTGCTGGGACTGGTGGCCTGATATTGATAGTCCCGTTTTTCAAGATAACGAAATCCTATACATATGAACAGGTTAATCAGTTTTTACTGGTTGGCCTTTTTTTACGCTTGCCGCTGAAAATGACTTGTACATGACATTTGTCATCTTCTAGTCATGACACCTGGTACTAATAAATTCAGGCTGCTTTCTTTATAATATGAAATAACGACAAATAAAAGGAAGTGCAATTGAATAATGACCTTGCAAAATACGAAAAACTTGAGAAAACAAATTGCTCCTTTTGAACAATCAACGACAAAGCAAAGTATATGGCAGATCGTCAATACCTTGGGGCCATTCATTATTTTATGGTACCTAGCATATATAAGTCTTTCCGTTTCTTATTGGTTAGCTTTAATTCCAGCTGTGTTTGCTGCTGGTTTCTTGACAAGGATATTCATCATTTTTCATGATTGCACGCATCATTCATTTTTCAAAAACCGCCGTGCGAATAGAACAGTCGGTACGATCATGGGTGTTTTGACTTTATTCCCGTTTGATCAATGGGGACATGAGCATTCTGTGCATCACGCAACAAGCGGCAATTTGGATAAGCGGGGGACGGGGGATATTTGGACCCTTACGGTGGATGAGTATTTGGCTGCACCGCTTAAACTTCGTTTTGCGTATCGTTTTTATCGCAATCCATTGGTTATGTTTGGTTTGGGACCCATTTATGTTTTCCTTCTTAAAAACAGGTTTAACCGTAAAGGTGCTAGAAAGAAGGAAAAGATGAATACGTATTTGACGAATGTAATAATCGTCGCTTTAGTGGCATTGCTTTGCCTGGCAGTAGGCTGGCAGTCGTTCCTTCTGGTACAAGGTTCCATCTTCATGATTTCTGGTTCAGTGGGCATTTGGCTGTTTTACGTCCAGCATACATTCGAGGACTCTTACTTCGAAGAGAATGAGGAGTGGGAATATGTATTGGCGGCAGTGGAAGGAAGTTCTTTCTATAAGCTTCCAAAACTGATGCAGTTCCTTACAGGTAATATCGGTTACCATCATGTTCACCATTTAAGTCCAAGGGTGCCTAACTATAAATTGGAAATGGCGCACAATAATACAGAGCCTTTAGAGAACGTTCCAACGATTACTCTTGCGACAAGCTTGCGCTCACTCCGTTTCCGTTTATGGGATGAGGCATCCAAGAATTTTGTTAGCTTCAAGGACATTAAATATTTAACGAAAAAAAGTGTTCCCGTTCAAGTGAAATCTGAACTGTAACGTTCATGTATCATTCCAGACTCCCTTAATAATCCTTGGATTTGGGGGAGTCTTTGCTTCATATAAGGAACTCGATAAAGGAGAGAACTTAAAATGATTCGAATTGTCATTGCAGAGAATCAGCAAATGCTGTTAGAGGCAATAAGTTCTCTACTCAATCTTGAAGAAGATATAGAAATTGTCGGGCAAGCCAGTAATGGAGAAGAAGCGATGGCCCTTGTACACCAATTACAGCCGGATGTGTGTATCATGGATATGGAGATGCCTGTAATGAGCGGACTTGAGGCGGCAGAAGCATTAAAGTCATTTGAATGCAAAGTGGTCATTTTAACGACATTTCGAAGGACTGGTTATTTTCAACTCGCATTGAAAGCTAATGTAAATGGTTATTTATTGAAGGATAGCCCCGGTGAAGAGTTAGCCTGCTCGATTCGCGGCATAATGGACGGCAAGCGAATATACTCCTCAGAACTTATAGACGAGTCTCCCAGCAATAATGACCGGGAAATGGGAGTGTTAGGGCTGTTAGCCGATGGTCAATCCAAATTGGAAGCGTCTAATAAGCAAAGCGGAACAATAGGGACAGTAAGGAAGTATTTTTCGACCATCAAGGATAAAATGAAGGTACCGGCTGGTTAGGATTTGTTTCTTAAATCCTGTTGACACGTTTTTTTTTATTGTGTACGATAGATTAAATTATAATATTGAAAATTCTGTGATGAAGAGAGTAGTTCATGTCGAAATGGAAAGCGAGTTAGGGATGGTGGGAGCCTAATGCAGGACGGATGAATGAAGCGCACTTTGGAGAAATTTCTTGAAACGTTTAGTAGGGAACATCGGGGAGTCACCTCGTTAACAATGGAAAGTGGTCACAATTGTGGCAACTAGAGTGGTACCACGGGAATTCATGCTCTCGTCTCTTATTTAGAGGCGGGGGCTTTTTTGTTTAGGAGGGAAAATGTCGATGAATAAGCCAATTGCAGAATTGATTTCAACTGCTTTGAACAATGAAATGCAAGCAAGTGAAATAGAGAAATTAATGGAAAAGCCTAAATTGATGGAGTTAGGTGATGTCGCCTTTCCGTGCTTTACTCTTGCAAAAAAATTCAAAAAATCACCTCAAGTGATTGCGTCTGAAATAGCCCAACAATTAAACAGTGAGTTGCTCCAAGAAGTGAACGTTGTGGGTGGTTATCTGAATATCTTCGTCAATCAACAGGTGGTGACGGAAAACGTGCTGCAAACGATATTAAGAGAAAAGGATCAGTATGGTTCGGTGCAGCCTGTACAGGAAAATGTCGTGATTGATTACTCATCCCCGAATATCGCCAAGCCTTTTTCCATGGGGCACTTACGCTCAACGGTCATAGGGAATGCACTGGCTAACATTGCCGAAAAAAATGGCTACGATGCCGTGCGCATCAATCATTTAGGCGATTGGGGCACGCAATTCGGCAAGTTGATTGTCGCGTATAAGCTGTGGGGCGACAAAGAGGCAATCGAGGCTTCGCCGATTCAGGAATTATTGAAAATCTATGTGAAGTTCCATGAAAGAGCTGAAACGGACGAATCGTTGAATGAACAAGCGCGCGCAAGCTTCAAGTCGCTTGAAGATGGGGACGGGGAGGCACTGGCTCTGTGGAAATGGTTCAGGGATGCGTCTTTAAAAGAATTCGAGACGATTTATGATTTATTGGGCATCCGTTTTGATTCCTATGCCGGCGAAGCGTTTTACAATGACAAAATGGATGCTGTTGTCGGGGAGCTAAAAGAAAAGGGCTTGCTTACCCTATCCGAAGGTGCCTATGTCGTGCAATTGGAAGATATGCCGCCTTGTTTGATTACGAAAACCGATGGGGCGACACTTTATGCGACGCGTGATTTGGCTGCAGCCATGTATCGTAAAAAACAGTACGGGGCGAAGAAAACATTTTATGTTGTCGGAAACGAACAATCGCTGCACTTTAAGCAACTTTTTAATGTCATTGAAAAAATGGGGTATGGATGGTCAAAAGATTTGCAGCACGTAGCATTTGGCATGATGTTAAAAGACGGCAAGAAAATGTCGACACGTAAAGGGAAAGTCGTGCTGCTTGCGGATGTATTGGCAGAGGCAATCGAAACTGCGAAGCGCAATATTGAAGAAAAAAATCAAGCGCTTGAACAGAAGGAATTGGTTGCAAGACAGGTTGGTGTCGGAGCGGTCATCTTTAATGATCTAAAAAATAACCGCATGAATGATATTGATTTTTCATTAGAGCAAATGATGAATTTTGAGGGAGAAACGGGTCCATATGTACAGTACACATATGCGCGAATTTCCTCATTGCTTGAAAAAGGTGAATTTAAAGAGCAGTCCCTCACTTTTGAAGCTTTAGGAGAATATGCGTGGCCGGTCATCCAGCTGTTGGAGCAATACCCGATCATTGTCCAAAAATCATTTGAACAAGCCGACCCATCACAAATCGCGAAATTCAGCTTGCATTTATCGCGTGCATTCAATAAGTATTATGCACATACCAAAGTCTTAGTTGAAGATGAATGCAAACAAATGAAGCTCTCATTCGCTTTTTCCGTGGCGGTTGTATTAAAGGATGCGCTAAGTTTATTGGGAATTTCAGCGCCGAATAAAATGTAAGTTCAAATATCCCTGCAAAAAAGAATTCATTTCGATCTTTCGAAATGGATTCTTTTAAATGATGAAAAACGCCTACTCGATGACATCGAAGTCCACTGTTGAAATGATAGTGATTTCCTCGTCTTGATGATGCTTGGACTATTCATTAACCGAGTCCATAAGCGACGAGCTTACTTTTTCCAAACATAATGGACCCCTCGACGGGTGCCCGCCTTTTCTGAAATGAAAAATGCCCTTACTCCCAAATGGGAATAAAGGCATGTACACGTGAACATGTCACGGCGATAATGAATTAATAAGCCAAGCTGAATAGGGCTTTGATGTGTGATAGATAGCGAACATTACTTGCTTCTTTCATCAATGTAGCCGGCAGGCCTTTAAGGGAAGTGTTATTGGCCCCAACGGTTGCCACCGCAT